>DITZ01000087.1 GCA_002422985.1 Sphingomonadales bacterium UBA6171
GCCTGGACGTGCTGGAGCGCGCCGGCCAGCAGCGCAGCTTCAAGACCTTCAGCCAGGAACTGCGCCTGCAAGGCACCGCCTTTGACGACCGGCTGGACTGGCTGGTGGGCACCTACTACTCCAACGAGGACCTGAATCTTCAGGACACGCTGCGCTATGGCAAGGATTATATGCGCTATGCGAACGCCCTCGTTCGCCTCTCGCTGCCAACCTTCCCCGGCTATGAGGCCATCGCCGCCGCGCTTGGCCGCCCGACCGATACGCTGAACGGGCGCGGCATGGAGCTCGACACATTCGATCACAACAGCCGCAACTATGCCTTCTTCACGCACAATGTGGTGGAGCTGGTGCCGGACCGGCTGAGCCTGACGCTGGGCGCGCGCTATACCAACGAACGCAAAACCCTGGACATGTCGCTGAACGGCAACAACACGCTGTGCGCGGCAATTGCCGCCTCCCCCTATGCGGCACTGGCAACCCTGCCCTGCGTCATCAACCAGATCGACAATTTCACGGACTCCAGCCGCAAGGCGGAAGACCAGTGGACCGGCACCGCCGTGCTGGCGTTCAAGGTGACGCCGGATCTGATGACCTATGGCTCCTATTCCAAGGGCTATAAGGCCGGCGGTTTCAACCTCGATCGTTCCGCGCTGAACCCGACCGCCGTCACGATGGATGCGCTGAAGTTCGAGCCGGAAACGGTAAACAGCTTCGAAATCGGGGCCAAGCTGGACCTGCGCCAGTTCCGCCTGAATGTGGCGGCGTTCCGCTCCGTGTTCGATCAGTTCCAGTTGAACACCTTCAACGGCACCAACTTCATCGTGGAAAATGTGCAATCCTGCCGCGATGATCTGAACGGTGCAGACGGCGATTTCCTGGGCAATGCCGCGCAGACCGGTGCCTGCGACGCAGACCGGGTGACCGGCGGTGTGACCTCCACCGGTGTCGAGCTGGAAGCGACCGCCTTCCCGGCGCCGGCGCTGGCGGTGAACATGGGCCTGACGGTGGCGAAGTCGAAATATCGCGACAATCTGGTGGGCATCGGCGGCCGTCCCATGCCGCCGACCCTGTTCAACCTGCCCGGCCAGCAGATGTCCAACGCATCGGAATATGTGGTGACGGGTGCCGTTACCTGGACGCCGGATCTGGGCAATAATCTGGGCGGGCTGTTCTATGTCGATTATCGCTATCAGTCGGCCATCAACACCGGGTCTGACCTGTTCCCCGAAAAGGCGCAGCCCGGCTTTCTGGTGGTGAACGCGCGGGTCGGGCTGAATGGCAATGAACGCAAATGGTCGGTTGAGGCCTGGGTGCAGAATCTGCTGGACGAGGAATATTCGCAGGTCGGCTTCAACGCCCCGCTGCAAGGCGCCGGCACCTGGGCGCAAACGGCGCGGGGCGGGCCCAACGCCACAACGCTGTTCGGCAACTTCCTGGGTGAGCCGCGCACCTTTGGGGTTACGGTTCGTACGCGGTTCTGACGGGGTGATTTCGCGGGGTCGTGCATAGAGGCGCGCCCCCACCCCCGGCCCCTCCGTGCAAGGGGAGGGGGGAGCGTGAAAGGGAGGGGGGGCTTTGCGCTACCTCCTCCCCTCCCCTTGTACGGAGGGGCCGTGGGTCAGGGTCAGCGGCTAAGAACCGCCCAGCCACCCGGTCAGCGCCGCCGCCGCCCGCGCCGACAGCGCCGCCTTTCGTTCCCGCCCCTTGCGCCCGCCCGCCAGCGGCGGGAACAGGCCGAAATTCACGTTCATCGGCTGGAAACTGTCAGCCTCCGCGCCGCCGGTGATGTGGCTCAGCAGCGCGCCGATCGCGGTTTCGGGCGGTGGCGGGGCCAGCTCGCGGCCCTGCGCCCGCGCCGCGGCGAAACGCCCGGCCATCAGCCCCACAGCGGCGGATTCAACATAGCCCTCGCAGCCGGTAATCTGCCCGGCGAAGCTGATGCGCGGATCGCTTTTCAAGCGCAACGTCTGATCCAGCAACACGGGTGAGCGGATGAAGCTGTTGCGGTGCAGGCCGCCAAGACGCGCGAACTCGGCCCCTTCCAGCCCTGGTATGGAGCGGAAAATCCGCACCTGCTCCGCATGTTTCAGCTTGGTCTGAAACCCCACAATGTTCATCAGCGTGCCGGCGCGATTGTCCTGCCGCAACTGCACCACGGCCCAGGGCCGGCTGCCGATGCCGGGGTCTTTTGCATTGGGCACGCGCGGATTGCGCAGGCCCACGGGCTTCATCGGCCCATAGCGCAGCGTTTCCGGTCCGCGCTCCGCCATCACCTCGATGGGCATGCAGCCGTCGAAATAGGGGGTGTCGGCCTCCCATTCCTTGAAGCCGGTCTTTTCGCCCGCCAGCAGGGCGGCCACAAAGGCGGCATATTGCGCCTTGTCCATCGGGCAGTTCACATAATCGCCCTCGCCGGGGGCGTGCAGCGTGCCATCCGCCTTCTTGTCATAGCGGGATTGCCGCCAGGCGATGGACATGTCGATACTGTCGGTGTGGACGATGGGGGCCAGCGCATCGAAAAAGGCGAGATGCGCGCTGCCGGTGTGGCGGCGGATGAAATCGGCGAGCGCGTCCGACGTGAGCGGCCCGCTGGCGATGATGCTGTGCGCCCAGTCTGGATCGGGTGCCGTCACTTCCCCGCGTTCCACGCTGATGCGCGGATGGCTTTCCAGCGCCGCTGTCACCGCGCCGGAGAACATGTCCCGGTCCACCGCCAGCGCCGAGCCGGCGGGCACGGCGGCGGCATCGGCCGCGCGCATGATGAGCGAATCCAGACGCCGCATTTCCGCATGGATGAGGCCGACCGCATTATAGGTCGCATCATCCGACCGGAAGCTGTTGGAGCAGACCAGTTCGGCCAGCTGGTCCGTCTGGTGCGCGGGCGTCATGCGGTGCCCGCGCATTTCGTGCAGCACGACGGGCAGGCCGGCCTCAGCCAGTTGCCAGGCGGCTTCCGATCCGGCGAGACCGCCGCCGATGATGTGAATGGCTGTCATGGCGCTGCCATTGGCCGATTATGGGCATTTTGGGCAAGTGTGCCCTTTTTCCTGCCGTTTTCACGGCCTAAGGTCGGGGCGTGTATATCTACCTTCCGATTGCTGAAATGTCGGTCAACGGTCTGGTGATCGTGGCGCTGGGCTGGGTGGTGGGCTTCCTGTCGGGCATGTTCGGCGTGGGCGGGGGCTTTCTCACCACACCGCTGCTGATGTTCTATGGCATCCCGCCGGCGATTGCGGTGGCGTCGTCGGCCACGCAGGTCACCGGCTCCAGCGTGTCGGGCGCGCTCGCTTATTACCGGCGCGGGCAGGTGGATGTGAAGATGGGGGCGCTGCTGGCATCGGGCGGGCTGTTCGGCTCGGTTATCGGCTCCTTTCTGTTTCGCTGGCTGAAAGCGCTGGGGCAGATCGATGTCACCATCGGCATCATCTATGTGATCTTCCTGGGCAGTGTGGGCGCCATCATGCTGAAAGAGGCGATCACCACCTTGCGCCGCCAGCAGAGCGGCGCGCCCGCGCCGCGCGCCCGGCGGCACCATCCGCTGGTGGCGGCCCTGCCCTGGCGGATGCGCTTTCCCCGGTCCGGCGTCTATATATCGCCGCTGGCACCCTTTGCCATCGGTGCGGCGGTGGGTGTGCTCACCATCATCATGGGGGTGGGCGGCGGCTTCGTCATGGTGCCGGCGCTGCTCTATATATTGGGTATGTCGGCGGGCGTGGTGGTGGGCACCAGCCTGTTCCAGATCGTGCTGGTGACGGCCGTGGCGACGCTGCTGCACGCCAGCCAGTCCCAGTCGGTCGATATTGTGCTGGCGGCGCTGCTGCTGGTGGGGGGCGTCGTCGGCGCGCAATTCGGCGCGCGCGCCGCGCAAAAGCTGCCGGCGGAGAAATTGCGGCTGTTGCTGGCGCTGATCGTGCTGGGGGTCGCCATCCGCCTGCTGGTGGGGCTGACCTGGACGCCGGCCGACCTGTTTTCCATCCAGTTGGCGACCGGCTGATGCGCTGGCCGGCCCTCCTGCTGTTGGCGCTGGCCGCGCCGCTGACGGCGCAGCCGCGGCTGGTGACCGATCTGTCGCAGAGCCGGATCGACATTTCCTATCGTTTTGCCGGGGCGGAGCTGCTGATTTTCGGTGCCATCCAATATCCCGGCGGCCGCGCGCCGGCCGATCCGCCGGGTATTGCCGTGGTGCTGCGCGGCCCCGTCGAACCGCTGACGATCCGGCAGAAGGAACGGGTGGCCGGCATCTGGGTGAACACCCAGGCGCTGCGCTTTGAAAGTGCGCCGGGCTTTTATGCGGTGGCAACAACCAAGCCGGTGCGCGACCTGCTGGACGAGCGCAATGCCGCCATCCACGAAATCGGGCTGAAGCATCTGCAACTGTCGCCGGCGACCGCCGCTGATCCCGAAACGACCACGCGCTTTCAGGACGGGCTGCTGAATCTGCGCATCCGGCAGAATCTCTATCAGGAACATCCGCTGGGCGTGCAGGTGACAGACAATGTGCTCTATCGCGCGCGCATCACCATTCCCTCGGCCGTGCCGGTGGGCAATTACCGGGTGGAAATTCATCTGATCGACGATGGGCAGGTGCGGGCGCATTCCTCGGCGCCGGTGATCATCGACAAGTCCGGCTTTGAGCGCGAGCTGTTCGTTCTCGCCCACAAACGACCGCTGCTCTACGGGCTGATGGCGGTGGCGCTGGCCGTGGGGCTGGGCTGGCTGGCGGGCACGGTTACACGGCGGTGGACGGGGTGATTCCGGGGTTGGCGGCGCGATTATTGTGCCGGCCTTGTGTTCGGGGATGGCCCCCACCCCTGCCCCTCCCCTAAAGGGGAGGGGAGAGTGTAGCGCCAACTTCCTCCCCTCCCCTTCAGGGGAGGGGCCGGGGGTGGGGTCAGCAACATCGCGGTGG
>DITZ01000051.1:0-850 GCA_002422985.1 Sphingomonadales bacterium UBA6171
AGCACCAGCGTCAGCGGGCCGGGCCAGAACATCGCCTCCAGCCGTTCCGCCAGCGGAGAGAATCGGGCATAGCGTTCGGCCATCGCCCGGTCTGCCACATGCACGATCAGCGGGTTGAAGGATGGCCGGCCCTTGGCGGCATAGATTTTCGCCACCGCGCGCGGATTATCGGCGTCGGCCGCCAGTCCATAGACGGTCTCGGTCGGCAGCCCCACCAGCGCGCCACCGGCCAGCAGCCGCACGGCTTCGGCGATGCCCGCATCGTCGGCGGCCTGCAACCGCGTCATCTCGTCAGTGGCTTTGCCCATCTTCCTCGCTATAGGGGCAGTCCGCACCGGGGAACAGGACCAAGCATGACCTATCAGCCACCCGTTCAGGAACAGCGTTTTCTGCTCGACACCATCGCCTGCATCGAGGAGCTGGCCGCGCTGCCGGGATTTGAAGGCGCATCCCCGGATATGGTGGATGCGATTCTGGCGGAATCCGGCAAGCTGGCCGCGCAGGTCTTTGCGCCGCTGAACCGGGTGGGCGATCAGCAGGGCGCAACGGCGGTCGATGGCGTGGTGACGCTGCCGCCCGGTTTTCAGGCGGCGTTCGATGCCTATGCGGCGGGCGGCTGGATCGGGCTTAACGCATCGCCCGATCATGGCGGGCAGGGCCTGCCCTTCGTGCTCGCCTGCGCGGTGCAGGAGCAAGTGACGAGCGCCAACATGGCCTTTTCGCTCTGCCCGATGCTCACACTGGGCGCGATCGAGGCGTTGCAGGCGCACGCCAGCCCCGAACAGCAGAGACTCTACCTCCGCCCGATGATCGAGGGGCGCTGGACCGGCACGATGAACCTGACGGAGCC
>DITZ01000051.1:881-26656 GCA_002422985.1 Sphingomonadales bacterium UBA6171
CCCGATGCGCCGCCCGGCACCAAGGGGATTTCGCTGTTCATCTGCCCGAAGTTTCTGGTGAACGCCGATGGCAGCCTTGGCGCACGCAATGATCTGCGCGCCGTTTCCACCGAGCATAAGCTGGGCATCCATGCCAGCCCGACCTGCACCATGGCCTTTGGCGACAATGATGCCTGCGTCGGTTATCTGGTGGGGGCGGAAAATGCCGGGATGCGGGCGATGTTCACGATGATGAACCATGCGCGCATCAATGTGGGCCTGCAGGGCATCGCCATTGCCGAACGCGCCTATGGCGAGGCGCTGGCCTTTGCCCGGCAGCGCGTGCAATCGGCGAAGTTCGGCGGCGGCCGCCAGCCGGTGGCGATTATCGACCATGCCGATGTGCGGCGGATGCTGATGACCATTCGCGGCTATACACAGGCCGCCCGTGCGATTGCCTGCATGAATGCCGCCGCCGTCGATCGCGCCCATGCCGAGCCGGATGCGGCGCGCCGCGCCGAGGCGCAGGGGCTGGCGGATCTGCTGACGCCCGTCACCAAGGCCTTCTCCACCGATATCGGCGTCGAAATGTCGAGCATGGCGCTGCAAATCTATGGCGGCATGGGCTTCATCGAGGAAAGCGGCGCGGCACAACATTATCGCGACGCGCGCATCGCCCCGATTTACGAGGGCACGAACGGCATTCAGGCGCTCGATCTGGTGGGGCGCAAGCTGGGGATGGATGGCGGCCGGCACTGGCGCTCTTTGTTGCAGCGCGAGCGGCAGTTCATCGCGGCGCTGCCGCGGTCGGGCGAGCTGGCGCAACTGCTGCCCTGGCTGGAAGACGCGCTGGAGGCGCTGCAAACCGCGAGCGTGTGGATCACCGGCAATGAAGGCGAAAAGCTTGGCGACACGGCCGCCGCCGCCACGCCCTATCTGCGGATGTTCGGCCTGACGCTGGGCGGCACGCTGCTGGCGCGGCAGGCGCTGGAGGCCATGAAGCGGCTGGAACAGGGCGGTGGCGACGCCCTGTTCCTGAAAGCCAAGATCGCCACCGCGCGCTTTTATGCGGAGCAGATATTGCCCGCCGCGCCGGCGCTTCTGGGGCCGATTACCCGTGGCGCAGACCTGCTGTTCGCCATTTCGGCGGACGGCCTGACGCCGCGCTAGTTCCGGGCCAGTTTTGGGCTGACGTTGGGCTGATCCTGCCCTTCAATCGGATTTTTCGATAAGAGCGACGCATATTGCTCGCTGGGGCCATCGCCGGAATCGGTTTAGCCTGTCACCTCAAAGCACAGGAGAGGAAGCCATGAGCAGCACCCGTCTGACCACAACCGCCGGCAGCCCGATTGCCGACAATCAGAACAGCCTCACCGCCGGCCCGCGCGGGCCGGTGATGATGCAGGACTGGCAATTGATCGAAAAGCTGGCGCACCAGAACCGGGAGCGTATTCCCGAGCGCGTGGTCCACGCCAAGGGCTGGGGCGCCCATGGCACGCTCACCATCACCAACGACATCAGCCGCTACAGCCGCGCCGCCATCTTCGGCGCGGTGGGCAGGCAGACGCCGCTCATCGCGCGCTTCTCCACCGTGGCCGGTGAACTGGGCGCGGCCGATGCCGAACGCGACGTGCGCGGCTTCTCGGTGAAATTCTATACCGAGGAGGGCAATTGGGATCTGGTGGGCAATAATACGCCGGTATTCTTTGTGCGCGACCCGCTGAAATTCCCGGATTTCATCCACACGCAGAAACGCCACCCGCACAGCAATCTGCGCTCCCCCACCGCCATGTGGGATTTCTGGAGCCTCAGCCCGGAATCGCTGCATCAGGTGACGATTCTGTTTTCCGATCGCGGCATCCCGGTGGCGCCGATGAACATGGATGGCTTCGGCAGCCACACCTATCGCTTCTGGAATGCCGATGGCGAAGCCTTCTGGGTGAAGTTCCACTTCAAGAACGCCCAGGGCCACAAGACGTTGACCAACGCGGAATCCCAAGCCGTTATCGGCAGGACCCGCGAAAGCTATCAGGAGGCGCTGCACGGCACGATTGCGGCCGGCCAATTCCCGAAATGGACGCTGAAAGTGCAGATCATGCCGGAAGCCGAAGCCGCCGAATGGGAGGCGCGCACCGGCTGGAATCCGTTCGACCTTACCAAGGTGTGGCCGCATGGCGATTATCCGCTGATCGAGGTTGGCGTGATGGAATTGAACCGCAACGCCGACAATTATTTCGCCGAGATCGAGCAGCTGGCGTTCAGCCCGTCCAATTTCGTGCCCGGCATCGGCGCCAGCCCGGACAGGATGCTGCAAGCCCGCATCTTCTCTTATGCCGATGCCCACCGCTATCGGCTGGGCACACATTATGAGGCATTGCCGGTGAATGCTCCCAAATGCCCGGTGAATCATTATCACAAGGATGGCGCGATGAACGCCTTCGGGCACCGGCACGGGCCGGACGACGCCTATTATGAGCCGAACAGCTTCAACGGGCCACAGCAAGACCCGTCGGTCAGCGAGCCGCCGATCCGCCACACCGGCGTGATCGACCGCTATAACCACCGTGACGGCAATGATGATTATACCCAGCCGGGCAATCTGTTCCGCCTGCTCGATCCGGCGCAGCAGCAGCGGCTGGGCGAGAATATCGCCGCTTCCATGCAGGCCGTGCCGCAGCATATCATCGACCGGCAGCTGGCGCATTTCGACAAGGCGGATCCGGCCTATGGCGCATCGGTCCGCGCCGGGCTGGCCAGGGGCTGAACATCGGGGCGGCCCGCCGCGATGCGGGCCGCCTCAGCCCAGCGGCCAGCCTTCGAACTCCTTGGTGCGGTGCATCACCACCTGACTGGTCACCCGCTCCATCTGCCAGGGGCCGGCGGTCCATCCGGCGGTCAGATCGCGCCATTCGGCCATGTCCGTCACCAGCACCTTCACCATATAATCCGACCGCCCGCTGATCTCGCTGGCTTCCAGCACGCGCGGCTCATGGCGGAACAGCCCCTCCAGCGCGCGGAAATCCTCCGGCAGATGCCGCTTCAGCGTCACCTCGCCATAGATGACAAGGGCAGGCCGCACCCGCTCCACCGCCACCCGCGCGCCATAGCCGGTGATGATGCCGGCCGCCTCCAGCCGCTTCACCCGCGCCAGACAGGCCGATGGCGAGAGCGCCACGGCGTCTGCCAGCGCCGCATTGGTGATGCGGCCATCGGCCTGCAACGCGGCCAAAATTTTCCGGTCCAGCCGGTCCAGCGCTTCCATTGCCTCTCCACCGCAGCTTCTGCGGCCAGTGCCGCACAATAGCGTTACACCTGCCCCGCGACTTCAGGCAAATATCAGCGATGGCCGCCATCGCCTCCGATACCGCCCTTGCCGAGTGGGAAGTGCGCGCCGTTCGCCCGGCAGACCTTGCGGCCCTGCATGATCTGGCGCTGTTGACGGGGGGCGGCTTCACCAATCTGCCGCCGGATCGGGATGCGCTTGCCCGTCGCATCGGCTGGTCGGCCGACAGCAACGCCGCCAGCGTGACCAAAGCCGGCGATGAAATATATATGCTGGTGCTGCACCACCGGCCCAGCGGCCGCATCGGCGGCACCGCCTGCCTGTTCGCCGCCGTTGGCCAGCGCCATCCCTTTTACAGCTACAAGCTAACCACGCTTTCATCGCACAGCCGCGAGCTGGACCGGGGTTTCCGCACCACCGTGCTGCATCTGGTGAATGATTTTGACGGTTGTTCCGAAGTTGGCGGCCTGTTCCTGCACCCCGATCTGCGCACCGCTGGCCTTGGGCGCCTGCTGGCCCGCGCGCGCTATCTGTTCATGGCGCGCCATCGGGAACGTTTTGCCGGGCGGGTTCTGGCCGAGCTGCGCGGGGTGATAGACGCGCAGGGCAATTCCCCCTTCTGGGATGGGCTTGCCGGGCGGTTTTTCGGCATGGATTTTGTGGAGGCGGACCGTTTCAACGGCATCCATGGCAGCCAGTTCATTGCCGACATGATGCCGAAATTCCCCGTCTATGTGGCGCTGTTGCCGCCAGAGGCGCGGGCGGTGCTGGGGGTGGAACATGCCGCCGGTGCCCGCGCCCGTGGCCTGCTGGAGGCGGAAGGCTTCCAGTTCAACGGCTATGTCGATATTTTCGACGGCGGCCCGACGATGGACAGCCGTGTCGCGGACCTGCGCGCCGTGCGCGAGGCGGCGGTGCATAACGCCGTGAAGGGGGAGATATCGGATATTCGTCTGGTCGCCGCCGGCCGCTGCGCTGATTTCCGCTGCCGCGCCATTCCCGCCGGGGTGTGGCCGGACGGCATAGCCATCGCGCCCGATGCCGGCTTCACCATCGGCGAGGAGCTGATCCATGCCCCCTTCTGAAACGCTCATCTCCACCCGTCCGCATGACGGCAGCCTGTTGTGGCAGGGCGCGGCGGCCACGCCGGCCGCTGTGGCGGCGGCCCTGGCGGCCGCGCGCACGGCGCAGCCGGAATGGGAAGCCGCCGGGCTGGATGCGCGCCTTGCGGTTGTGCGGGCCTTCAAGGCGGTGGTGGAGCGTGAAGCCGACCCTTTTTCGCGGCTGATTGCCGAGGAAACCGGCAAGCCCCTGTGGGAGGCAAAGGCCGAAGTGGCGACCGTTGCCGCCAAGGTGGAGATTTCCATCACCGCGCACGCCGAGCGGACGGGGGACCGGGTGCGGGCCTTTGCCGCCGATGCCGCGGGCGCCACACAGGCGCTGCGGCACCGGCCGCATGGGGTGCTGGCGGTGCTTGGCCCCTATAATTTCCCCGCGCATTTGCCCAACGGCCATATCGTGCCGGCGCTGCTGGCGGGCAATGCTGTGCTGTTCAAACCGTCGGAACAGACGCCGGCGACCGGGGCGTTCATGGCCGGGCTGTGGGCGCGCGCCGGGCTGCCGGACGGGCTTTTGGCCGTGCTGCAAGGCGGTGCCGACGTCGGCCGGGCGCTGGCGGCGGCCGACACGGACGGGCTGCTGTTCACCGGCTCCGCCCAAACCGGCGCGGCGCTGGCGCGGCAGTTCGCCGATACACCGCACCGAATCCTGGCGCTGGAGATGGGCGGCAATAATCCGCTGATCGTGTGGGGCGCGCAGGATGTGGAGATGGCCGCGCGCATCATCGTGCAATCCGCCTTCCTGTCGGCCGGCCAGCGCTGCACCTGCGCGCGCCGGCTGATCGTGCGCGATACAGAGGCTGACACGCTGCTGGAGGCGGTGACGGCGCTGACAGACCGGCTGCGGATCGACCAGCCCTTTGCCGATCCCGCCCCCTTCATGGGGCCGCTGATCGACAATCGCGCGGCGGATGCGCTGCTTGCGGCAGCCGCGCGAATGCCGGGGCGCACCATCCGGCCGATGGCGCGGGTGCGCGGGCATAGCCTGCCTTTCCTGTCTGCGGGCATCATCGACGTCAGCGGCCATGCGGTGCCGGATGACGAGCTGTTCGGCCCGCTGTTGCAGGTGCGGCGGGTGGCCGATTTCGCAGCCGCCATCGCGGCGGCCAATGCGACGCGCTTTGGCCTCTCCGCCGCGCTGCTGGGGGGCGACCGCGCGCTGTTCGACCGTTTCTGGCGCGGCAGCCGGGCGGGCGTGGTCAACTGGAACCGGCCCACCAATGGCGCATCATCGGCCGCACCCTTTGGCGGTGTCGGCGCATCGGGCAATCACCGGCCATCGGCCTTTTATGCGGCGGATTATTGCGCCTGGCCTGTTGCTGGCGTGGAGGCGGAAACGCCGCATATCGCGCCGCTGACGGGGCTGCGCTGATGCCGGAACTCACGCTCGACGGGCTGGTGGGGCCAAGCCATAATTATGCCGGCCTGTCGCTGGGCAATGTGGCGGCCACCAGCAATGCCGGTGCCACCAGCCGGCCGCGCGCCGCCGCGCTCCAGGGGCTGGAAAAGATGCGGCTGATGCTGTCGCTGGGCCTGCCGCAGGGGCTGCTGCTGCCGCATGACCGGCCGAACGCCCGGCTGTTGCGCGCGATGGGCTTTGCCGGAGACGATGCGCATTGCCTGGCGGCGGCACATGCGGCCGATCCCTCGCTGTTTGCCGCTGCGGCATCGGCCAGCGCCATGTGGACGGCCAACGCCGCCACCGTCAGCCCGTCTGCCGACACGGCCGATGGCCGCACGCATCTTTCCGTCGCCAATCTTTCCACCATGGCGCACCGCGCGCAGGAGGCGGGCGAAACGCTGGCGCAATTGCGTCTTGCCTTTGCCGACCCGCGATATTTCGCCGTGCATGCGGCATTGCCATCGTCTTTCGGGGATGAGGGCGCGGCCAATCATATGCGCTTTGCCCCATCCCATGACGCAGCCGGGGTGGAGGCCTTTGTCTATGGCGTGAACGGCGGCGGCCGCTATCCGGCGCGGCAGCACCCGCGCGCTTCGGCCGCCATTGCCCGTCGCCATGGCGTCCGGCAGGCGCTGTTCGTCCAGCAGGCCGATGCGGCGATCGAGGCCGGCGCCTTCCATAATGATGTGGTGGCGGTGGCCAACGGCACGCTGCTGTTCGCGCATGAACTGGCCTTTCAGCACCGCGCCGAAACGCTGGCCGCGCTGGCGACCGCCATTCAAGGCTTTCAACTGGTGGAGGCCCCGGCCGCGCAAGTGCCGCTGGCGGACGCCATCGCCTCCTATCTGTTCAACGCCGCGCTGGTGACGGTGGCGGATGGCATGGCGCTCATCCTGCCGGCCGAGGCGCGCGAGACGCCGACGGTGTGGCGCTGGCTGCAACAGGTGCAGGCAGACGACAGCAATCCGATCCGCCATCTGCATGTGCGCGATCTGCGCGAATCCATGCGCAACGGCGGCGGCCCGGCCTGTCTGCGGCTGCGGGTGGCGATGCCGGAGGCGGCGCTGGCGGCGGTCGATCCGCGCTTCCTGCTGACGCACCGGAAGCTCGACGGGCTGGAGGCGCTGGTGACGCAATATTGGCCGGCCGAAATCGCCGCCAGCGACATGGGCAATGCCGATCTGTGGCGGGATTGCCGGGCCGCCCGCATGGCGCTGCTGGATGCGCTGGAGATTCCCGCCGCCGCCTTATCGGCCTGAGCCGGGGCGGCCTGAAACCGGGCGGCCTGAAACCGGGCCAATCTGCCGCCAGGCGTCGCTCAGCGCGCCCGCCATCGCCTGCGCTTCTGCCAGCGCACCATCGCTGATGCCGTCGCGCATCAGGCCATAGGCACGGCGCAGGCTTTGCGCGACATCGCCACCTCGCGCCACGTCCAGCGCCATGTCCAGCCCGTCCACCAGCGCCAGCGACCGTTCAATGGCCTGCAACCGCCGCGCGCGATCGCCCTGTTCGGCGGCGGTGCGGGCGGCGCGCAACTGCTGGTACAGCCGTTCCAACAGCATCAGGATCAGCTGGTGCGGCGAAGCCCCCGCCACGCGGGCCTCCAGATTGACCGCCTGATAGTCGCGCAGCGCCGCCCCATTGGTGGCCGGGCGCGGGGACGGGGCAGCCGGTGCGGCGCGCACCGACAATTGCATGGGATGCATGGCACTCTCCTTGGCTGCTTAACTGTTTGGCTGCTTAGCTGTTTTGTTTGGTCCAGATGTCGATCTGCTGGGTCAGGAAGCTTTGCAGCGATTTGCTTTCGCCCACGGACCGGTCCAGCGCGGCGAACTGGCGGGTATAGGTTTCAGACAGACGCTGCATCCGCGTGTCCAGCAGGGTCCGCTGCCGGGCGATATCCGTCTGCTCGCGCTCCAGCGATGTTGGCTGCCCGCCAGTGGCGACGGTTGCAGCGCGGAAATTGTCGCCGATTGCCCGCAGGGCGCCGGCGCTCTGGCCGAAGCTCGCCGGGCGGTTGACGGCGGTGATGATCGCCTCGATCGCGGCCGGATGGTCGCGCACGGCGGCGGCCAGCATTTTTTCGTTCAGCTGGAAATTTCCGTCCCGCGTGATGGAGATGCCGATGTCCATCAGCCGCTGCGGAGCGTTGCCGCTGGCGGCTATCAGGCTTTGCGTCGCCAGCCGCGACAGGCCCTGCATCGCCCGGCGGGCGGCGGAATCCGCGACCAGCGCACCGGCGGACCCGGTGGCATTGTTGCTGGCGGAAAGCTCGCGGCCGATGCCGCTCAACTCCTCCAGCGCACCGGCGAGATCCCGCACGATCCCGGACAGTTCCGCGCTGTCCCGATCCGCCGAAATGGTGACGAGCGTGCCGGGCGCGGCCTTCCCCAGCGCCAGCCGCGCGCCGGGCACCAGATCGTTGATGGCATTGCCCGGCCGGCGCAACTCCACCCCGTCCACCGCCACGCGCGCATCCTGCGCCACCTGCGTGCGGCTCATACCCGTGCTGCCCTGCGTGAAGGCGAAGGCCGCCAGTGCCGGGTCGCCGGCGCTTTCCACCGTGAAACCCGATTCCTGCCCGGATGTGCCGCGCAGCAGCAGCCGGCTGCCATCCGCGTCGGACACGATCTGCGCCTGCACCGGCGCACCGGCAGACGCCGCCGCATCATTGATGGCGCGGCGCAGGCCGTCCAGGCTGTCATCGCTCGGCCCGATGGTTACCAGCAGGTCGGCAAGCGGGCCGGGCGTGAAGCCGGTCGCGTCTGTTGCGCCCGCCACATGGCCGAAGCGGATGGTGAGGGTGCCCTGTCCGACCGGCGCGCCCGCATCGCTGACCGGCGCGGCCGCCAGCGTCTGGGCCTGCGCCAGCGCACGCACCTCCAGCGTCTGCCGCGCGACCGTCTGGCCGACATCGACCCGCATGGTCAGGATGCTGCTGTCGGACACGCTGGGCACACCGGACAGCGCGCCCGAATTGGTGCGGGTGGAAAGGGCGGTTGTCAGCGCGTCGATGGCGGTGCGGAACTGCGACTGGGCGGAAATCCGCGCCTCCACCCGCGCCTGTCTGGCGTCCAGCAGGGCAAGGCGGGGGGCCTTCTCCGCATCCACCAGCCCGGTCACCAGCGCACGCACGTCCAGACCGCTTCCGGCATTCAAACTGTTGAGCACGCTGGCCATCAACAGCAGCAACGGCGGCGGCGACGGATTGTTTAGGCAAACTGGTTAACGCGGCACAACTTGCGGATGCCGCAACGCGATGCTACCTGATGACTACAGGTGCTGGCGCACCGACGAAGATTCCGGCCCGGCGCGCGCATGAATCATGCCCGCACCGCCCGCCCGTCGGCCCCCGCCGCCCTTATGCCCCATCTGGCGTTCCGCCAGCTGCCGGGCATCGATGTTCGAAGGTGACAGCAGGTGATCAAGGCAGGCATATTGTGGAGAAAGACAGGCGGCATCATGCCCGCGCGTCTCCATCCCGTGCGCCAGAATGCTGATTCGCACCTGCGATACCCCAATCCGCATCCAGTCAACACCAGCGTTCAGCCGGTGTCCTGCGTTTCGCAGGTCCTGTCCGGCTTTATCATCAGCATCAGGGCGGGAACACACCGCTCCGGGAGTATTATTCATGACAACACGTATGCTTATCGACGGCCGCCACCCGGAAGAAACACGGGTGGTCGTCGTCAACGGCACCCGCATCGAGGAATTTGATTTCGAGGCGGAAGCCCGCAAGCAGATCAAGGGCAATATCTATCTGGCAAAAGTGACGCGCGTCGAGCCGTCGCTTCAGGCGGCCTTTGTCGATTACGGCGGCAACCGCCACGGCTTCCTCGCCTTTTCGGAAATCCATCCGGACTATTATCAGATCCCCAAGGAAGATCGCGACGCGCTGCTGCGCGAGGAGCGCGAACTGGCCGACGAACATCACGACCGCGACGATGATCGCGCCGACGATGGCGACGACCGTGGCGACGGCGATGCTGACGGCGATGCGCCGCGCCCGGAAGAAAGCGGCAGCGGCGACGAATTATCGGCCGAAGCCCTGCGCCGCAAGCGCATGGCGCTGCGCCGCCGCTATAAAATTCAGGAGGTTATCCGCCGTCGCCAGGTGATGCTGGTGCAGGTGGTGAAGGAGGAGCGGGGCAACAAGGGCGCGGCGCTTACCAGCTATCTGTCGCTCGCCGGCCGCTATTCGGTGCTGATGCCCAACACCGCGCATGGCGGCGGCATCAGCCGCAAGATCGCCAACATGACGGATCGCAAGCGGCTGAAGCAGATTATGGCGGACCTCAACCTTCCGACCTCGATGGGTGCCATCGTGCGGACGGCCGGGCTGGAGCGGACCAGGACCGAGATCAAGCGCGATTTCGACTATCTCACCCGCCTGTGGGACGAGATTCGCACCACGACGCTGGCCTCGGCCGCGCCGGCGCTGATTTACGAGGATTCAGACCTTATCAAGCGCGCCATCCGCGACATTTACAGCCGCGAGATCGACGAAGTGCTGGTGGACGGCGAGGCCGGCTACAAGCATGCCAAGGATTTCATGAAGCTGCTGATGCCAAGCCATGCGAAGAAGGTGCAGCCCTATAATGATCCGGTGCCGCTGTTTCAGCGCGCGGCGGTGGAAGGGCAGTTGGCAGCGCTGATGAACCCGGTCGTCACGCTGAAATCCGGTGGCTATATCGTCATCAACTCGACCGAAGCGCTGGTGGCGGTGGATGTGAACTCCGGCCGTTCGACGCGTGAATATAATATCGAGGAAACCGCGACCAAGACCAATATCGAGGCGGCCGAAGAAGTGGCGCGCCAGCTGCGGCTGCGCGATCTTGCGGGCCTGGTGGTCGTCGATTTCATCGACATGGAAAATAACGGCAACAACCGCAAAGTGGAGCGCGCGTTGAAGGATGCGCTGAAGCGCGACCGTGCGCGCATCCAGGTCGGGCGGATTTCCGCCTTTGGTCTGCTGGAAATGTCCCGTCAGCGGCTGCGGACCGGCGTGCTGGAGGCGTCGACCGAAATCTGCCCGACCTGCGATGGCACCGGGCTGGTGCGGACGCCGGCGTCGGCCGCGCTGGCGGCGCTGCGCCTGATCGAGGAGGAGGCCGTGCGCGGCCGCCACAGCCTGCTGCGCCTGCGCGCGGACCGGCCGGTTGCGGTTTATATGCTGAACCGCAAGCGCCGGCCGCTGGCCGAACTGGAAGAACGCTATGGCGTGCATGTGGAAATCATGCCCGACGACATGCTGACCGGTGCGCGTCTGGTGCTGGAGCCGAGCGGCCCGGCACCGGCCAACGGCCCGGTGAATATTTCGCTGCCGCCCGTGTCGGTTGGCCCGGTGGAAGACGAGTTTGACGAGGATGAGGTGGAGGACGACGCCGACGAGCGCGAAGAATCCGCCGAGCGCGGCGAAGGCCGTGAATCCGGCCGTGGCGACCGCCGCCGCCGCCGCCGTGGCGGCCGTGGGCGGGACCGGGATGAGCGCCCGCGTGCCGAAGCGATCGAAGGCGGCGAAGCCGGGGCCGGGGCAGACGCCGGCGAACAGGATGGCGATAGCGATGGCTATGGCGATGGTGAACAGGCCGAGGCATCGGACGATGGCCGCGATCCGAAGAAGCGTCGCCGTCGCCGCCGCAACCGCCGCGATCGCCGCGACCGCGATGGCGTGGTGGTGAACGACGAAAACGCCCATGATGCCGACGAAGGCGATGCACCGGCGGACGCTGCCGATGCAGCGCCGGTGGAAGCGGTTGCCGGGGAAGCGGTTAGCGGGGAAGCCGCGCCTGCTGAAAAGCCCAGGCGTCGCCGGGGCAAAAAGGTGGCAGCCGAAGCATCCCCCGTGGAGGCACCGGCGCCTGTGGAGGCCGAAGCGGCTGTCGAACTGGCCGAAGTGCCGGCCGAAAAGCCGAAGCGCCGCCGCGCGAAGAAAGCCGATGTGGCCGCAGATGATGGCGCGACGGCCGAATTGGCACCCGCTGAAACGCTGGCAGAGGAGGCCAGTGAAGCCGGGCCGGTCAAGCCCAGGGCGCGCCGAACGCCGCGGAAAAAGGCTGACGCGGAGGTGATGGTGGACGTTGCGCCTGAGCCGGAAGTGGCGGAAACGCCCGTGCCGCAAATGCCCGTGCCGCAGGCAGTCAAGCCGCCCGTGGGGGTGGAGCCGGTTATGGCGTCGCCTGCCGCCGAAACGGAAGCCGATGCGGAAACGGATGCCGATGCCGAATCGGATGCCGATGGCCCGCCGCGTCGCGGCTGGTGGCAGCGCACCTTTGGCAACTGAACATTTCCTATGAAAATGCGGGCACGTTCTGATGGGCGTGCCCCTTTTCATGTCACATCACGCCCCTATATGCTGCTGTCATGACGGCTCGGGATGGATTGACCGACGGCGCATTTGACGATGCTCCCGATCACCCCGGCGCGCCGGGGCGGCTGGCCTATGCCGCCGAAGTCCGGGCGCTCGCCGAACTGGCGGCCTTTCGCAAACAGCGGGTCGCGCTGATACGCGATCTGCCGCACTGGCCAAGCCGCGACGTGCTCGTCATCCCCGGTTTCCTTTCCGGCGACTGGGCGACGGCGCCGCTGCGCGGTGTGCTTTCTGCCATCGGGCACCGGGTGGAGGGCTGGGAAATGGGCCGCAACATGGGCCTGCGCCCCGGCCGTTTCGAGGAGCTGGAAACACGCTTCCTCGATTTCGCCGCCCGCGCGCGTCATCCGGTGGCGCTGGTCGGCTGGAGCCTGGGCGGGCTGTATGCGGTGGAGCTGGCGCGGCGATATCCGCAGGCGGTGCGGCAGGTCATCACGCTCGGTTCGCCGGTGTCCGGGCTGCTGAATGCCAATAATGCCTGGAAGCTGTATGAGAAGGTGGCGGGCCATCCGATTGATTCAGCACCGGTAAACTGGCAGCCGGGCGCTTTGCCGCCGGTGCCGTTCACCGCGGTTGCGGCGCGCGGCGACGGCATCGTGCATCCGGTTTCGGCACAGGCGCGGCCCGGCCCGGATGTGGAGAATATCGATGTGCCCGGCAGCCATTCCGGCCTTGGCTGGAACCCCTGGGCCATCCGCATCGTTGCCGACCGGCTCGCGCGAAATTAACGATTAAATACTCAACGGGGGCAGAATATGGCATCCACCTGGCTTGGCGTTATCCTTATCGGCTTTCTGGTTGGTCTGCTGGCCCGCGCGATTTCGTCTGATCCGCGCAATCCGCAGGGCTGCCTGCTCACCACTTTTCTGGGCATTGTCGGCGCGGCGCTGTTCACCTGGCTTGGGCAATTCGCCGGCCTGTATGCGAAGGGCGAATATGCCGGCTTCATCGGCTCCGTCATCGGTGCGGTGATCGTGCTTGCCATCTGGCGCGCGCTGGTGGGGAATAAATAGCCGCTTTTGCCCATCGCTTTTGCTCATCGGCACCCGCACTGCTATCGCCCACCCATGGAATCCCCGCCCGATCCGCTGACGCTGCGCCGCCTTTATGGCCGCGCGCAGGGCCACCCGCTGCGCAGCCGAGCGGCGCATCTGGTCGATACGCTGCTGCCGCGCATCGCCATCCCGGCCGATGGCGCGCTCAGCAGCGCGCGGCTGTTTGGGGATGCGCGCCCGCTGCATCTGGAAGTGGGCTTCGGCAAGGGCGAACATGCCGCTTTTCAGGCCGCGCGGCTGCCGGATTGCGGCTATCTTGCCTGCGAACCCTATCTGAACGGCGTGGCCGGCCTGCTGGCGGCGGTGGACGACGGCGCGCTTACCAACGTCCGCATCCATATGGGCGACGCGATCGACGTGCTGGAGCGGTTGCCGCCCGAAAGCCTGGATAGCGTCTATCTGCTGCACCCGGATCCCTGGCCAAAGGCGCGCCATGCCAAGCGGCGCTTCGTCAATCGCGGGCCGCTGGGGCTGGTGGCTTCGCGGCTGAAGCCCGGCGGCGAATTCCGGCTGGCGACGGACCATATCCTCTATCTGCGGCATGCGCTGACGGTGATGCAGGGGATGGACCAATTCCGCTGGACGGCCCAAAAGGCGAGCGACTGGGAAGAGGTGCCCGCCGATTGGCCCGATACGCGCTTTGCCGAAAAGGCACGCCGGCTGGGCCATGATGTGTGGCGTCTGCGATATGTAAAGATATGATTTTCAAGGAAATGGCCCGAACATGGCGGTGATGCTCGAATTCGAAAAGCCGGTCGCTGCGCTGGAAACCGAAATGGCGGCCGTGGGTGCCGGCGATACGCGCCGCCGCGACGTGCTGGCCGCCCGGCGGGAAAAGCTGCTGGCGGCTATCTATGGCAGGCTCAGCCCCTGGCAGAAGGTGCAGGTCGCCCGCCATCCGGCCCGGCCGCATTTTCTGGCCTATGCGGAATCGCTGTTCACCGAATTCACGCCGCTGGGCGGAGACCGGAAATTCGCCGAGGATGCGGCGATTATCGGCGGTCCGGCGCGGCTGAACGGCCGGCCGGTGATGCTGATCGGCCATGAAAAAGGCGATACCACCGAAGCGCGGGTGAAGCGCAATTTCGGCATGGCAAAGCCCGAAGGCTATCGCAAGGCGGTGCGGCTGATGGAGATGGCCAGCCAGTTCAGCATGCCGATCATCACGCTGGTGGACACGTCGGGCGCTTTTCCCGGCATCGAGGCGGAGGAGCGCGGCCAGGCCGAAGCCATCGCGCGCAGCACCGAGGCCTGTCTCGCCGCCACCGTGCCGCTGCTGTCTGTGGTGATTGGCGAGGGCGGATCGGGCGGCGCGGTTGCCATCGCCGCCGGAAACCGCGTGCTGATGCTGGAACATGCGGTGTATGCGGTGATTTCGCCGGAGGGCTGCGCCTCTATCCTGTGGCGCGATCGCGCGCGTGCGGCGGACGCGGCGGACGCGATGAAGCTGACGGCGCAGGATCTGCTGGGGCTGGGGGTTATCGACAGCATCGTGCCGGAGCCGCTGGGTGGCGCACATCGCGATCCGGCCGGTGCGGCAGCCGCGCTGGGCGCGGCGCTGGGGGATGCACTGGGCGCGCTTTCGGGCCTTTGCGCCGAAGAATTGCGCGCGGATCGGCGCGCACGCTTCCGGCGTTTTGCCGGGGGGCTTTCAACCCGCGCTGCCTGACCCCATCTGTTGGGGGCTATGAAGGAAAAAAGCCGAAAACCGATCCGTTTCATGGGTGCCGCTGCTGTCGGGCTGGCGCTTGCAGCACTGGCGATCCCGGGGGCACCTGCCGCGCAGGCGGGGTCGGGGTTGCCTGCTGCGCAGGCGGGAACTGGCGCCATGTCCGCTTCCGACAAGCGCAGCGGCCAGCAGGCCCATGCGCAGATCGTGCAGCAGTTTGGCGGTGCCGTGGAGGGCCCGCTCGCGGCCTATGTGCGGACCGTGGGCCTGAAGGTGGCGCTGCCCGCCGTCCCCGGCTCGACGCCGGCGGACTGGACCATCACCGTGCTGAATTCGCCCGTGCCGAACGCGATGGCAACGCCCGGCGGCTATCTTTATATCACGCGCGGCCTGATGGGCATGATCAACTCCGAAGCGGAACTGGCCTCGGTGCTGGGGCATGAGGCCGGGCATGTGTCGGGCAATCACAGCGCCAAGCGGCAGGGCAGGGCGATTGTCGGCATTCTGGGCACGATTCTGGCCGGTGCGGCGCTGGGTGATACCGGCGCGCAGGCCGCCAATGTCGCCTCCAACGCCTTTGTAAGCGGCTATTCGCGCAGCCAGGAGCATGATGCGGACATGCGCGGCCTGCGCTATTCGGCTGCCGCCGGCTATGATCCGCGGGCCGCGGCCGCCATGCTCGCCGCGCTGGAGCGGGTGGGGACGGTGGAAGGCAAGGAGCGGCTGGAACGGTCGGGCGTGCAGTCCATCTTTGCCACGCACCCGGTAACCGCCGAGCGGGTGCAGCGCGTGGCGGCGGAAGCAAGCAGGATGCCGGCCGGCGGCGCGACCAGCCGCGAAGCCTATCTGAGCGCGATCGACGGCATGGCCTTTGGCGACGCCGTGTCCGAGGGCAGCATCTCGGGCACAAGCTTCCGTCATGCCGATCTGAAGCTGGGCTTCGAGGCACCCGCCGGCTTCACCTTGCAGAATGCGCCCACCCAGGTGGCGGGGCAGGCACCCGACGGGGCGAATTTCCGCTTTCAGATGGTGAATATCCAGCCCGGCCAGTCGCTGGAGCCGGTGGTGCAATCGGTGTGGCAGCAAGTGGCGCAGCGGCAGTTTCCCAGCATCCAATATCGCGAAACGCGCATCAACCAGCTGGATGCCGCTTTGTCGTCCGCCCCCATTTACAGCCGGCAGGGGCGGCTGGATGTGGGCGTCAACGCCTATCGCTTCGGAGACAATAAGGCGGCGATTTTCCTGACGGTGGCGCCGGCCGGCACGGGCCAGCGCTTCGAGCCGCTGCTCACCTCCTTCCGCCGCCTGTCGCCGGCCGAGGTGGCCGACGCGGCGCGTGGCCGCAAGGTGGATGTGATAACGGTGCAGAGCGGCGATACCGCGGCCAGCCTGTCGGCGCGCATGGCACCGCCCTATAACCGGGTGGAGAGTTTTCTGGCGCTGAACGGCCTTCCGCTGCGCCCGCTGGTGCCGGGTGAACGGCTGAAGCTGATCGTGGCCGGATGAGCGATTTCGAAGGCTGCCCCGGCGGGGCGGCTGCCACCGCGCTGCCGATGCTGATTGTGGCCTGCGCCATATTGGTGGATGCCGACGGGCGCGTGCTGGTGGCAACCCGCCCGGCGGGCAAGCATATGGCCGGCCTGTGGGAATTTCCCGGCGGCAAGGTGGAGCCGCTGGAAAGCCCGGAAGCGGCGCTGGTGCGCGAACTGCGCGAGGAACTGGGCATCGAAACGGCCGAATCCTGCCTTGCGCCCTGTGGCTTTGCCTCGCACGCCTATCCCGAAGCGCAGCTGCTGCTGCTGGCCTTTGCCATCCGCAAATGGCGCGGCACCCCGGTGGCGCAGGAGGGGCAGCAACTGGCCTGGCATGCGGTGAGCGGGCTGTTCAGGCTGGACATGCCGCCGGCGGACAAGCCGCTGCTGGGGCAGATTGCGGCGATTTTGTAGGCGGGGGTTTTGGCGGGCGTTGTGCGGCGGGCGTTGTGGCGGCGTTGTGGCGGGGTTGTGTTTTGATCCTGCGCCCCCACCCCCGGCCCCTCCCCTGAAGGGGAGGGGAGAGTGTAGCGCTTACTTCCTCCCCTCCCCTTNNCGGGGGTGGGGTCAGCAACGCCGCGATAAGCGCCTATTCCTCCGCCACGAACGTCAGCGCCACGCCATTGATGCAATAGCGCATGCCGGTCGGCGGCGGGCCGTCCGGGAACAGATGGCCCAGATGGCTGCCGCAATTGGCGCAATGCACCTCCACGCGGACCATGCCGTGGCTCATATCGCTTGTCATGCCCACCGATCCTTCGATCGGCGTGTCGAAGCTGGGCCAGCCGGTGCCGCTTTCGAATTTGTCGGCGGCGGTGAACAGCGGCTGGCCGCAACCGGCGCAGGTGAAGCTGCCGCGCCGCTTTTCGCTGAGCAGCGCGCAGCTGCCGGGCCGTTCGGTGCCGTGCTGGCGCATCACGGCATATTGATCGGGCGTCAGCCGTTCGCGCCATTCGCTGTCGCTCAGTTGAAAGGGGAAGCTCATCCGCGTGCCGCCGCTTCGCTCACCATCAGGCCGGCTTCGGCGGCCAGCCCGACGGCCTTCATGGCCGCTGCAATGCGGCGCAGATAATCGGGCGGCACATTGGCCCAGCCCTTCTGCATGCCGGTGGCGGCCAGCGCCAGCACCTCGCCGCGACGGCGTCCGGCGACGGCGGCGTCCAGCGCGCGGGTCCAGTCGTTGACGATTTCGGCGGGTGCCTCGCCCACGGTGCCACGGCCCAGGCCCCGCAGCCCGGCGGCCAAAAGCGCGGCCCGGTGGGCGCTGACGTCTGACGCCCAGCTGTCGTAGAGCGAGGAGGTGACGGGAACGGCGGTATCTGCCGGTGCCATCAGCGCCCAGACGCCGGCACGCACATCGCCACTGGCATCCGCTGCCAGACGCCACCAGCCCTGCGCCTCCCGCAGCAGCCCGGCGGTAACCAGCGCGCCGACGATGGCGGGCGCATCGGCCAGCCTGTCCGTTCCCGGCGTGATGCGGGCGGCGGAAATCGCCCCCGCCACCTGCCAGCCATAGCGTTCCAGCGAGCCGTCCTTGCCCCGGCCCAGCAGCCCGCGCAGCGCCTCCTGCCGCGCGTCCATGTCGGCTGCCGCCTGCGCCAGCCGCGCCTGTCCGCCGGGGCTGCCGGCCATGGCCGACGGGTCCAGCTCCAGTGCGGATGCCGCGAGGATGCGGTTTGCTTCGGATGAGCTGATGGCGCCGATGCCCGCCGCGACCGGCATCAGCATCGCGCGCCGGGCGATCGGTTGCCCGGCGAGCCGCACCATCCAGCCGGCCTGCATGGGGGTTGCGCCCTCCACCAGCGAATCGGGGATTTCAAGGCCGGCCGCGCTGGCAACACCGATGCGCCAGGCCGACAGGCTGTTCACCGCGTCCCATTCCGGATTCGCGCCGCGCCGTCCGCCGCCCACGGCGGAGGACAGTCGCTCCCCCAGCCCGACATCAAAGCCATGCACCGCGCCGGAGCGGCGCAGCCGGTCGAACAGCCGGCTGGCACCGAATTCATCGCCCTCGATAGAGCCGCACATCGCGTCGGCCAGTTCCCAGAAGGGGTTTTCGATGAAGCTGCGCGCCGTTTGCGACAGCGGGCACAGCGCCAGCGGATCGCCCGATGCAATCGCGGCATTGGCGGCGACACCATATAGCCCCTCGGTATAGCGGTCCGGCAGCACGCGGGCGATCATGCGGTGCGCGTCGGCCGCCGCGCCCATGGCGACCAGTGCTTCGCCGCGCGCGGCCAGCCAGTCTCCGGGATTGACTCCGGCCGGCGGCGTGGCGCGGGTGAGCAGCGCGCGGGTAAGCATGATCTGCAACCAGCGGCTGGCGAGCGGTGCATCGATGCGGCGCAGCAGCAGCCCGACGAAACGGCCGTCGCTACCGGCGAACAGCGCGTTCCCCAGGCCGCCGGTGCGATCGTCCAGCGTGCCGGCATTTTCCGGCAGCGTGACCGGGCCGACGAGGTTCGCCAGCGGGTCTTCCGCTTTGATTTCCGCCAGTTCTTCGGTCGGTGTTTCCTCAGTTGTGGCGGTGCCGGCAAAGGGATCATCCGGCAGGGCTGCTGCCGGCGTATCGACCAGCGGTGCGCTGACCGTCGCTTGCGGCACATCGTCAAACATGTCGGGCAACAGCGATTTCGGCGCCTGGCCTGCTTCCGGCGGGGCAGCGGGTGCCGCACCCTGCCCAAAGGCCGGATGGGCCAGCGCCATCATGCCCGCCGCCAGCAACCACAGGTCGCGCCGACCCCGATTTGCAACAATCGCCATGCCCACCCTATAGCGACGCCGGTGAGCATAGTGAAAGCGGAAATCCCGACCACCCCGCCCGCCATCCGCACGGACTGGCGCCGCCGGCCGCTCGTGCTGGTGGGGCTGATGGGCAGCGGC
Organism: Sphingomonadales bacterium UBA6171; assembly: GCA_002422985.1. Lineage (GTDB taxonomy): Bacteria > Pseudomonadota > Alphaproteobacteria > Sphingomonadales > Sphingomonadaceae > Sandaracinobacteroides. The sequence goes on from DITZ01000051.1 coordinate 20,173, forward strand.
AAGACGACCGTGGGCAAAAGGCTGGCGGCGCGGCTGCACTGGCCGTTCGTGGATGCGGATGCAGAGATTGAGCGCGCCGCGGCCATGACGATTGCCGAGATATTCGACCGCTTTGGCGAGCCGCATTTCCGCGATGGCGAGCGGCGGGTCATCGCGCGCCTGATGGAGGGCGGCCACAAGGTGATTGCCACCGGTGGCGGGGCCTTTGTGGACGCGGAAACCCGCAAGCTGATTCTGGAGATGGGCACCGCCATCTGGCTGGACGCCAGCGTCGCCACGCTGGTGGCGCGGGTGGGCCGGCGCAACCATCGCCCGCTGCTGGTGGGCCGCGATCCGGCGGTGGTGCTGGGTGAGCTCGCGGCGCAGCGCAACCCCAGCTATGCCGAGGCGCAGATTCGAATCGAAAGCCGCGAAACGCCGCATGAGGAGACGGTGGACGCGATCCTCAACACATTGCTGGCCGCAGACCGGCTGCGTCAGGGGCATAAATGAGCATAATCTCCGTTCCCGTGACGCTTGGCGCGCGCAGCTATCCGGTGCTGGTGGGTGCCGGCGCGCTGGCCGGGCTGCCCGCGCTGCTGTCGGGCCTGGGCGCTGCCGGGCGGCTGCCGGTGGTGACGGACGAGACGGTGGCGGCGCTGCATCTGCACCGGCTGCAAGCCGCGCTGCCGGGCGTAGTGCTGCATCCCGTCATCCTGCCGCCGGGCGAGGGCACAAAGAGCTTCCGCCAGCTGGAAGCGCTGCTGGACGCGCTGCTGGCGCTGGAGCTGACGCGCGCGGATCTGCTGGTGGCGCTGGGCGGTGGCGTGATCGGAGACTTGACGGGTTTTGCCGCCGCCATCCTGAAGCGTGGCATGCCCTTTCTGCAAATCCCCACGACGCTGCTCGCCATGGTGGACAGTTCGGTGGGCGGCAAGACGGCGATCAACACACGGGCCGGCAAGAATCTGGTGGGGGCCTTTCATCAGCCGGCCGCGGTGGTGGCTGATCTCGATCTGCTGCAAACATTGCCCGCCCGCGAAATGGCGGCGGGCTATGCCGAGGTGCTGAAATATGGCCTCATCAGTGATGCCGGCTTTTTCGACTGGTGCGAGGCGAATGGCGCGGCGCTGCTGGCCGGCGACACCGCCGCGCGCACGCATGCTGTCGCGACATCGGTTCGCTCCAAGGCGCTGGTGGTGGCGGCGGACGAGCGGGAGACGCAGGATGTCCGGGCGCTGCTGAATCTGGGCCATACATTCGGTCATGCGCTGGAGGCGGAAACCGGCTTTTCGGCCCGGCTGCTGCATGGCGAGGCGGTCGGCATCGGCATGGCGCTGGCCTATGGCTTTTCGGCGGCCCAGGGCCTGTGCCCGGCCGCAGACGCCGCGCGGGTGCGCGCGCATCTGCAACGACTGGGGCTGAAGGCGACGCTGGCGGATGCCGGCCTTGCCAACGCGGACGCCCCCCGGCTGGTCGCCCATATGCTGCACGACAAGAAACGCACGCGCACCAGCCTGCCCTTCATCCTGTCGCGCGGCATCGGGCAGGCCTATGTGGCGCATGACGTGGCGCTGGCGGATGTGGAGCGGTTTCTGGCGGGGGTGTAAATCCAAGCCCGTCAGGTTAGTTATACCGCCGCAGCTCATCCTTGGCGATCGTCACCCGGTGAACTTCGTCCGGCCCGTCGGCCAGTCGCAGGGTGCGTTGGTGGGCATAGGCGCCGGCCAGCCCATAATCCTGGCTCACCCCGCCGCCGCCATGCGCCTGAATGGCCATATCGATCACCCTGGTGGCGACATTGGGCGCCACCACCTTGATCATGGCGATCAGCGCCTTGGCATCCTTGTTGCCCACCCTGTCCATCATCCAGGCGGCTTTCAGGCACAGCAGCCGGGCCTGTTCAATCTCGATGCGGGCGTTGGCGATGCGTTCGTGCCACACGCCCTGATCGGCGACGGCCCTGCCAAAGGCGACCCGGCTTTTCAGCCGCTTCACCATCTTCTCCAGCGCGCGTTCGGCTGAACCCAGGCTGCGCATACAGTGGTGGATGCGCCCCGGCCCCAGCCGGCCCTGCGCGATTTCAAAGCCCCGGCCCTCGCCCAGGATGATATTGTCGGCGGGCACGCGCACATTCTCCAGCAGCACTTCGAAATGGCCGTGCGGTGCATCGTCATAGCCGAACACGTGCAGCGGCCGCACCCTGGTGATGCCGGGGGCATCCAGCGGCACCAAAATCTGCGATTGTTGCAGATGTTTGGGCGCGGACGGGTCGGTCTTGCCCATCACGATGGCGATGGCGCAGCGCGGGTCGCCCACGCCGGACGACCACCATTTGCGGCCGTTCACCACATATTCGTCGCCATCGCGCGCAATCGAGGTTTCGATATTGGTCGCGTCCGACGAGGCCACGCCCGGCTCCGTCATCAGGAAGGCGGAGCGGATTTCGCCCCGGCTCAAGGGTGCCAGCCAGCGATCCTGCTGCGCCTTGGTGCCATAGCGCGCCAGCACTTCCATATTGCCGGTGTCGGGCGCGGAGCTGTTGAACACTTCGCTGGACCAGGCCACGCGGCCCATCTCCTCGGCCAGCGGCGCATATTCCAGATTGGTGAGCGGCGTGCCGTCGAAATGAAAGACGCTGACCGGCGTGACCCCATGGCCGGGCGGCACGAACATGTTCCACAGACCGGCCGCGCGGGCACGCGGCTTCAGTTCCTCGATGACATCAATCACCTTCCACCGGTCGGGCGTGGACGTCTCTGCCGTGTAGCGTTCCTCGTTGGGATAGATATGCGCGTCCATGAACGCCCGCAGCCGGTCCAGCATTTCCTTGGTGCGATCGGAATATTCGAACTGCATGACATTCTCTCCCCTATGCTTTGTATGGCGACCTTAGCGGCGCAAAAGCCGCGCGCAACGCCCTTATCCTGCCTGCTCTCACTGTTGAGAGAGGGGCTGCTACAGCCTTGCCAGGCTCGCCGGTTTCAGCCGCACCGCCAGCCGCACGGCCTGGGGCGGCGGATTGACCGCGCTGGTTTCAAAGCTGACCGTGCCGCCGGGCGGCAGCGTGTCGGCGCTGGCCCGGATGATCCAGCGGTCGATTTCGGTGCCATCGGCCGCCAGCAGCACCATCTCCAGCGGCGGCACCGGCTGGGTGGATTTGCCGGGGTTGCCAAGTTGGCCCGTCACTTCCCAGACAACCCCGCCGCCCGCCAGCGGGCGCTTCACCGAATCGACCGACACGCTGAGCGGCGGCACCCGCGATTCGGGAACGCGCACCGATGGCATGGAGATGTGCGGCATGGAGATGTGCGGCATGGAGATGTGCGGCATCGAGAGCGGCGGCAGCCCCAGCCGGGGCAGCGTTAACGGCGGCAGCGCCAGTCCCATGGATTGCGCGGCAGCCTCGGCCGATGGCAGGCCGAAGCGTTCGGGTTTCCACAGGCCAAACAGCGCGGCGGCCGCTGCCGTCAGTGCCAGCAGGACGAGCAGCAGCAACAGCCAGGGCCAGCGGCGACGGCGCGGGGATTCCGACTCCTCCTCCTCGGCCGCGTCCTCCCCCATGTCCTGTGGCCGGGCGGCCGGTGTCGGCGCATGATTCGCCGGGCCTGGCCCCCGCGCTGGCGGCGGCCCGATCGGCATGTCCAGCTCGATCACATCCTCGTCGGGCAGCGCCAGCCACACGGTTGCGCACGCCTTGCAGCGCGCCTTGGCGGCCCTGGGCACGGGCAGGCCGTCCGCGCCGGGCCCATGCGGCCAGCGTCCGGCGTCCATCTCATAGCGTGATCCACAATTGGGGCATGTCAGCCGCATATAGGCAGCATAGCCACAAGATGTGGTGATCGGCAATCGCCCCGTCGCATTGTGGCGGAGCCGGTGGTTGCAGCGATGCCGGGCGTGGCCTAGACGCTTGTCTCCCGTGGCAAAACAGCCTTCCTCCGCCGCCAGAACCCGCACGCGCCGCCGCGTGCTGATTCCCGCGCTTGCCATCCGCCTGCTCTCGGCGCTGGCGCTGGCCTGGATGGCCGGCCTTATCTGGTTCATCGTCGCCGAACCCGGCCCTGCCCCCATCGGCCAGCGCACGGATGCGGTGGTGGTGCTGACCGGCGGGCCAGGCCGCATCCCGCGCGCGATCGATGTGCTGAACGGCGGCAGCGCGCGGCTGATGCTGGTGTCCGGTGTCAATCCGGTCGTGTCGGCCGATCAGTTCATCCGCTCCTCAAATCTCGATCCGGCGCTGCTCATCTGCTGCGTGGTGCTGGGGCGGGAGGCGACAACGACGCGCGGCAACGCGCGGGAGGTGGCGGATTTCGCCCGCCGGCACCGGGTCAGGTCCATCCGCCTCGTGACCGCCGGCTATCATATGCAGCGTGCGCACGCCGAGGTGGCCGCCGCACTCCCCGCCGATGTCGCGCTGCTGGCCGATGCGGTCGCAGCACCATTGCCGCCATGGTCGCTCATCAGCGAGTATAATAAGCTGATTGCGGTGCACGCCCTTTTGCTCACCGGAATCGCGCGCTAACAGGCTGCTCATGTGGTTATTGCGCGGCATCCTCTATCGCATCCTCTTTTATGCCGGTTCGATTCTCGTGGCTGTATCGGGCGCGATTGCGGCCCCTTTTTCCGCCCGTGCGGTGCGGCTTATCGCCCATTGGTGGGCCGGCTGGTTCCTCTGGTGCTGCCGTGTGGTGCTGGGCATCCGGCTGGAGGTGCGGGGCGAGGTGCCGCAGTCGCAGGCGATTGTCGCGTTCAAGCATCAGTCGGCTTATGAAACCATTCTCACGCTGTGGCTGTTCACCCACCCGGCGGTGGTGATGAAGGCGGAACTGCAAAGCATCCCGCTGTGGGGCTATGTCTCCGCCCGGCACGGCAGCATCTATGTGGCGCGCGGCAAGGCCGGGGCGGCGCTGAAGGCGATGATTCGTCAGGCCCGCGCCCGCATTGCGGCCGGCCGGCCGGTGGTGATTTTCCCCGAAGGCACGCGCGTGGCACCGGGGAACCGGCCGCCGTTAAAGGCAGGGCTGTTCGGGCTATATTCCATGCTGGGGGTGCCGGTGGTGCCCGTGGCGCTGAATGCCGGCAGCATTTGGCCCAGGGGATTTGTGAAGGGCCCCGGCACCATCACGCTGGCCTTCGGGCCGGATATCCCCGCCGGGCTGACGCGCGAGGAACTGGAGGGACGGGTGCATGCCGCCATCAACCTCGATCCCGAAACCGCACCCGTCCGATGAGCAGCGTGCGCCGTCTGCCGCTGTGGACGATGCTGATCCCGCTGGTGGCGGGCGTCGGCCTGTGGTTCTGGCTGTGGAGCGGCTATCGCAACGATCTGGCCGCCACGCTCCGGCCGCTGCTGCCGGCGGACACCCTCATCGAAACCGGCGGCTTTCCCTATCGGCTGGAGGCGCGCGTCGCGCCGCTCGGCTTCGCCTACGCCGGCGAAGCGCTGGAGGCGAGCCTGAAGGCCAGTCAGGCGGTGGTGCACCGCGTGCCCTGGCAGACGCATCATGCCGTGCTGAATCTGGAGCAGCCGGACCTGCGCCTCGCCCTTTCCGCCGTGCCGGGCGCCACGCTGCGCATCGCCGCGCCGGCGGCGCAGGCCAGCCTGAAGCGCGCCGATGGCCGCATCGCGCGGCTGTCGCTGGTGTGGCACAATCCGCGCATCGAAACCGGCCTGCTGGCGCCCGCGATGACGGCCGAAAGCCTAGAGGCGCATCTGCGCGAAACCCCGGCAGAGCAGCTTCCCGCCAGCAGCCCGCGCCACCCGACGCAGGATCAGCTGATGCTGTCGGCCCGGGCGCTGCGCATCGGCGGCGGCGATCCGCTGGATTTGGCCATGACCGCCGAAGTGACCGCGCCGCATCCGGTGACAAGCCTGAACGGCTGGCGCGATGGCGGCACGGTGGAGGGGCGGACGCTGACCCTGAGCGATGCGACCGGCGAAGTGGCGCGCTTTACCGGCACGCTGGTGATGGATGCGGGCGGCGCGCTCAGCCTGGCGGGCACGGTGGAAACCGTGTGCCCGGCCTCTGTGCGCGCGGCCTTTGCCAATGCACCCGCGCCATCCGAAATGCGCAGCCGCAAGCCGGTGCGAATCGCCTTTGCCGGCACGCTGCCTGCTGGTCTGGCGATGGCCCCGGCCGTGCCCGGCAGCATGGTGCCACCCGTGCGCGCACAGGAACCACCCTGTCCCCGCTTGCGTTAGGCCGTCGCAATTGCCATATGCGCCGGCGGGAACCGGTGTGGACGCACCGTTCGCCAACCCGGTCAGGTCCGGAAGNNCGGAAGGAAGCAGCCGTAACGATTTCCGGTTCGGGTCGTGCCGGTTCCCACCCCCAGCATTCCCCTCCCCCAATATTCCGGCCGCCAGCATCGCCATGCTGAATATATGTGCCGAATCCGGTTGATTTGGCCGCGCCAACCGCGCACTTCACGGCCATGAGCCTGTTCCCACAAAGCGACATTCCGGCCGGCGCAGCCCCCCCCGCCTATCGGGTGCTGGCGCGCA
>DITZ01000051.1:26681-26821 GCA_002422985.1 Sphingomonadales bacterium UBA6171
GCTGATCGGGCAGGACGCGATGGTCACCACGCTGGGCAATGCCATCGCCGCCAACCGGCTGGCGCAGGCCTGGCTGCTGACGGGCGTGCGCGGGGTCGGCAAAACCTCCACCGCGCGCATCATCGCCAAGGCGCTGAACT
>DITZ01000074.1 GCA_002422985.1 Sphingomonadales bacterium UBA6171
TGCCCTCGCGCCAGAAGGGGTAGGAGCCGACCTGGATGCCGTCATGCCGCATCTGCACGCCCGACAGCAGATCCGCCACGCTGCTTTCCTGCGCCCAGGTCCCCAGCGCGCGTGAAATCACCGGGCGGCCGCCCTGCAACCGGCCATCCAGCCCGCGCAACATGCCCTGGGTGATTTTCGGCACCCCCGCCATGATGAACAGCCGCCCCAGCCTGATGCCCGGCGCGCCGGTTTCCGGATTTGGCAGCAGATCAGCGCCTTCCGGCACCCGCGCCATGCGCAGGCGCGCGTCGGTGATACGGTCCCCATAATAGCCGCGCAGCGTCGCCACGGCCTCCGGGTGATAAACCACCCCCAGCCCCAGCGCGGCGGCAATGGCGTCCACCGTGATATCGTCATGCGTCGGCCCGATGCCGCCGGTGGTGAACACATAATCATGCGCGTGCAGACATTCGCGCACCGCCGTCGCAATGGCCGCCATGTCGTCCGCCACCACGCGCGCTTCTTTCAGGCGGATGCCCTGCACGTTCAGCCAGCGCGCCAGATAGGCCAGATTGGCATCCTGCGTCCGGCCGGAGAGGATTTCGTCGCCGATCACCACCAGCGCCGCCGTCCACACGCGCTCCGGGCTGTCATCCACGCGGGGCTGAAGGGAAAGGGCGTCGCTCATATCCATTGCCCTAGCCTGAGCCATGCCCTAAATCCACTGGCAAGCATGACTGATACCGAACTTGATGATCGCACCATCACCCTGCACGACGCGGCGGGCTTTGATGGCATGCGCCGCGCCGGACGGCTCGCCGCCGAAGTGCTGGATATGCTGGCACAGCATGTGCGCCCCGGCGTGCCGACGCTGGCGCTCGACAGGCTGGCCTATGATTATGTGCTGGCGGCCGGCGCCGTTCCCGCCACCATTTTCTACCGCGGCTACAGCCACAGCCTGTGCACCAGCATCAACCATGTGATCTGCCACGGCATTCCCGGACCGCGCCCGCTGGCCGAAGGCGATATCGTCAACATCGACGTGACCGTGGTGCTGGACGGCTGGCATGGCGACACCAGCCGCATGTATTTTGTGGGAGAGCCGCCGCTGAAGGCCCGCCGGCTGGTGGACCTCACCTATGAATGCCTGATGCTGGGCATCGAACAAGCCAGACCCGGCAACCGGCTGGGGGACATCGGCCATGCCATCCAGCGCCACGCCGAAAAGGCGCGCTGTTCGGTGGTGCGCGATTTCTGCGGCCATGGGCTGGGCCGCCGCTTCCACATGGCGCCCAACATCGTGCATGCCGGCCAGCCCGGCAAAGGCATGGAGCTGCGGCCCGGCATGTTCTTCACCATAGAACCCATGATCAACCTCGGCCGGCCCGACGCCAAGATATTGGAGGACGGCTGGACGGCGGTAACGCGCGACCGCTCGCTCTCGGCGCAGTTCGAACATTCGATCGGCATCACCGAAGATGGCTGCGAACTCTTCACCCTCTCCCCCACCGGGCTGCACCGGCCTCCTTATGCCGTCTGACGCCGGTTGGCTTATGCCGTCTGACGCCGGTTGGCCCCATGCCGTCTGAGGAAGGCGCAAGCCTTCGCTGGACGCGCCGCACCCCCGCCACAGAGGCCGAGCGGCCGGACCATCAGGACCATCGCGGCCGGATGCGCGAGCGGCTGCTGGGCGACGGCGCCAGCGGCTTTCATGATTATGAGCTGCTGGAATATGTGCTCGCGCTCGCCATCCCGCGCCTGGACACCAAACCCCATGCCAAAGCGCTGCTGAAGGAATTCGGCGACCTGCCCACCCTGCTGGCCGCCGATCCGGCCGAAGTGATGCGCGTGCCCGGCGTTGGCCCGGCGGCGGCCGCCGCGCTGAAATTCGTGGAGGCCTGCGCCACCCGTTCCCTCCAGCGCGCCGCGCTTGCCCGCCCGGCCTTCGCCAATCTGGATGCCGTGGTGAACTATCTCCACGCCAGCCTGGCGCATGGCGGCACGGAAGAATTCCGCGTGCTGTTCCTCAACAACCGCAACATGATCATCGCGGATGAATGCTGCGGCGAGGGCACCGTCAATCAGGCACCCGTCTATCCGCGCGAAGTGGTGAAACGCGCGCTGGAATTGCAGGCCACCGCGCTCATCCTGGTGCACAACCACCCCAGCGGCGACCCCGCCCCCAGCCAGGACGACATCCGCATGACCCGCGCCATAGCCGACGGTGCCCGCCTGTTCGGCATCGCCGTCCACGACCATCTGGTCATCGGCCGGCAGGGCCACACCAGCTTCCGGGCGCAGGGGTTGCTGTAAAATCAGAAACTGTAAAAACATGCCTCCGGCGGGAAAAATATGCCTCCGGCGGGAAGGGGTCTATAACCCCTTCACCCCATATTTATATTTTGCACAGCAAAGCTATAAAGGCAGATATCATCTGAAAAGAGATATGGACGTAGTTCGTCAAATATTATTAATAATATCCAATTTCTCAGAAGAAGAAGTTTAACATATTTATTATATTGATGATATAGATAAGTAAATTCGAAATGAATATTTACAGTTGATGATTGAATATGATTTGATTGATGCAAAAAATGCTGAATTACGGGGTGAAGGGGTTATAGACCCCTTCCCGCCGGAGGCATTCTTTCCGACTTAACCTTCTTCCACCGCCTTGATCGACCGCCGCGCGTGCCAGAATGACAAAACCGCCCGCAGCGCGATGGCGCTGGCATAGGCCGCCGCCGCCCCGGCGAGGCCGAACAGCGGCACCAGCAGGAACATCAGCCCGGCCATCATCACCAGCGCCATGGTGCCGAACAGCAGCGCGAACCGTTCCTTGCCGGCCATGGACTGCAAAATCCCCACCGGCCCGACCGCCAGCGACACCAGCTGCCCGCCGGCCAGCCAGCGCAGCGGTCCGGCGGCGGCCATAAAGTCCGGGCCGAAGGTGTAATGGATCAGCAGCTCCGGTGCCGCCAGCATCGGCACCAGCAGCGGCGCGGCCAGGATCAGCGAAATGATGGTCGTTCGGCGATAGCGGCGCCAGGCCAAATCCAGCCGGCCGATGCGGAAATCGCCCGCAATGCCGGGGCCGACAAAGTTGGAGCCGGTGATGGTGATCACATTCATCGTCAGCGCAAACTGGAAGGCGACGCGATATTGCCCCACTTCGGTAGAGGTCATCAGCGCCTCCACCAGGATCAGCGGCAGCCAGGCCGACAGCGCCATCACCACCGACATCGACAGGAAGGGCAGCGCCAGCTGGAATTTCGGCCGCTCCGGCGGATGTTCGGGCTGCGGCCAGCGCAGATAGTGGCGGCCGGCGAAAACCATCATCGCGCCCACCGTCAGCGCCATGCAAATGACGGTCAGACAGAGAATCTGGGTCGAGCTGGGCTGGGCGGCGGCCAGGAACAGCCCGCCAAGGCAGAAAGCGAGCAGCAGCGACTGCAACCCGTCCAGCACCTGCCCGATGATGCCCTGCCCGGTCGCGCGGATGATGATGATCAGGAACACGCTCACCGTCAGCAGCGCCATATAGGCGCCGCCCACCAGCATCGACGCCATGTTGAGGTTCATGAAGTGCAGCCACTCGAACACCAGCACCAGTCCAAGATAGCCGAGCGTTACCAGCAGGATGCGCGGCAGCAGCATGCGGAAGTTCTGCCGCGTCAGCCCGCGCGCGCCCGCCAGATTGCCCTGCCGCACATCGCCGGCCAGCTGGCGCAGGAACAGCATGTCATAGCCGCCCAGCGCCAGCACGCAGAACAGCTGCGCGGTCTGGATGGCGATGGCATATTCGCCCACCGTGCCGGGGCCGGAAAGGCGCGCGATGATCATGGTGGCGACAAACGCGCCCAGCACGTTCACGCCCTTGGCACCATAGGCGAACAATTCCCTGGGGATGCGCTTCAGCATGTCAGGAGGGGAAGGCCGACTTCATCAGGTCCATGCCCGCAACATCCTTTGACTGCTCTCGCCAGGACCGTTCCGGCGGCCATGCTGCGGATGCGAGCAAGGCCCGCGAAAGTCAAGGCAAGGGCCGGCAAGGTTGCGCCCGAAACGGGCCGAACCGACCTATCGCCCCTTCCAGTCGGGCGAACGCTTCTCGGCAAAGGCGCGCGGCCCTTCCCGCGCATCCTCGCTGTTATAACAGAGGTCCGACGCGCGCCGGGCGGCCATCAATGCCGCCGACCGCCCCATTTCCGTTGAAAGCAAAACCGTTTCGCGCGCCGCCGCCACAGACAGCGGCGCACCGGCCAATATCTCCTGCGCCAGCCCGATGGCGCAGGCCAGCAGCTCCGCCGGCGCCGCCAGCCGGTTCACCAGCCCGATTTCATAGGCGCGCCCGGCGCTGATCGGATTCCCGGTCAGCAATATCTCCATCATGATGCGCTGCGGGATCATATGAATAAGCGGCGCGGCCCAGGGGGAGCTGCGCCCCACCTTCACCTCCGTCACCGCAAATCGCGCGCTGGTGCTGGCCACACACAGGTCGCACGCCTGCGCGATCATCCAGCCGCCGGCAAAAGCGACGCCATTCACGGCCGCGATCGTCGGTTTGGACAATGTGATCGAATCGCCCGGCACCGGAAACATGTCGCGCGGCGGCACGGTGAGGCCGCGCTCCACCATCTCCTTCAGGTCGCCGCCCGCGCAGAAAGCCTTGTCGCCGCTGCCGGTCAGGATGCCGACCCGCAGCGCCGGGTCGCGCTCGAATCGGTCCCACGCCGCGAACAGCCCGTCCCGCACTTCTTGCGTCAGCGCATTGTGCGTCTCCGGCCGGTTCAGGGTGATGATGGCAATGCCATCGTCCCGGGCGTCAAACAGGACAGCAGCGGATGGACTGGAATCTGGCATCAATATCCCCTTTGCGCGATGGCGTGCGCCGCGTCATCTATGCGTTCAAATCCTGGCGTTCAAATCCTGGCTGCGCGCGGAAATCGGGATGCGCAATGGCGATTATGCACTCCGCCCGCGCCAGCGTCCGGCCCGTCAACGCCGCGCGCCGGCGATATTCCCGTCCGTCGCCCCGGCAAAGTTGCCGGGCCATCTTCTTCGAATCGCTGCCGGTCCCCGACGCGCTGGCACCGCGTGCCTTCCGGGTGGCGCTGTGGGCCAATGGTGCCGGCATCATTGCCGACGACATGGTCATCCCTGCGAAAGCGGGGACCCTGGGCTGTCCTGCATATAATACGCCCGCGTCCGGGCCTTGTCCGTCCCCCATCCGCGCTGGCGCAGCACGGTATCCCGCTGTCCGCGCGCCTGAAAGCGCCGCGCCATGAAGCCATACCAGAACCAGTCCTTCAGGCCCGGCGGTGTGGCGTGATAGAGCAGCCGCTCGATCAGCGTCCAGCGCACGGCGCGCCGGTCTGCCCGCCGGTCTGACGGCTGCACCCAGAGGCTGGGGTGCATCGCGACATGCCCCTGTTTGAACAGCCGGTGCACCAGCTCATGATCCTTCAGCACATAGGGCCAGTATCCGGGCGAATAGCCGCCGGACGCCTTGAACGGTTCGGTGCGGAACAGATGCGCATAACCGCCGCCATGCGCCTGATGCGGCATGATCAGCGGCGCGACATGGCTGTAAAACCGCCGTTTCAGCCGCGCGCGCAGGCTGTAGGGCCGGGTGCGGATGTCATGGCCGATAAAGCCGATGGTCCTGGCGGGCGCGGTATCCAGCAGCCGGGTGGCATTGGCCAGCCAGTCGGGCGGATAATAGGTGTCGGCATCGGCAATGGCGAGAAATTCGGTGTCGGCCGCCGCGATGCCGCGCGCCAGCGCATGCACCTGCCCCGGCGTTTCCTCGCTCAGCAGGATCGTCTCGATGCCCAGCTGCTTTGCCGCCCAGCGCGCCGCGCAGGCCGGCCCGGCGTCGGTCGAGCCATTGTCCACCAGCACCAGCCGGAACGGGCGATAGCGCTGTGCCGAGAGGCACGCCAGCGTTGCGGGAAGGAAAGCTTCCTCGTTGAAATAGGGGATCACGACCGTCCAGCGGGCCGCGCCGTTGTCGCGCTCATCTTGCATCGCTTCACGCTCTACGCCAGTCAGGATGAATGAGCCAAGAGCGAAACCGTATTTTCAAGATTTTTCGCCCGCAGGAATGGTCCGCCTTCGCCGCCGCCGGCCGGTTCGACGGCTCGGCCGATGATATCCGCGACGGTTTCATCCACCTCTCCACCGCCGATCAGCTGGAAGGCACGCTGGCCCGCCACTTCGCCGGCGAAGCGGGGCTGGTCGTGGCGGACATCAACGCCGCCGCCGACCCGGCCCTTCGCTGGGAGAAGTCGCGCGGCGGCCTGCTGTTTCCGCATCTCTATCGGCCACTCACCATGGCCGATGTGGATTCATTCGCGCAGCGTTAGAGCCGCTCGATCTCCTGCGCCGCGCTGTCCAGGATGGCGGCAGCCTTCAGGATCTTCTCCCGGTCTGCGCCGACCCATTGGCTGTCAGGAGCGACCCGAAAAGCTGATTTTCGCCGCTTCCACCCCTTGAAACGGCACAGAAGGGCCCTAACTTCGCCCCTGTTCCGGGCCCCTCTGGCCGCGCGGGCGCGCGCGGTGATGTCGGAAGCGAAGGCAGTAGCCGACGCTGACGCGGCGTCGTGAAGCGACATGAGGGGTTTATGGATATTTTGCAGTCTTTTTGGCTGGGCACACCCATATGGCTGTGGCTCAGCTTCTTCGGTGTCGTCGTGGCGCTGCTGGCGCTCGACCTGGGCGTGCTCCACAAGGAAAATCGCGAAATCGGCGTGAAGGAGTCGCTGCGACTCTCCGCCGGCTACATCATGCTGGGTCTCAGCTTCGGCGGCTTCATCTGGTGGCAGCTGGGCGAACAGGCCGCGCGGGAATATGTAACCGGCTTCATCGTCGAGAAAAGTCTCGCCATGGACAATGTATTCGTCATCGCGATGATCTTCAGCTTCTTCGCCATCCCGCGCCTCTATCAGCACCGCGTGCTGTTCTGGGGCATCATCGGCGTGATCATCCTGCGCGGCCTCATGATCGGCCTTGGCGCGGTGATGATAGCCGAATTCTCCTGGATATTATATGTGTTCGCCGCCTTCCTTGTGTTGACCGGCGTAAAGATGTGGCTGATGGCCGAACAGGCCTATGACGTCGGCGCCTCCCCCGTCCTGGCCTTTATCCGCCGCCGCTTCAATGTAACGGATGCGCTGCACGGCGACCGTTTTCTGGTGCGCCTGCCGCACCCCGCCACCGGCAAGCCTGTCTGGTTCATGACGCCGCTGCTGCTGGCGCTCATCATGGTCGAGTTCGTCGATCTTGTGTTTGCGGTCGATTCGGTGCCGGCCATCTTCGCCATCACCAGCGACCCGTTCATCGTCTATACGTCCAACATCTTCGCCATCCTGGGTCTGCGCGCACTCTATTTCGCGCTCGCTGCCATGGTGCACCGCTTCCACTATCTGAAATATGCCCTGGCCGTGCTGCTGATCTTCATCGGCTCCAAGATTGTGCTGGCCGATGTGCTGGCGCTGGAGGGCGGGAAGTTTCCGGCCACCTGGAGCCTGGGGGTGACCGTTGCCATTCTGGCGGCCGGGATCGGGTTTTCGCTGTGGAAGACGCGGGGGGCAGGGTCAGCAAAGTTGCGCTGACGCCCCTAAATCCGCACCAGCCGCGCCACATCCTCCACCGCCGTGCCCGATGTCGCCCCGGCCTGCACAATATGCCCGCCGTCCATGGCGGCATAATGCGAGGCCAGCCGCCAGACAAAGCCCAGATTCTGTTCCACTACCAATATGGTCAGCCCCATTTCGGCGCGGGCCAGCGTCAGGGCGCGCTCGATTTCGTCCACCACATTGGGCTGCACCCCTTCGCTCGGCTCGTCCAGCAGCAGCAGGCCGGGGCTGCCGGCCAGCGCGCGGGCAATGGCCAGTTGCTGCTGCTCCCCGCCCGACAGAAAGCCGCCCTTGCGCCCCGCCACCTGCCGCAGCTTGGGGAACAGATCGAACAGCATGGCGGGCAGTTTTGCGCGCCGCCCCCGGCGGCCCAGCGCCGCCAGCCCGGTCTCCAGATTCTCCATCACGGAAAGATGCGGGAAAATCTGCCGCCCCTGCGGCACCAGCGCGATGCCCGCCAGTGCACGGGCATCGGGGCTTAACCCCGTCATGTCCCGCCCGTCCAGCAGCACCCGGCCGCCAACCTGCGTGCGCACCCCCATGATGGTGCCCAGCAGCGTCGATTTCCCCACGCCATTGCGGCCCACCAGCGCCATGGCGCCGCCCGATGGCAGCGAAAGATCAATGCCGTCCAGCACCCGGCTCTGGCCATAGGCCGCCGCCAGCCCCTCCAGCCGCAGCGCCGCGCCGCTCATCTGTGCGACCCCAGATAGACCTGCGCCACCTGTGCATCCGCGCGCACATCCGCGATGCCGCCCTGAAACAGGAAACGCCCCTGGTGCATCACCGTCACCTGTGCGCCCAGTTCCTCCACAAAGCGCATGTCATGGTCGATCACCAGCACCGACCGGCTTTGCGCCAGCCGCCGGATCAGCGCCGCCGTGCGGCTGGTCTCCGCCGGCCCCATGCCGGCGGTCGGCTCATCCAGCAGCAGCAGTTCCGCGCCGGTTGCCACCACCATGCCGATTTCCAGCCATTGTTTTTCGCCATGAGACAAGGTGCCGGCCAGCACCTCCCGCCGGCCGGCAAGGTCGATTTCCGCCAGCACCGCTGCCACCGTCTCCTGCTCGGCCGCGCTCATTCCTGTGCCCAGCGCTTTCCACCAGCGCCGGTCCCGCCGCGCGGCCAGCGCCAGATTCTGCGCCACGCTCAATGCCGCCAGCACGCCGGGCGCCTGAAACTTGCGGCAGATGCCCGCGCCGACGATTGCATGTTCGGGCTTTTGGGTGATGTCCTCCCCGCGCAGCAGGATGCGCCCCGCGCTTGGCCGCACACGCCCGATGATGCAGTCGCACAACGTCGATTTGCCCGCCCCGTTCGGCCCGATCACCACCCGCGTTTCGCGCCGGCCAAGAGTGAGGCTGAAGCCATCCAGCGCCTTGAAGCCGCTGTAATCCACCGTCACGCCGTCCACCGCCAGCAACAGGTCTGCGGTCGCGGTCGTCATGCGCGCCGCTGCCGCACCAGCCCCGCCAGCCCGCCGGGCAGCAAGGTGACAACCGCGATGAACAGCGCGCCCAGCAGATAGAGCCAGAGATCGGGGAAGCTCGACGAGATGAAATCGCGGGCATAGCAGACCGCAATGGTGCCGAAGATCGCCCCGGCCGGGCTCATGCGCCCGCCAACCGCCACCAATATCACCATCTCGATGGAGGGAACGACGCCCACCATCGCCGGCGAGATGACGCCCGCGTGCAGCGTGAACAATGCGCCCGACAGCCCGGCCAGAAAGGCCGCAATGCCGAACGCCACCATGCGATAGGGTGCCGGATCATAGCCCAGAAAGCGCATGCGGTTCTCGCCATCGCGCATGGCGCCCAACAGCGTGCCAAAGCGCGACGCCAGCAGCGCCCGGATGCCGATGAAGCCAAGGCAAAGCAAAGCCAGCGTCAGCCAGTACAGCCCCCTGCCCACCTTCTGATCGGCCAGCTGCCAGCCGAACAGGCTCTGGAAGCCGGTGAGACCGTTGAACCCGCCCGTCACCTCCTGCCGGCTGATGAGAAAGGTGGCAAAGGCCAGCGCCAGCGCCTGGGTGATGATCGCGAAATAGGTGCCGCCGATGCGCCGCCGCACCATGGACCAGGCAAATAAGGCCCCCGCCAGCGCCGGCAGCAGCAGCACCGCCAGCAGCGCGAAAGCCGGGCTGGCAAAAGGCGCCCACCAGCCGGGCAGCGCGGTGCGCCCCGTCCACACCATGAAATCGGGCAGGCTGCCGCCGGGCAGGTCCGCCAGCTTCATGTGCATCGCAATCGCATAGCCGCCCAGCCCGAAGAACAGCCCCTGCCCCAAAGACAGGATGCCGCCATGGCCCCACAGCAGCACCAGCCCCAGCGACAGGATGGCCATCGCCATAAAGCGCGCCAGCAGATTGAGATCATAGCCCGACATCAGGAAGGGTGCAGCCAGCGCCGCCAGCAGCAGCAGCCAGGGCAGGCCGCGCCGGCGCATCAGCTCAACCATCGAGCGCGCGGCTGCTGGTGGTGATCACGCCCTGCGGCCGCACCTGCAGGAACAGGATAACAAACAGCAGCAGCAGCAGTTGCGCCACGCTGACATCCACGAAAATCTGCGCCACCGCCGACACCAGCCCCAGCATCAGCGCCGCAATGGTGGTGCCCTGGATGCTGCCCACGCCACCCAGCACAACGACCAGAAAGGCCGGCACGATATAGCTCTGCCCGACCGTGGGCGTCACCGGCCCCAGCAGCGCCAGCATCACGCCGGCCAGCCCGGCGATGCCGGTGCCCAGCGCGAACATCATCAGCTCCACACGGCCCACATTAATACCCAGCATCGCCGCCATGGCGCGATCCTGATTAACGGCGCGGATATGCAGGCCGGCGCGCGTGGTGCGGAACAGCAGCGCCAGCGCCCCCAGCACCAGCAGCGTCGCCAGCAGGATGAACAGCCGCGCGGTGGGAAAGGCCATGCTGCCCAGTTGCACGCTGCCGGCCAGCCAGTCCGGCGCGCGCACCTCCACGCCCACGGCGCCAAAAAGATCGCGCGCCGCCTGTTGCAGGATGAGGCTGACGCCCCAGGTGGCGATCAGCGTGTCGAGCGGCCGGGCCAGCAGCCGGCGCACCAGTGTCAACTGGATCAGCGCGCCCATCAGCGCCGCGCCAACAAAGGCGACCGGCACGGCCAGCAATATCCCCCCCGTGCCCGGCACCAGCGAGAGGGTGAGAAAAGCGAGATAGCCGCCCAGCATCAGCATCTCGCCATGCGCCATGTTGATGACGCGCATCAGCCCGAACGACAGCGCCAGCCCCAGCGCCGCCAGCAGATAAAGCGAGGCAACGGAAAGCCCGTTGAACAGCTGGGGCAGGACCAGCCCTTCCACCGGCTAATGCTTGCAGGTCTGGCCGGGGAAGGCGAGCTGGTCGAACGGTTCGGGCTGGATCGGCGCTTCGCTGGTCGAGATGATCTCGAACTGCCCGTCCGCCTTCAGCCTGCCCACCAGGGCCGGCTGCACCAGGCTCTGGTTATTGGCGAAGGACACCGGACCCATCGGCGTGGCGAAGGTGCCGAGCGTGGCTGCCGCTTTGCGCACATCGTCCACCGCGAAGCTCCTGGCCTTCTCCACCGCCGCCTTCCAGGCGTAAACGTTCAGATAGCCGTGCACCATCGGGTCGGTCAGCGTGGAATCCGCGCCATGCTTCGCCTTGAAAGCGGCGACGAACTTCGCATTTTCCGGCAGATCGAGGCTCTGGAAATAGTTCCAGCTGGCATAGCTGCCTTCCACCAGCGCCGGCCCCATGGCCTGTGCCTCCTGCTCCCCGATGGAGAAGGACATGACGGGCAGCTTGGCCGATGTCAGCCCTGCGCCCTGCAACTGTTTGAAGAAGGCGACATTGCTGTCCCCGTTCAGCGTGTTGAAGATGATGTCGGGCCTGGATTGCACGATGCGGGCGATCACGCCGGAAAAATCGGTGCCGCCCAGCGGCACATAGGCCTCGCCCGCCACCCCGAGGCCGGCGGCTTCCATATGCTTTTTCAGGATCAGGTTCGCCGTGCGCGGGAACACATAATCGGACCCAACCAGAAAGAAATTATTATGCCCCGCCTTTTTCGCCCAATCCAGCGCCGGCAAAATCTGCTGGTTCGGCTGCGCGCCGGAATACATGATGTTGGGCGAACATTCATTGCCCTCGAACTGCACCGGATACCAGAGCAGGTTCTTCGTGCGTTCAAACACCGGCAGCATCGCCTTGCGGCTGGCGCTGGTCCAGCCGCCGAACACGGTGACGGCATCATCGCTTTCCACCAGTTTGGACGCCTTTTGCGCGAAAATCGCCGGATCGGATGCGCCATCTTCCACCACCGGCGCAATCTGCCTGCCCAGCACGCCGCCGGCAGCATTCACCTCGCCGATCGCCATCATCGTCGCATTCTTCACCGCGATTTCGCTGATCGCCATGGTGCCGGACAGCGAATGCAGCACGCCCACCGGCACCGCGTCTCCGCCGGCTGCCGTGTCGCCCGTCCCGCCGGAACAGGCCGCAAGCAGCATGGCGAGGCCGGCCAGCAGCCCGGTCGACAGCGTTGCACGCCGCACCATGCCGCTGCCAAATATAGTCGCGGGCTTCTGTGGCATCAGCGGCATCGTCAAGGCTCCCCTCTGTTGGCAGGGCGACAGGCCCGCCGAAGATATCTTCCACCTAGAAAGGTGCGTGCGCGCGCCGATATGCGTCATTTGACGTAGCCGCAGACCGGCGGCCGTGGCAGCATCATGGCATGACAGACAACAGAAGCGCGGAAAAACCCATGGCCAGCCTGGCAGAAGGATATTCAGCCGAACCCGCTGAAAAAGCGCCGAAAAAATTCGCGGCGCTGAAAAAGTGGCTCGGCGACCCGCTGCTCATCTTCCTGCTGGCGGGCGGCGCGATTTTTGCGGCCCATGCGCTGGTGACGGCGGGCGATCCGGTCGTCTATTCCGCCGACATCGAAAAAGCGCTGGTGGCAGACCGGGAGGCGCTGACCGGCCGGCCGGCAAGCGCCGAAGACCGGGCGCAGCTGATGGCCGAACATGTGGCCGACGAGCTGCTGTTCCGCGCGGCGGTGGCAAAGGGCGAGCATCTGACCGACAGCATCGTCCGCAAGCGGCTGATCGACAAGATGCGCTTTGCCATCACCGGAGCGCCGCCCGAGCCGGTGGAAGCCGATGTGCTGAACTATTATGCCGAAAATATCGCGCGCTACCGCTCCGAGCCGCGCACCAGCTTTGAACATGTCTATTTCGCCGCCAAACCCGAAGCCGCCGCCGCCCGTCTGCAATCGCTGCAACAGGGCGCGCGCATTACGGGCGATGATTTCTGGGTGGGCCGCACCTTCCCCCGCTATGGCACCAGCATGATTCGCGGCATTTTCGGCCAGTCTTTAGTGGACAGGCTGGACGACCTGCCGCTCAATCAATGGGCTGGCCCGATCGAAAGCCCGCGCGGCTGGCATTATGTGCGCAAAACCGCGGTCGAGGCCCCCGCCATCATCCCCTATGCCGACATCCGCGAGCAGGTGATCCGCGACATGGAGGCCGTCTCCACCAAAGCCGCGCTCGATGCCGAAATCGCGCGGCTGACTAAGGTTTATGGAGTGAAAGATGTCCGTTAGATGCTTCGTCCTGCTGCTGGCCGCGCAGCTGTTCGCCGCGCCCGCCAGTGCCGATATCTTCCTGCAGGGCCGCTACACGCTGGAAGCGGGCGAGCATGGCGGCGGCTTGGCCTTCACCGCCGAAGTGCCGGAAACGGTTGGCGCACCCGCCGAAATACGCTGGCCCGAAGGCTGCACCCAGGCCTCGTCATCGCGCGCGACCATGGCGGGCCGGGTGCGCTATGGCTTTGAAATCGAATGCGAACGGCCCTTCCGGCCCGGCGATATGATCGTCACGCCCTGGAAGGTGGATGGCGGCAATTTCCGCACCAATGTGCTGGGCACGGCGGTCAACCGCGATCTGCAACCCTCGGCGGCCGGCCTCGACATCCCCGTGGGCGAAACCGCCGCCGCGCCCCGTTCTGTCGCCGAACTGGCGCGCGAATTCACCCGACAGGGTGTGCTGCACATCTGGCTGGGCTGGGATCACCTCGCCTTTGTGTTCCTGATGTGCCTGCTGGCGCGCGGCCGGCATCTGCTGTGGATGGTGACGGCCTTCACGCTCGGCCATTCCCTGTCGCTCGCGGCGGCCTTTCTGCAGCTGATCCATATCCCGATCCCGCCCGTGGAGGCGGTGATTGCGCTTTCCATCGCCTTCATGGCGCGCGAAGCGCTGCTGGCCGGCGGGCCGGTGGAGGAGCATGGGGCACAACGCCGCCAGCGCATCATCGTCGCGGCCTTCGGCCTGCTGCACGGCCTGGGCTTCGCCTCGGCGCTCGGCGAGCTGGGGGTGCTGCACGAGGAACGCCTCGGCGCGCTGTTCTTCTTCAATGTCGGCGTGGAAATCGGCCAGCTGCTGTTCGTGGGTGCCATGACGCTGCTGTTGCTGGCCTTGCGCCACGCCCGCTTCGCACCCGCGCTGCGGACGGCCGCCATCTGGGGCGTCGGTCTCATCGGCGGCTATTGGATGGCGGAGCGGGTCGCGGGCTTCGCCCTTGTCTGATGGCGCACGCATGGCGCTCGCAGCCGGAGACCTGAACGGCTGCGCGCAGATCTGTGCGGCCGCCGCCGCCCGCAACCCGGCCGACCATGCCGCCCATTTTCTGCTGGGCATCGCCTTTGCCGAAGGCGGCCGCTTGTCCGCCGGGCTGCAATCGCTGGAGCGGGCGCTGGCGCTGGCACCCGCCGTCGCCGAATATCAGGCGCAGCACGCGCGCCTTCTCACCATGGACCGGCGCGAGGCCGAAGCCCGCGCCGCCGCCGACCGGGCCATCGCGCTGACCGCCGACGCCGACGCACTGACGCTCGATACCATCGGCTGCGTGCTGGCGCGGCTGGGCGATCATGCCGCCGCCCTGCCGCTGTTCGAACGCGCGGTCGCCTTGCAGCCAGACAACGCCGAATTTCGCTTCAACCTTGCGACATCACAGGGGTTTTTCGGCAATGCGGCCGCCGCCGAAGCGCAATATGAGGCGCTGCTGACCCTTTCCCCCACCGATGGCCGCGCCTATCTGGGGCTGGCTTCGCTGCGCCGCCAGACGACGGAATCGGCGCATGTCGCGCGCATGGAAGCCGCGCTCACCCGGGCGACCGATCCCATAGACCAGTTGCGCATCCATTATGCCGCCGCCAAGGCATATCAGGATCTCGGCCGGCCGGACGACGCCTTCCGCCATCTCTCCACCGGCAATCGCGCCCACAAGGCGCGACTGGGCTATTCCATCGACAGCGACAGCCGCAACGCCTTCGCGCTCCGCTCCATCTTCAGCCGGGCCGAGGCTTTCAATGGTGAAAGCCATTGGCCGGATGCACCGATTTTCGTCACCGGCCTGCCCCGCACCGGCACGACGCTGGTGGACCGCATCCTCTCCTCTCACCCCGCCGTCACGTCGGCCGGAGAGTTGCAGTCCATGCCGCTCGCCATCAAGCGGCTCTCGCGCACCCGCTCGCGGCTGGTGCTGGACCCGGAAACCGTGATCGCCTCTGCGCAGCTCAGCCCGCAGGATGTGGGCCGCGCCTATCTTGCCCGCGCGCGCCAGCACGCCGGCGCGCAATCGCCGGTCTTTGTGGACAAGCTGCCGCTCAACTTTCTCTATATCGGCTATATCGCCCGCGCGCTGCCCCATGCCCGCATCATCTGCCTGCGCCGCAATCCGATGGACAGCATCTGGAGCAATTACAAAAATCTCTTTGCCACCACGTCCAGCTATTATGCCTACAGCTATGATCTGCTGGACACCGCCCGCTTCTATCTGCTGTTCGACGAAATGATGGCCTTTTGGGAGACAATATTCCCCGGCCGGGTGCTGCCCTTCAGCTATGAGGCGCTGATCGACGATCAGCAGGGCCAGACCCGCCGCCTGCTGGACCATTGCGGGCTGCAATGGGACGCCGCCTGCCTCGATTTCCAGTCCAACGCCGCGCCGGTGGCGACGCCGAGCGCCGCCCAGGTGCGCCGTCCGCTCTATCGCGATGCCGTGGAGCAATGGCGCGCCTATGCCGCACATCTGGAACCCGCCCGCCAGCTGCTGGAACGCGCCGGCATCGCCGTCTGACCGGCATCACCGTCTGGCCGCCTGCCGGACGGAAATGTCCCCGCCATGCCCCGGAAGGCATGGCGGGGCGCTTCCCGCTTCAGAACATCATCCGCGTTTCAAAGCCGATGGTGCGCGGGCGCACGACCGACTTCTGATAATAGCGCAGCACCACGCCATCATTCACAAACTGCTGCTCGGTCGTCTGGCCAACGGCGGTCACCGCATAGGTGTCGAAGATATTGTTCACGAACAGGCCGAACTCGAACCGGTCATGGGTATAGGTTGCCGATGCCCGGTGCAGCGTATAGTCCGGCATCGTCTCGCCAAAGCCGCGGCCGCCCACGCGCGTCACCACATCGCCGCGATAGGTGGCCGTCCAGTTGAGCCGGAGCGCATCCGTCTCCATCACCGGCAATGTCCAGGTGGCACCCAGCGAGCCCTGATGCTTGGCGGAGCCCGGCAGACGGTCCCCCGGTTCGCCATCCACCAGCCCGCCGCCGCGCGTCACCACGATGCCCGGCGCCAGATCTTTCAGCGTGGCGTCATTATAGGCGTAATTGCCCTGAATGGTGAAACCGTCGAACGGCTCGGCCATAAATTCAAACTCCACGCCCTTGGATGTGGCGCTGGACGCATTGCGGATGATGCCGATCGCGCCGTTGATCGTCTGGCTGGCGATCTGGATGCCGGACCAGTCGATATGATAGCCCGACAGCGCGCCGGTGAAGCGCTTGTCGAACAGGGCGAATTTGATGCCGATTTCCTTGTTGGTCGTCTCGTCCGGGCCATAGGCCAGCTCGTCCGGCAGGGCGCACAGATTCTGTCCCGGCGGCAGCGGGATGATGCAGGGCACCACCCGGTTCACGCCACCGATGCGATAGCCGGTGGAGTAGGTGCCATAGATCAGCAGATCCTCGTTGATCTTGTAGCTGGTGTTGAGCTTGTACACCGTGCCGCTGTCGCTGGTGTCGCCCTGCCGGATACGGCTGGGGTCGAACTGGATCAGCGGATAGGGGGTGCGCCTGCGCCCGCCCGACAGCAAGGGCAGATCGCTGCCGCCCTCGGCAAAGGCGTCATATTTGAAATAGCGCAGGCCGCCCGTTACCTGCCAGCCATCGGTAATCTGCCATGTCGCTTCGCCAAACACGGCCTTTTCGGTCGTCTTGGTGTTGACGAAGCTGATATATTCCAGATCGTCCGGCCGATAGGTGATGCCGGCCCAGGCGGCGTAGCCCGGCACATATTCATCGCGCCGGCTGGCGAATTCGAACTCGTTATAGAAGCCGCCGATGGTCCAGCTGATCGGCCCGCCATGCTTGGAAACAAGGCGCAGCTCCTGATTGAACTGCTCATAGCGCTGCGTGCCCGGCGCATAGGAGGAGAAGCCGGGGAACAGCTCATAATCATAGTCCAGATCGAGCAGCAGGTCGGTATTGTCCGTCACGCCCACCATCTTCTGGCGGGTGATGCCGGTTGCCGACACCAGCTCGGCGAAATCGCCCAGATTGGCGTTCACTTCCAGCGCGATCAGATGCGCGTCGCGCGTGCGCGGCTCCAGATAACGGGCGGCATTTTCATATTTGCCGGTGCCCATCACTCCGGCGCTGTTGGCCTGGAACCCGTCCGTCTCGGTCTTCTGATAGGCATAGGTGAGGATGAAGCGCAGATCATCGCCCGGCTGCAACAGCAGCGAGTGGCGCGTGGTGAAGGTGCGCTCGAAGTTGACATCGGGATGGCGCACGAAATTCGCGAAGCGCTGCTGATCATTGCCCAGCGATTCCACGCCCGGCTGCGGCAGCGAGACGCCCGGCTCTTTCAGCACATAATTATAGTCGATGAAGCCCGGCTCGAAGAAATAGCCGAAGGTGGACCTGAGCGCGATCTTGCCCGGCACGATCGGCATGTTGATGGTGCCATGGCCGGTAAAGCCCAGATCGCCGCTGTTTTCCGTGGCGGAGACCTTCATATAGGCCGTGCCCGACACCTCGTCGGCATTGGGGCGGTTGGGGATATAGCGGATCGCGCCCGCCAGCGTGCCCGAACCATAAAGCGTGCCCTGCGGCCCCAGCAGCACTTCCACGCGCTGGATGTCGATCAGCTTGAAATCCAGATAGAGCGGCACTTCGCCCAGATAGGTGGAGACGGCGGTGTCGGCGTTCGCGCCGCCGATGCCGCTGTCGCCGGCGCCCAGGCCGCGCACCACGATCGTGCCGGTGGAGCGCGCGCCGGTGTCGATGATGGTGATGCCGTTCACAAAGCTCGAAAGGTCGCGCAAGTCGAAGATGCGCTGCTGTTCCAGCTTCTCCGCGCTGACGGCGGAAATGTTGATCGGCGCGTCCAGCAGCGTCGTCTCGCGGCGCGTGCCGGTGACGAGGATGGTTTCCTCCGCCGCCGCTTCGCCGGCCGCAATCTGCTGCGCCCTGGCCGGCAGGGAGGAGGCGAGGGCCAGCGCTGTCGCCGACAGCAGCAGGGTTCGGTAGTGCGACGTGGCGGTTTTTGTGCCTTCGGTCATGATAGGTTTCACCCCTTTGTTCAGCTTTTGCTGCCGCGCGACCCGCGCGGTGTGGGGCCACGTTCCTGCTGCACTGCGGCACTGGCCATGGGGTGTTTGACGTAGCCGCACTGTTCAGGCGATTATTCTGCCTGTTGTGGCCGCTTTGCGGCCGTCAGCGGCTTGGCGGGCTGCCATAGTCCAGCAGCGCCCTGGGTGCGCCGCACAATCGCATCATCCCGCCCACCAGGCGGGCGCGGTGCGCCAGCAGCGATTCCCCCACCAGCGGCCGGGAGCGGATGTCCCGCACCTCTGCCTGTGTGAAGCGGACGGCGGATTTCGGCACCGAGTTGCCGCCCGGTTCAAAGGTGGTGAAGTTCATCACCGCCGCCAGATTGCAGCGTCCAACCGTTTCTGCTGCGCCGCATTGGGCAGCCGCATGATATAGGCACGCGCTTGCCGTCCACCATGATGCAGCCGGTCTGGCCGTGCCGCAGCGAAAAAGGCCGGCACGGCGGCCGGCGTCATCCCCAGTTTCTATATCATGCGGCGGCGCGAGGTGCGCCCTGCCAGCCACCGCGCGAATTTTTCGCCGATGCCGTCAAAATCGAAACGTCCCATTGCCTCGTCCCCCTGAATGTCAGTGCGCGTGGCCGGGCAGGGCCGGGATGCGGGTGTCGGAAGCGGGCAGGCTCTTCAGATAGTCCTGCGCCGTGGCGAAGCCGGTTTCACCCGCGACAATCAGGCTTTCCAGATGCTCCCGGCTGTTCACCAGCCCGCGCGCCACGATCCGGCCATCCGCCCCGATCAGCACGGCCGACGGCAGCTTGCCGATGCGATAGGCCAGCCCCAGTTGCGCCGACACCAGGAAATCGCCGCGCTGCACCCGGAAGCGGGCCGCCATCTCCTCAAGCTCCGCCTCGGTCGCGCCGCCCACCAGGGCAAGTTTCAGCCCCTCCGCCTTGGCCAGCACCATGGCGATGGGGATGATCTTCTTGCAGATGGGGCAATCGGGCGCGACGAACAGCAGCAGCGTCGGCATGCCGCCACCGCCGGAGCCGCCCACCGTCCGCACCGATCCATCCAGCGCCGGTGCCGACACAAAGGGCGCGGGTTCGCCGGCCTTCGGCCCGCCGTCCGTCACCAGTGCGCCCATGGGCGCGATGCGTTCGTGCAGCACGGCGATCTGCCGGGCGAGCGCCAGCACGGCCACGACCAGAATGGCGACAATCAGCCAGAGCAGGAATGTAGAGGCAATCAGCATAAGCGCTCCCTTATGGAATCTGCCCGGCAGATGGCGCCGGACCGAGGAGGGCGATTGCCCGGACAAGCGTGCAGAGCGCCAGGCCCGCCGCGCCGGCAAAGAAGGCAAGGGCCGGCAAAGAAGGCAAGGGCGGCAGGCTGATCAGCAGGGCCAGCAGCAGCAGCGCCGCCAGCCCGATCAGCGGCAGCAGCCGCGCGACCGGGAAGACCAGCACATCGGGCGGCAACCGGCAGGCGGCCACCGCCCGCACGAAATCATGCGGCGACCGCAGCTTTTGCAGCGCCGCGACCGCAAAACCCGGCGCCGCACCCGCCAGGGCCAAAGCGACGATGAAGCCCCCGCTCCGTGCCCGGCCCATCTTCGGAGAATCCGTCAAGTCGCCCCCTCGCCCGCAGACCTGCTGCCCATCAATTCGGCCTAGCCGTGGCCCTTACCGGCTCGCATGGGGTGTTTGACGTAGAGGTGTCTTTCACCCGCCCGATTACGAAATAGCCACTTACGCAAAAGCCATGCCCCACCTGCTGAAAGGCAAAACATTGTTCATGCCATCCCGGCACCGCACCGCCGCCGCCATCGCCTTCGCCGCCACCCTGCTGCTGGGCGGCCTGGCCACCGCCCAGCAAAGCACGCGGACCTTCAGTCCGGCGGTGGAATCGGTGCTCACCACCCTGCCGGCAGAACAGTCGGCTTTCCTGCGCTCCGGCGCGGTGCGGTCTTTCGTGCCGGTGGAAGCTGATCTGGAACGGCGGCTTTCCGGCATGAACGCCACGCAGATGGGCGCGTTCGCCGCCGCGATGATGAGCGCGGTGGAAGCCGGCAAGTTCAACGCCAAAACCGACATGCCGTCGATCCCGCTCAACATAGAGGCCAAGGGTTTCAACAGCTGGAAGGTGAAGCGGCCAAAGGGGCTGGACCCGGAACGCGCGCCCGGCCCCTTTGCGCTGGATCGCTATGTGCAGGGACGCGGCGGCATCCCCACCTTCTTTGGCCTGCCCGTGGCGCTGACGCCCGAAGATCTGGTGGCCGGCAAGGTGGACGTCGCCATCGTCGGCGCGCCGCTCAACATGGGATCGGGCACCCGCGGCGCGCATCTGGGGCCAACCGCGATGCGCACCGCGCGGCAGGGCGCGGGCAATGACATGTACACGATGACCAGCCCGCGGGCCGTTCTCAACATGGTGGATTATGGCGATATCGCGGTGGATAATATGTCCACCGAGCGCAGCATGGGCCATGTGCGCGAAATGGTGGCCGAAATCACCCGCACGGGCGCCATCCCGTTCGTGATCGGCGGCGATCACAGCCTGGCCTATTCCGATATCGCCGGCGTCACCGATGTGCATGGCAAGCCGGGCAAGGACGGCAAAGGCAAGATCACCGTCATCCACTTCGACAGCCATTATGACGCCGGGCGCGGCCGCGCGCACCTCATCGACCATGGCCAGCCGGTCTATCGCCTCATCTCCGAAGGCCATGTGCGGGGTCGCGATTATATCCAGGTGGGGCTGCGCGCGCAGGGGCCGGATCTGGAAACCTTCGAATGGATGCGCGAACAGGGCTTCCGCTATCACACCATGGTGGAGGTGGAGAAAAGCGGCTGGAACCTGGTGCTGAAGCGCGTGCTGGACGAAGCCAAGGCCAATGGTAACAAGGTGTTCGTCAGCTTCGATGTCGATGTACTGGATACCGCCTTCATCGTCGGCACCGGCACGCCCGTGCCTGCCGGCCTCACCATGCGCGAGGTGGTGCCGCTCATCCGCCGCATCTGTGCCGAAACCGAACTGGTCGGCTTCGAGCTGGTGGAACTGGATGGCACGATGGACCCGACCTACAAGTCGGCGCAGAACAGCGCCTATATCGTGCACGCCTGCCTCGCCGGCCTCGCCGTGCGGCGCAGCGGCATCAGAGAGGAACATTATCTCAGCCCGGTCAGCTCGGAATGGGACAGGCCGGCGCCGAAAAAGCGCTGAAACGCTGCTTCTGCGTCGTTTGCCCCATCCNNATGAAGCGCAACCATCTGCTTGGCCTTCTGGTGGCAGCCGCCGCCATCACCATCACCGGCGGCGTGCTCGCGCAAAGCAAGGTGGAGGTGCCCGCCCACATCGCCCCCAAGCTCGAGGGGCTGTCGAAGGAAAAGCGCGACTTTCTGCTGTCGGACGATTCCATTGGCATATCCGGCTCTGAACGCAAATTGTTCCAGCGGCTGGAGCGGCTGTCTCCCGCCGAGATCGAGGCCTATATCGACGGCATGATGCAGGTGGTCGCCGCCGGCAGGTTCAACCCCAAGACCGACATGGCCGCCATCCCGCTCAACACCGAGGCCGAGGATTTCAACAGCTGGAAGGTGCGCCGGCCCGCCACGATGGACCCGAAGCGCGAGCCCGGCCCGTTCCGGCCCAGCTGGTATGCCAGCGGCCGCAGCGGCATCGCCACCTTCGCCAATGCGCCGATTGCCGTCTATCCGGAGGATCTGGTGGCCGGCAAGGTGGACGTCGCCATCGTCGGCGCGCCGCTCGACATGGGTTCCGGCTATCGCGGGGCCAAGGATGCGCCGTCGGCCCTGCGCGCCATGCAGGGTGCCAGCCGCATCGACATGTACACGGCGGTGAACCCGTCGAGAGAATTGAACATCGTCGATTATGGCGACATCGCAGTGGATAATATGTCCACGGAGCTGACCGTCCACCATGTGCGCGAGCGGGTGGCCGAAATCGCCCGCACCGGGGCCATCCCCTTCATCATCGGCGGGGATCACAGCCTGGAATATCCCAATATCGCGGGGCTGGCCGATGTGCATGGCAAGAATAGTTTCGGCGTCATCCACTTCGACAGCCATTATGATGCCGGCAAGGCCAGCGTGCATTTCATCACCCATGGCCAGCCGGTCTATCGCGCGGTGAAGGAAGGCCATGTCGATCCGCGGAACTTCATCCAGATCGGCCTGCGCGGCGGCTGGCCGGGCAAAGACGGCTTTGAATGGATGCGCGACAATGGCATGCGCTATCACACCATGCCCACCATCGAGAAAAAGGGCTGGCCCGCCGTGATGGAGCAGGCGCTGAAGGAAGCGCGCGAAGGCGGCAAAAAGCTCTATGTCAGCTTCGATGTCGATGTGCTCGATCCCGCCTTCGTCCCCGGCACCGGCACGCCGGTGCCCGGTGGCCTCAC
Organism: Sphingomonadales bacterium UBA6171; assembly: GCA_002422985.1. GTDB lineage: Bacteria > Pseudomonadota > Alphaproteobacteria > Sphingomonadales > Sphingomonadaceae > Sandaracinobacteroides. The sequence continues at coordinate 22,671 of DITZ01000074.1, forward strand.
CATGCGCGAGGCCATCACCATCGTGCGCCGGATGTGCGCCGAAAACGAGATTGTCGGCTTCGATCTGGTGGAGGTCGCGCCGATGCTCGATTCCACCTATCGCACCGCGCTCAACGCCAATTTCATCATGCACGCCTGCCTGACGGGCATCGCCATGCGCAAGACCGGCATCAAGGACATCGGCTATTTCTCGGAACTGACGACCGAGCATAAGCAGCCCGAATCCGGCATAAGGGGCGAAAAGGAAGGCCGGCGCGACAAAGTGGACCCCTTCTATGCCCGCCCCGATCTGCGCCCGAAACCGGCGGCCAGCCCGAAACGCTAGCCGCCCGCCCATACGTCAAATGCCCCATGCCCCGAAACGGGCGGCGCTCGGCACATGTCGGGCATGGACATGGCCGCTTTCCCCCCCCCGCCGCCGCGCCACCAGCGCGTTGACGGGGAAGCGCGGATCGCTTTTGGCCCACACGGCCTGACAGACCTGTATCAGCGCGCGCCCAGCCGGCTGCTGTTCCCGGATGGCGCGGCGGGCAGCTTTCCCGAAGCCGTATCGCTGCTGACGTGCGGCGGGCTGACGGGTGGCGACCGGGCGCGGCTTTCCATCCATATCGCCGCCGGTGCGGCCGCCACCATCACCACCCAGGCGGCCGAGCGCTGCTATCGCGTGCTGCCGGGCGAGGCCGACATCCGCATCGAAACCCGCATCGACATCGGCGCGGGTGGCGCGTGCGAATGGCTGGCGCAGGAAGCCATCCTGTTCGACCGCACCCGCCTGCGCCGCCACCTCTGCGCCACGCTCAGCGGCTCCAGCAAATTCCTGGCCGTCGAAAGCGTGGTGCTGGGGCGCACCGCCATGGGCGAGACCTTCCGCCAGGGGCTGATCCACGACAGCTGGCGCATCCGCCGCGATGGCCGGCTGGTCTGGGCCGATGCGCTGCACGCAGCCGGCGACTTTCAGGCGCTCGCCCGCCGCCCCTTCGGCTTTGGCGACGCCAGGGCGCTCGCCACCCTGCTCTATGCCGGGGCCGACGCTGAAGACCATCTGCCGCTGGCCCGCGATCTGACGCCGGGCGACACGGCCGGCGCGACCAGCTTTGACGGCCTGCTCATCCTGCGCTTTCTGGACAGCGACGCCGCCGGCTTGCGCGCCGCGGTGGTGCGCGCGGCCGGCGCACTGCGCGCCGCCACGCTCGGCCTCTCCCCCACGCTGCCCGCCGTGTGGCACTGCTGATGCAGCTGCTGCCGCGGGAAAAGGACAAGCTGCTCGTGGCGCTTGCCGCCATGATCGCCCGCAACCGGCTGGAGCGCGGGGTGCGGCTGAACTATCCCGAAGCGATCGCGCTCATCACCGAACATGTGGTGGAAGGCGCGCGCGACGGCCGGCGTGTGGCCGAGCTGATGGCGTCCGGCGGCCATGTGCTGCGCCGCGAACAGGTGATGGAGGGCATTGCCGAGATGATCGACGATGTGCAGGTGGAGGCGACCTTCCCGGACGGCACCAAGCTCGTCACCGTGCACCGGCCCATCCGATGATAGCCCGCCAGTGATTCCGGGCGAAATCCTCCCCGCCGATGGCGACATCATCCTGAACGAAGGCCGCCCCGTGCTGGAGCTGCCGGTGGCCAACAGCGGCGACCGGCCGGTGCAGGTGGGCAGCCATTATCATTTCGCCGAAACCAACCCGGCGCTGCTGTTCGATCGCGCCGCCGCGCGCGGCCAGCGGCTGGATATCGCCGCCGGCACCGCCATCCGCTTTGAACCGGGGCAGACCCGCACCGTCCGGCTCATCCCCTACGCCGGCAGCCGCATCGTCATCGGCTTTCGCGGTGATGTGGATGGTGCGCTCAGGGATATGAACCCATGAAGGGGTTCATGGGCTGATGGCCGTCACCCTCTCCCGCCCGGCCTATGCCGCCATGTTTGGCCCCACCACCGGCGACCGCATCCGGCTGGGCGATTCCGCGCTCATCATCCGCGTCGAATCCGACCGCACCATTTATGGCGAGGAAGTGAAGTTCGGCGGCGGCAAGGTGATNNGACGGCATGGGCCAGTCGCAGCGCACACGCGCCGAAGGCGCGCCCGACACCGTTATCACCAACGCGGTGATTCTGGATTATTGGGGCATCGTGAAGGCCGATGTGGCGATCCGCGACGGCCGCATCAGCGCCATCGGCAAGGCCGGCAACCCCGACATCCAGCCCGGCGTTGACATCATCATCGGCCCCGGCACCGAGATTATCGCGGGCGAGGGGAAGATATTGACCGCCGGTGCCGTGGACGCCCATATCCATATGATCTGCCCGCAGCAGGCCGAACATGCGCTGATGTCGGGTGTCACCACCATGCTGGGCGGCGGCACCGGCCCGGCGCACGGCACGCTCGCCACCACCTGCAC
>DITZ01000032.1:0-14331 GCA_002422985.1 Sphingomonadales bacterium UBA6171
CTGCCGGAAACCGCTGAGGCATGGCGCTCCATACCGGGCATCGCGGCCATTGTGGGCGGCGAAGTCGATCTTGTGCTGCCGGAAATCGCGTCGGCCGTTGTTCGTGGCGGCGATCTTCTGGCCTTCGATGGCGTCGTGCTGCCCGATGGCCGGCGAAGCCGCCCCGCCCCGCCGCTCAGGCTTCTGGATCAATCGCCAATCCCCGATTTCAGTGATTTCCCATGGGATCGCTATCCGGTGCAGATCATTCCCGTCATGACCGGCAGGGGCTGTCAATGGGGTCGGTGCACCTTCTGCTCTGATGTGGTTTCGGCCAGCGGCAGGACCTACCGGACGCGCAGCCTGGAGTCGGTATTGTCGGAACTTCGGGAGCAGTCCCGCCGGTTCGGAACCCGCAACTTCCTGTTCCTGGACCTGAAGCTCAATTCCAATCCCGCCATGCTGCGCGGCATTACCGAGAATATCCAGCAGGCGGTTCCGGGCGCCCAGTGGATTGGAACAGTGCATATCGACCAGCGACGCGACAACGGCCTTTCCAGAGCCGAGCTTAAGGCAGCGGTGAATTCCGGCATGCGGCGCGTGAGTTTCGGGCTGGAGAGCGGCAGCCAGCCTATGCTCGATCAGATGGACAAGGGCGCGACGGTGGAGGCGAACAGCAGCTTCATCCGCACGGCCCATGAAGCAGGGCTGTCGATACGCTGCACCCTGTTCAAGGGCTATCCCGGAGAGACTGCGGAGGATCTGCTGAAGACCGCCGCTTTCCTGGAATCGCATGCGCCCTATCTGGACAGAATTCGCTTCAACGATTTTTCGATCATGGAAAACACGCCGGTTTGGCATAATCTGGTCGGAGGGAAGGCCGCCTCGCCGGGTCTGGTTGTGACGTCTCGCGACAGCCGCATGGCAAAAGCCCGATATCGTCACCGCCAGACGGAGGACAGGGCCTATCGTCAGGCGAAAGCCAGAGTGCTTTCCGCCGTCTATGCGATCAACCGCCGACGATTGCGGGCCGAGGCCCAGATGTTTGATGGCTTGATGTAGGGTGCGGATAGATTCCAAAGCCGCTTCCGATCCCGTCCGCCGCCGATTGCGCCGATTGGGGCATGGTGAACGGCTGGAGGAAGCCAGGATATTCCTGCAACAGTTTGCGCAGGAAGCCGGGTTGGACCGTCAATGGCTGGATGACCGGGTGAAACATGTCCGGCAGAGCCTTTCTGCCACCGGCCATTATGACCATAGTGCCGAAGAACTGGCATTTGGCGCCCGCGTGGCATGGCGCAATCACAGCCGCTGTATCGGCCGGCTGTGGTGGAAATCGCTGGACGTTGTGGATTGCCGCCACATCACCGATCCGGATGCCATCGCGGCGCAGCTGTTCTCGCATCTGGCGACGGCATGGAATGGTGGGCGCATTCGCTCCATGATCAGCGTCTTCCGGCCGGTGGTGAACGGCAGCATCCCGGTTTCGGTCGAAAGCCCGCAACTGCTGCAATATGCCGGCTATATCATTCAGGGCGACATAGTGGGCGACCAGCAGAATATCGAACTGACAAGAACCGCAATGGCGCTGGGCTGGCAGCCGCCCGAGGTCCGCACCGCATTTGATATCCTGCCGATCATCCTGCGGGACGCAGACGGCCGGCGCCGTCTTTATGCGGTGCCGCCCGAACTGGCGCATGAAATCGGTATTGCGCATCCGTCCTGCCCGGCGGTCGGGGCGCTGGCCCTGCGCTGGTATGCCGTCCCGGTGGTGAGCAATATGATCCTGTCCATCGGGGGCATCGACTATCCCTGTGCGCCGTTCAACGGCTTCTACATGGCAACGGAAATCGCATCGCGGAATCTGTGCGATTTGCGGCGCTATAACATGCTTCCCCAGGTTGCGGACGCATTGGGGCTGGACAGGGATTCAGACCCGCTTTGGCAGGACGCCGGGCTTACCGAGCTCAACCGGGCGGTTCTGCACAGCTATCAGGCCGCAAAGACCAGTATTGTGAGCCACCATGCGGCCTCTGAAAGCTATATGGAGTTTGTGAAGCTGGAACAGGCAGAGGGCCGCGTCCCGTCAGGCGACGGGCTGTGGATCGTTCCGCCTCAGGCATCCGCGGCATGTGAGGTTTTCCACCTGCCGATGGAGGATCGGGGGGTGGTGCCAAATTATTACCGCAGCCGTGGTCAGGATGGCGGCAATCTTGTCGCAGATCGCCGGCTGGAAAGGCGTCATCGCCATTTGCGCCGCCTGGATCGGCTGAAGGCGCGCTGGCGCCGCTTTCGCCGCAACCGCGACTGGCTGTGGTGACGCCCGGCACGGTCTCGGTGATTATACCGCACCGCGACGATGCCGATGGGCTGGAGCGATGCCTGGCCGCGCTGGCGAGCCTTCCCGACAGGCCGCACGAGATCATCATCGCCGACAATGCCGCGACAGCTGGCCGGCCGGCCATTGAACCCGTCTGCGGCCGATATGCCGATCTGCCCATTCGGCTGGTGTATGAACCACGGCAAGGTGCCGCACATGCCCGGAACACAGCCGTGAATGCGGCAGGCGGGCAGCTTCTCGCCTTCCTCGATTGTGACTGTCTTCCGCATCCCGACTGGTTGCAGACAGGGCGCGCCATGCTCGCCATCCATGCCGCGGTCGGCGGACCGGTCTTGGTGTCATGGGATGTCCGGGATGGTCCGATGACCCCGGCGGTCGCCTTTGACCTGCTGTTCGGGTTCGATGTCGCCCGCAGTTTTCGCCGCCATCACCATCTTCTCACATCCAACATGTGGGTTCGGCGCGATGTCTTCGACGCGGTCGGACCATTTCGCCCCGGCCTGTCCGAAGACGTCGAATGGTGTCATCGCGCTGCGGCAAAAGGATATGAACTGGCATTTGATCCGGGCCTCATCGTCTGCCACAGGGCCCTGCCCTCACGCCGGCTGCTGAATGACCGCTGGCGGCGGATCACCCGCGAAACCTGGCTATATGGCAGGGAGCGTGGCGAGAGTGGCTTTGACTGGTTTGCAAAATGCTGCGCTGTTGCGGCCTCCATCCCGGTGCATGGTGCCCGTCTGCTGTTCGACAGCCGGCTGAGCGGACCCCGCTTGCGTTTGGGGACTTTCGCCCTGCTTGCGGAAATCCGCCTCCGCCGGGCGATCTATGGCCTGTCCCTGCTATTTAGTTCCACGGCGGCGAATTCCGCCCTTGCCCTGCGAACTGCGGGTCAACATGATCGAAAAGCGCGCTAGGGGGCTGGAACCTCCAGGCCTTCCTTTGGATTGATCAACAGAAAAAAGCCGGTTCCCAAAAACAGCAGGCATGCGATCGGGCCCCACATCCACGGGTTCCCGGCACCTGAAACCGTCGCCGCGGCGATTGCGGCGGCCTGGCTTCCCAGAAAGACGCCTTTGGTGGAGATGAACCAGCGGCTGCCCAACATGCCACCCACAGGGTTGCGCGGGAGCCAATTCTCCCAGCCGCCAGCAGGCGACAGCCGCGCTTCCAGAAGCAGAAGATAGGTCTTCAATTGTGCTTGCCGAACACCATGGTGGCACCAGATCAGCGACATGGCCCCGGTCGCCACCAGAAAGCCCAGCATAACCAGCCCGGATGATCGGGGGAGCGCAATCTCGGCGATAACCGAGCCAATGAGCATTGGCCCCATCATCACCAGAAGCAGGTTCTGGAATGCAATGCGCAGCAGCATCTCGCGGCGCAGAGACGATAGTTCGGCGAAATCGAAATGCTGCCGGACATCGCCACGAGCATCGGAAAGAGAGGCTAAGGCGGTCATGAAATATATTTCCCGACAAGGGGTTGGGTGTAGCGACCAGCTAGCACAGCAGACCTTTGTTCGCCAACGCCATGATCCCCGCCTGCCGCCTGCCGCCCGTTTGGAAGCTGTCGCCCATGCTTGCCCCCTGCCTCCATGGCGGTTTCGCAACCAGCAGGGAAAGGAAGGAAAATTCCGCTACGATATTGAAAGCATTGGTGGGCTCGCCGGGACTCGAACCCGGGACCTACAGATTAAAAGTCCGTTGCTCTACCAACTGAGCTACGAGCCCGATCCACCGACGGAGCGAGGCTCTTAGGCGGGCGGGGCAGGCAAATCAACCATCTTGCGGGCGGCGGCGCGCAAGCCGGTGCGCCATATGGCGGACGGTGCGGCCGGTGGCCGGGTGGCGCCAGCCGGGCCAGAGCGCCAGCAGGGGTGTGAGGACGAACAGCCGGTCCGCCATATGCGGGTGCGGGATGGAGAGGCCGGGCTGGCGGATGCGCGCGCTGCCAAAGGCGATGATGTCGATATCCAGCACGCGCGCGCCCCAGCGGCGGCCGGGGCGGCGGCCGAAATTGCGCTCCAGAGCTTTGACCGCGGCGAGCAGCGACAGCGCATCGCCCGCCCAGCCGCCCACAAGCACGGCATTGGCGAAACGGCGGTCTGACGGCCCGACGGGCGCGGTTGCGATAATGGGAGAAAGACGCGCGCTGGTGAGGCCGAGCTCTGCCAGCGCCCGTGCCGCTGCGCGCAGAACGGCGGCCGGCCGGCCGTGGCGGCCATGGCAGCGGTTGCTGCCCAATGCGAGCGCTACGCGGCATGGCGAGGGCACCACGCGGCATGGCGCGGGGGTGCCGGGCTTGCTAGACATTGCCCCATGATCGTTGAACCGCCGCATGACTGCGCCCTCTGCCCCCGACTGGCGGTGCACCGCAACCAGCTTCGTGTGGCGCATCCCGATTGGCACAATGCACCGGTGCCATCCTTTGGCCCGGCGGAGGCCTGGCTGGCGATCGTGGGGCTGGCGCCGGGCGAGCGCGGCGCGAACCGCACGGGGCGGCCGTTCACCGGCGATGGGGCCGGCGCGATGCTCTATGGCCTGCTGACGGCGCTGGGGCTGGCGCGCGGAACATATGGCGCGGACGCGAACGACGGCCTGGTGATGGATGGCGTGCGGGTGACCAATGCGCTGCGCTGCCTGCCGCCGGGGAACAGGCCGGCGGTGACGGAAATCCACGCCTGCCGGCCATTTCTGGCCGATGAGCTGCGGCGCGGGATGCCCAATCTGCGGGTGGTGGTGGCGCTGGGGCAGGTGGCGCACCAGTCGGCCGTGAAGGCGCTGGGCGGAAAGCTGCCCAGGCATCGCTTTGAACATGGCGCGCTGCACCGGCTGCACAGCGGCCATGTGCTGCTGGACAGCTATCATTGTTCGCGGCTGAATCAGAATATCGGGCGGCTGACGGCCGACATGCTGCGCGCCGTGCTGGAAACGGCGATTGCGGAGCGGCGAATCGGATAGCCGGTCTTGCCATCAGGCGCGCCGCCCGCTATCGGCCCCGCTTCGTGGGCGCGTAGCTCAGTGGTAGAGCACTGTGTTGACATCGCAGTGGTCGCAAGTTCAATCCTTGCCGCGCCCACCATCATCCCTGGTCATTCAGCGCTTGCGCGGCGCCTTTGCTTCTGCTGGCGGCTTGCCGCAGACCCCGCGCTTCAGGACGGTGCCGGCACTGTCGGCCAGCGATGCGCGGATACCTTCGAACTGCTGGGTTCGCTGATCAGTTATGCCCTGCTGGAATTGGCCGGCGGGTTGCAGGTTGATAATCTGCATCCGGCCATCCGGCAGGGTGACGGTGGCCGTTACCAGTCCTTGGAACAGATAGAGCTGCCGCGGGGCATTCCGCCGCTGCTCCATGCACAGATCATAACCGAATTTGCCGAGCAGCCCCTTCTGCGAGCATTGCTGGTTCGCGGCGGGGTTGGGACGGTTGCCCAGCGTCAGGTTCACCAGATCGAGCGAGACGCGGCACGCCCGGTCTGAGGGATTGCGGCTGAGCGTGAAGCCGCGTTCATTCTGAATGCGTTCCTCTGCAAAGGCGCGCATGGTGGCGTTTTCCTGCCCCTGAACCTTTGCGCCGTCCAGCCGCACGGCGATCCGCACCGGGCCGGTTTCCGCCACCGGCAGCAGCGAATTGCGCCAGAGTGCGAAGGCGAGGTCGATTGACTTCGCCAGCACTTGCGGGCTGCCCGCCTGAACATTGGTGAGAATGGCGACGGGCCGGCCGTCGAGCGTTATCAGGCTGCCGCTGTCTCCCTGTTCCACGGCACGACGGCCGGCTGTCGTCGTCAGCTCGATCTCTCGGCTGGTAGCGCCATCGAAGCGGAAACGGAGGATTTCCGTGCGGTCGTTCGCCTGCCGCACCACCGTCTGGAATTGGGCAGTTGCAGCGGGCCGGAACGGACGCATCCAGGTGGGTTCCTCCAGCGGCTCCCGGCAGCTGGCGAATCCGGCCGATGGAAGGGTGGCAAATGCCAGATCATGGGTGCGGTCCTGCGTCCATTGTTCCGGCGCGACGCTGCCGCGAAAACCGTCTGCCGCCACCTGCACCGGCTCGGACGCGCCGTCGATGACATGGGCAGCCGTAAGGAGAACGCACTGGCCGCCGGCCAGAAACGCATAGCCTTTGCCGACGGTGTCGCCATGGTGCAGCGCCACGGGACCGGCGGTGACGGTGGCGGCGATCGCGAAGGCCGCCACCAGCAGGTGGAACAGCCGCATCATTTCCCGGGTTCCCCGCTGTGCAGGCGGATGCGTTTGTTTCCGGCCTGATAGAGATAGCTCAGGCCTGCCAGCAGCGCGGTCAACAGCAGCACACTCGTCTGCGCCCAAGCCGAAGATGTCAGCAGCGCCCAGCGCGTTACCGAAAGGCGGACGACATCGCCGTCGTCGGGCACGGCAGCGCCAAGCGTTCGCAGCCCTACGGCCGGCCCGTTGCGGATAAAGGCGACCTGCAACGGCGCGTCTGCCTCGAACTGTAGCAGGCCCACGGCGTAGTCCGGCGGTTTGCCCGGCGCTGTGCGGCACCATTGCGCCCATCCGCCCTTTGCGGCTTGTGCCGCACTGCCGGGCGGCGGCACCAGCTCCGGATGGCTATAGAGCAGGCTGCCTGGTCCGACATCCTCTGACAGGAAGGTCCGCGTTTCCGTTCCGCCGAGCGGCTGACCGCGCGCCAGGATGGACGCCTGCTCCAGGATCGCGGAGCCGTCCAGCCCGTCTGACAGCACGCCGCCCAGCCGGATATTGCCGCGCACCGGCAGCGCGAGTGGCTCCCTGCCGGCAGGCACAATAATATAGAGCTCGCCGGTTACCCCTTTGGAATCGCCTTCCGCCGGAAAAAGTTCGGCAATCGCGCCTTCGGTCGGCCCCGACGCCCGAAGCGCGATATGCAGGGCGCCGCCCTGCCCAAGCCGGAATTCGGCCAGGGTGCCGGGGCGTATCTGAATCCTGCCGGGCACAGCTTCGGCACCAAGGGCCAGATAGCCTGCCATTGTGTTGGTGCGGAACCGCGTGCCCCCACCCGGGCCGGCGGGCAGGGTCCAGTCGATCAACTGATCAGGGCAGGACCACTCCATTGTCAGGGAGCGGGTTTTGGCGGATACCACAAAGGCCACATCGGTCGGCCCGGACAAATAATAGCCAGCCAGACCGGACAGCAGCCCGGCAACAACAAGCAGCACAAACGGCGAGTTCCAGCCGACGGCCCCGCCTGCCTCAGCCAAGGGGCACCGGATTTTGCTGGATGGAGCCGCCCTCGTCCTTTTCTATCAGAATGCGCGGCGGCACCTGCTGCTCCACAAGCGACAAGGGCAGCCGGCAGACATGGGTGAAGCCCCGTGGCTGACGCTCGGCGATGCGCTGGCAGGGGAGCGTCTGTCCCTTCCCCACCCGTGCCGACACAAGCTGACGTGCCGTCAGCGAAATCTGCACCATGTCACCCTTGGGTGGCGTTTCCGGCCGCTCCGACCAGCCGGCCAGCAGCCTGGTCTGTCCGATGCCGACGTTTGCCGCGTCCACCGGGCGTGCAATCACGGCGATGGATTCATCGGGAAGCCCGTTGCGGATGCCGGCGATTGCAGGATCAGCCGACATCGGCAGCGCCACCCGGACCCAGACCCTGGAGGGCAGCGGGGTGGTGCCGCCATTTACCACTGTCATGCCCTTCCAGCCGGCGTCGGCGCTTTTGGCCTGAATCTGGAATCGGCCCGAACAGGTGCCAAGGCAGCGCAGCCAAAGATAGTTGCGCTTGCCGTGGGCCGGGCCGATCAGCATTACGCCGGCGATCGCGCCGCCACTGACGGCCGGGGTCTGCTCCAGCCGGTCGAAAGCGGCCTGTCCGTCCACGGGCTTCAGCACCATCGGCGTCTGCGACAAGGATGCGGATGCACTCAGCAGCAGGCCGAGTGCTGCCAGATTTTGCCCTTTACCGCTGCTTAAGCCCCACACAATCCACACCCCCCGGCGCTGAAGAATAGCCCGCAGACTTGCGGAATCAACCCCCGCGCGAAAGTGAACAGGAATTGGGCTATGATCGTCGGGAAGGCCGGGTCCGGATGGACGCCGGCAGTTCTGAAATCGTCCGGCTGAGCCTTCCCGGCCATACGGCCGGTGAAGAAGGTGGTACTTGGTTTCGGCGCGCGGATGGCGCTGACCGCATGGTACCACCGGTCGCTGTTTGAGAATGAGGTGCGGGTCTGGGGCGCTGATCCAGGATGCCCTGCGTGACGACATAGGCGCCGATGGCGTTTCTGAGCGGCATCCGGGTGGCGAGCATCGGGCCGGGGACGATGAGGAAGCCGCCGATGCCGAAAAAGCCGGCGGCGAGGCCGACGACAAAGCCGATGGGGATGAGGCGGGGCAGCAGGCTGGCGGCACTGGCGCGGGTGAGGCGGACATCCGGTGCGTCGGCCGTGCCGCGCGGGCGGAACATGGAGAGGCCGACACCGATCATCAGCAGGCCGGCCAGCAACAGGCCGTTGCCGACGAAGGCGGAGAGCAGCGCAAAGGCCGGCGCGCCCGCGGCGATCAGGCTCTGGGCTTTTGTGGAGAGGTTATTGCTGTCAGTCCTTGCTATAGAGGCGGTTGAGGGTGGCGAGCAGTTTATCGCAGCGGGGGTCTGCGACGCGGTACCAGAGCGTCTGGCTGTCGCGGCGATAGGTGACGAGGCCTTCGTCGCGCATCTTTGCCAGATGCTGTGACAAGGCGAATTGGGAGAGGCCGATGCGTTCGGCCAGCCGGCCGGCGCTGAGTTCGCCATGTTCGACGAGCTGGCACAACAGCATCAGGCGGCGGGGATTGGCCAGCGCCTTCAGCAGATCGGGCGGATGGTGGTGGAAACGCTGTATGTGCCCGGCCATACGCCGGCGGATGTGGCCTATCTGGTGAGCGACGCCGCCTTTATCGGCGATACTTTGTTCATGCCCGACTATGGCACGGCGCGGACGGATTTTCCCGGCGGCGATGCGCGGTTGCTCTATCGCTCCATCCGCCGGGTGCTGGACCTGCCCGGCGAGACGCGGCTGTTCCTGTGCCATGATTACAAGGCACCGGGGCGGAGCGATTACCGCTGGGAATCAAGCGTGGCGGCGCAGCGCCGGCAGAATGTGCATGTGAAGGACGGGGTGAGCGAGGCGGATTTCGTGGCGATGCGCGAGGCGCGCGACGCGACGCTGGCGGTGCCTAAGCTGCTGCTGCCGTCCATCCAGGTGAATATCCGCGCCGGCCGCTTTCCCGAAGCGGAGGCAAATGGCGTGCGATATCTGCGAATTCCGGTGAAGCTGCGCGAATAGGTTGTGCGATCACGGTGGGTCAATTAGGGCCGAAAAGCGCTCTAAACCGTCATCGTGCGGACGGCGAAGGCGGCGGCGGCTGCGCGGGTTTCCACGCCCAGCTTCTCGAAAATCTGTTCGAGATGCTTGTTCACCGTGCGCGGGCTGATGCCGAGGATTTCGGAGATGACGCGGTTGGGCTTGCCATAGCTGACCCAGAGCAGCACCTCCGCCTCGCGCAGGGTGAGGCTGTGGCGCTGTTGCAGCAGCGCGATGGAGGCGGCCTCGCAGCTGGCGGTGAGGCGGAAGAGATGCTCGTGCGGGCGGGTGGCGGCCAGCCGTTGCAGCTCGATGCTCGTGCCGTCGCGTTCCAGCCTGGCGCTGTTGCCGGGCCGGCTGTCGGGGGTCATCAGCCGGGCGATGGCGGTGGTCAGCGGCGCGGGCACCGGTCCGGCGTCGCGATGCCAGCCCGGCTCCAGCCCGGCCAGCAGCCGTTCGGCCTGGGGGGTGAGCCAGAGGATATGGCCGTCATCCGACAAAGCGAACAGATGCCGGCCGGTGGTGTCGAGCGCGGCGCGGCTGGCGTGCGAGATGCGGGCGTTGGCGAGATGGACCTGAAGGCGCGCCAGCAGCTCATCCAGCAGGATCGGCTTTCTGACATAATCGACGCCGCCGGCTGCCAGTGCCTTCACCACATGCTCGCTTTCGCCCAGCCCCGTCATGAAGATGACCGGGATATGCGCAAGCGTGGCGTCGGCCTTGATGGCGCGGGTTGTCTCGAAGCCGTCGAGCACGGGCATCAGCGCGTCCATCAGGATGACGTCGGGCAGCGCGCCGTCGGCACGACAATTGGCCAGCAGGGCGAGCGCCCGCTCGCCATCGGTTGCCACCAGCACCGCCATGCCGGCGGCCTCGATCGTGTCGGTGAGCAGCCGCAGGGAATCGAGCGTGTCGTCCACCACCAGGACGGTGCCGCCGGGGCGGGAATCAGCCATGCATCGCTGCTTCCGCCGCGGTGATGAGCGCGCGGAAATCAAAGGCATCAAGGTGCCCGCGCAGATCCTGCACCAGCGGGGCGGCGGCGGGCACGGCCTTTTCCAGCCGGCCAAGCCCGGTCGATATGCCGCGCATATGGCCGATGCGGGCGCTGCGGGCGATTTCGGTGAGGAAGGGGGTGGCGGCTTTCGGCAGGCGCTGCGCCGGGCTGGCGGGTGGCGACAGGGCGGGGGTGGTATCCTCGCCGGTCCATTCCAGTTTCAGCAGGCCGGCGAGCGTGTCGAGCAGGCCGTTCAGCTCCACCGGCTTCAGCAGGAAGGCGTCGTGCGGGTCCTGCGGGTTGGCGCGGCGGAACTCATGCGCGTTGGCGGAAACCATGATGATCTTCGGGCTGATATCCGGATTGATACGGATGGCGCGCGCCACTTCCCAGCCCGACAGGCCGGGCATGGCAATGTCCAGCAGGATGATGTCCGGCCGGTGGCTGGCGGCGAGCGCCAGGCCGGTCTGGCCGTTCATCGCGGTTGCGACATCAAAGCCCAGCGGCTCCAGCAGGCGGCGCAGCAGGGCCAGCTGATTGGGGTCGTCGTCGATCAGCAGCACGGCGCGGCGCGGGCCGGCATAGCCGGCAACCGCCGTGGCGCGGCGCGGTTCATCCGCGGCACCCGCGGCCGCCGACAGCATCAGCCGCACCGTGAAGCGCGTGCCATGGCCGGGCGTGCTGACAACCGCAATTTCGCCACCCATGATCTGCACCAGCGCGTTGGTGATCGACAGCCCCAGCCCCACCCCCTGCCGGCGGTGGGCCGCCGCCGTGCTGCCGCGTTCGAAGGGTTCGAATACCCGTTGCAGATCGTCCTGCGCGATGCCGATGCCGGTGTCGGAGACTTCGAAGGTGGCAAGGTCGGAGCGGTAGCTGACGCGCAGCCCGATCTCGCCGCTGTCGGTGAACTTCACCGCATTGGAGAGCAGATTGATGAGCACCTGCCGCAGCCGCTTTTCATCCGCATAGGCGTGGCGCGGCAGATTGGCGGGCGGCTCATAGAGGAACGCCAGCCCCTTGGCGGCGGCCTGCGGGCGGAACATGGAAACCAGCTGTTCCAGAAAGGCGGCCAGTGGCACCGTATCGCGGCTGAGGCGGAGCACGCCCGATTCCACCTGCGAAATATCATGCAGCCCCTCCACCAGATTGGTGAGATGCTCGCAGCTGGAGCGGATGACGCGCGCGGCGTCAGCGGGGCTGATGTCAGCGCCGCGTTCCAGCAACTGGGCATAGCCATAGATGGCGTTGAGCGGCGAGCGGACCTCGTGGCTGACGCTGACGAGGTAGCGGCTCTTGGCGAGATTGGCGGATTCGGCGGCCTGCCGCGCCTTTTGCAGCTGCGCGTCGGTCATGTCATGCGCGGCGATTTCCTCGATCAGCTTGTCCATATGATGGCGGGTCTCCTCGCGCGCGGCGCGGCGGCTCTGATGGCCCAGCACGATGATCCAGGCGGCGATGCCGACGATGACGGTGAACAGCAGGAACACGCTGGTGAGCGCCATGGTGACGGCGGAATCCCGGCCGCCGCCATTCAAGGACCAGAGCAGCAGAATCAGCCCGCCCAGCCCGGCGATCATGATGGCAAACAGGCCGAAGAAGCGGGCGACCGGGCCATCGACGGCGGCCGCCAGCCGGGCGGAGAGCAGGCTTTCCAGCCAGCCGCGCAACTGCTGTCCGGCGCGCGCCTCATGCTTGCAACTGTCGTGGCAGCGCGCCTCCAGCGTGCAGCACAGCGAGCAGATGGGTGCAGCATAAAAAGGGCAGTGCGCCATGTCGATGCGCTGGAAACTGTTCTCGCACAGGATGCAGGTGAGGCTTTCGGGCGCGTTGGTCAGCGAGGTGCGGGCGATATACATGCGGCCATGGGTGGCGAGCGCGAAGGCCGGGGCCGCGATGAAGGCGGTGGCGAGGCCGAGCAGCGGCGCGAACGCCTGCACCGTCTGGCCCGCAACGCCGGCGAGCGCGGCACCGGAGACGAGAATGGACAGCCCCATGGCGCCGACGCCGACGGGGTTGATGTCATAGAGATGCGCGCGCTTGAACTCGACCCCGGCCGGCGACAGGCCGAGCGGCTTGGATATGGCGAGGTCTCCCGCCAGCGCGCCGATCCAGCCGGCCGCGACAATGGCATAAAGGACGAGGATGCTGTCCAGCAGATCGAGGATGCCGATCTGCATCAGCAGCAGCGCCAGCAGCACGTTGAACACCAGCCACACCACCCGGCCGGGGTGGCTGTGGGTGACGCGGGCGAAGAAGTTGGACCAGGCGATGGAACCGGCATAGGCGTTGGTGATGTTGATCTTCGTCTGCGCGACGATGACCAGCGCGGCCGCCAGCAGCAGCGCCAGCACCGGCGCGCCGGTCATCTGCCGGAAGATGGCGAGGAACATGTCGGTCGGGCTTTGCGCCTGCGCTGCCGACAGGCCGGAATGCAGCGCGAACACCGCCAGCACCGAGCCGAGCAGCAGCTTGACGCCGGCGATGAGCGCCCAGCCCGGCCCGCCCACCAGCACCGCCATCCACCAGCGGCGGCGGCCGATCTTTTCGGCGGCCGGCAGGAAGCGCAGATAGTCCGCCTGCTCGCCGATCTGCGGCAGCAGCGACAGGAGGGTGGACAGCGCCAGACCGAAATAGAGCAGGGTGACGCCCGGCCCCGCACCCTGAAGGCCGGTGAACTGCTGCCATTCGGCCAGCAATGGCCCGCCGGCCCAGAGGATGTAGAGAATGGGGGCCAGTTGCAGCACCAGCCACAGCGGCTGGGTGATGGCCTGCACCCGCGAGACGGCGCGCATGCCATAAAGCACGATCGGGATGACCACGCCGGCGGCCAGCGCATAGGCGAGCCACAACGGGATACCGGTGAGCGCCCGCAGCGCGACGGCAAGGATGCTGGCCTCCAGCGCGAACAGCAGGAAGGTGAAGGAGGCGTAGATGAGCGAGGTGATGGTGGAGCCGAGATAGCCGAAGCCGGCACCGCGCGTGAGGAGATCGATGTCCAGCCCGTGCCGTGCCGAATGCCAGGCGATGGGCAGGCCGATCAGGAACATGATGACGACGGCAGCGGCAATGGCGGTGACGGCGTTGGCGAAGCCGAAGGCCAGAGTGATGGAGGCGCCGATGGCCTCGCTGGCGAGGAAGGCGATGGAGCCGACCGCCGTGGTGGTGACGCGGCCGGCGGACCAGATTCGCGCATGATCGGCCGTGTAGCGCAGGGCATAGTCTTCGAGCGTCTGGCTGGCGGCCCAGCTGTTATAGAGGCGTTTTTCCCGATAGATGAAGCTGGGCCGGTTCATGGAGTGGCGGGTTCGCGCAGGCCGCCGGTGGTGACGATGAAGTCCATGATGGCTTGCAGGCCGATATTTTCCTTGAGGTTGGTGAACAGGAACGGACGTGACCCGCGCATCCTGCGGCTGTCGCGGTCCATCACGTCCAGACTGGCGCCAACCAGCGGAGCGAGATCGATCTTGTTGATGACCAGCAGATCGGAGCGGGTGATGCCCGGCCCGCCCTTGCGCGGGATTTTGTCGCCGGCGGACACGTCGATCACATAGATGGTGATGTCGGCCAGCTCCGGCGAGAAGGTGGCGGCCAGATTGTCGCCGCCGGATTCGATGAAGATCGCCTCCAGCCCCGGAAAGCGGGCGACCATGGAATCGACGGCGGCGAGGTTGATGCTGGCATCCTCGCGAATCGCGGTGTGCGGGCAGC
>DITZ01000032.1:14397-16479 GCA_002422985.1 Sphingomonadales bacterium UBA6171
CGACCGGGCCGCCGATGCCGATGCGAAGCGGACCATTGGATGGCAGCGGCCCATTGGATGGCGGCGGCCCATGTTGGGGGGGGGTCATGAGCGGAACAATCTTGTGTAGAGGGTTTCATGCGCCATGCTGGCGAATTCCAGCAACGGGGCGGCCGTGCCCAGATCGTCGAGCGGCGTGGCGAGCGCCGCGTCGGTTACCGCCGCTATCGCCGGCAGCAGCCTGGCGAGCGCGATCTGCCCGTCGGTCTGGCCCAGCGGCACCAGGCGGACGCCGGCGGACACCAGATTGGCGGCCGTGCCGTGCAGCCAGGCGCTGAGCGCGGGGCGCAGCGGGATGGCGTGGGCGCTGGCCGCAAGAGCGGCGGCGACGCAATGGGCGACCGGGCCGGGGTTTCGCGCGGAAAATGCATCCAGCGCGGCATGGGGCCAGGCGGCGCGCGTGACCTTCAGGAAGGCATGGCCCTGCTGCCGGCTTTCCAGCGCGGTTTCGGATGTGGCGCGCAAGGCTGCGGCCAACTCGGCGATGGTGTCCAGCGCCTGCGCGTTATCGCCGGCGCGGTGGGCGTGGGCGAACAGCACCGCATCCGTCCATGCCCCGCCCCGGCGCAGCACGGCGTCGATATAGTCTGCAAGCGTCGCGGCATTTGTTACCGCGCCCGATTCCACCAGCGTTTCCAGCCCGTGCGAATAGCTGAACGCGCCGATCGGGTAGGCAGGCGAGGACCAGGCGAGCAGGCAGGCGAAGCCCTGATCAGTGAGCATGGCTGTGTTCGTGGCGGGCTTTCGGGCCGGCATAGGCACCGGATTCCGGATTGAACGGGGCGGACAGCCGCGTGACCGTCGCGCCCAGCCCTTCGAGCATATGGGCGATCACATGATCCCAGCGCAGGCGGATGCCGGACGCGCGGATGTCCGCCGGCAAATGGCGGTTGCCGATATGCCAGGCGAGGCGGGCCAGTGTTGCGGCGTCGGGCGCGGATATGTGCATCAGCGGTTCATCCGCCGCGACGATGGCGACAAGCCGGCCATCGGACAGGCGCAGCATATTGCCATCTTCCAGCACGGTGGCGTGCGGCAGGTCCAGCAGCAGCCCGGTTCCGCCCTCGGTCGTCAGCCGCAGGCGGCGGCGGTGGCGGTCGTCAAAGGCCAGCACCAGCCGGTCTGTCGCGCCATGGCCGCCGGGCAGGATTTCACGGGCGGTGAGCATCAGAACAGGAAATAGCGTTGCGCGAACGGCAGCTCGTCTGCCGGTTCGCAGGTCAGCAATTCCCCATCGGCGCGGACTTCATAGGTTTCCGGGTCCACGCTGATATGGGGCATGGCGTCGTTCAGAATCATGCTGCGCTTTCCTATGCCAGACCGGACATTTTGCACCGCAGCAAGGGGTCGTTCAAGCTGCCATTTGGCGGCCATCCCGGCCTCCAGCCCGGCCTTTGAGACGAAATGCAGGCTGGATTGCACCGCCGCGCGCCCCATGGCGCCAAACATCGGCTGATAATGCACCGGCTGCGGCGTAGGGATGGAGGCGTTGGGATCGCCCATCGGGGCCGCGACAATCATCCCGCCCTTCAGGATCATCGCCGGCTTGGCGGCGAAAAAGGCCGGATGCCACAGCACCAGATCGGCGAGCTTGCCCACCTCCACCGAGCCGACATAAGCGGAAATGCCCTGCGCGATGGCCGGGTTGATGCTGATTTTCGCGATATAGCGTTTGGCGCGCAGATTGTCGGCATCGCTGTCGTCGCCCGGCAGGCTGCCGCGCTGCACCTTCATCTTGTGCGCCGTCTGCCAGCAACGGCTGATGGTCTCGCCGATGCGGCCCATCGCCTGGCTGTCGGACGACATCATCGAGAAGGCACCGAGGTCGTGCAATATGTCTTCGGCCGCAATGGTCTCGCGCCGGATGCGGCTTTCGGCAAAGGCCACATCCTCGGCGATGCGCGGATCGAGATGATGGCATACCATCAGCATGTCCAGATGCTCGTCCAGCGTGTTCACCGTGTAGGGGCGCGTCGGGTTGGTGGAGGAGGGCAGGATGTTGGGCAGGCCGGCCAGCCGGATGATGTCCGGCGCATGGCCGCC
>DITZ01000032.1:16576-16742 GCA_002422985.1 Sphingomonadales bacterium UBA6171
TGCCCCAGTCCTCGTGCAGCTTCATGGCGCAGGCGCCGGCCTCGGCCATTTCCACCAGCGCATCCGGCCGGCTGGCATTGCCCTTGCCGAACAGGCCGAAGTTCATCGGCAGGGTTTCCAGCGCCTGAAACATGCGGCCGATATGCCACGGCCCCGGCGTGCAGGT
>DITZ01000112.1 GCA_002422985.1 Sphingomonadales bacterium UBA6171
TCGACCTGCCGCGGATGAAGGCGGGCGGCTTCGTGGGCGGGTTCTTCGCCGTCTACATCCCCTCGCCCAAGGCCCATGACGCGCCGGATTACGAGGCGCTGATGAACAACCCGCCCTATGACCTGCCGCTGCCCGAGCTGATCGGCGATGCCGCGGCGATGCCGGTGGCGATGGCGATGGTGGGGCATCTGATGTGGATGGAGCGGACGGGCGCGCTGGCGATCTGCCGCAGCACGGACGATATCCGCGCTGCGATGGCGGCGGGCAAGATCGCCGCCATCCTGCATATGGAGGGCGCCGAGGCGATCGGCGAGGATCTGGACGCGCTGCATGTCTGGCATGGCGTGGGTCTGCGCAGCCTTGGCCCGGTCTGGTCGCGCCCCACGGTCTTTGGCCATGGCGTGCCCTTCCGCTTTCCGGGCGAGCCGGACACAGGCCCGGGACTGACCGAGGCGGGCAAGCGGCTGGTGGCCGAGTGCAACAGCCTGAAGATCATGATCGACCTCAGCCACCTCAACGAGGCGGGCTTCAACGATGTCGCCGCCCTGTCGGATGCGCCGCTGGTCGCCACCCATTCCAACGCCCATGCCGTCACTAGGTCCACCCGCAACCTGACCGACCGGCAGCTGCGGATGATCGCGGAGAGCAAGGGGATGGTCGGGCTGAACTACGCGACCTCCTTCCTGCGCGAGGATGGCAAGCAGAGTGCGGAGATCGGCTGGGAGCCGGTGCTGAAGCACATGGACCATCTGCTGTCGGTGCTGGGGGAAGATCACCTCGGGCTCGGCTCGGATTTCGACGGCGCCACCATTCCGCAGGGCATCGGCGATGTGGCCGGCCTGCCGAACCTGCTGGAGGCGTTCCGCGCGCATGGCTATGGCGAGGAGCTCATCGAGAAACTGGCCTGGAAGAACTGGCTGGCGGTGCTGGACCGGACCTGGGGCTGAGGCATGGTGCCCGTCCTGCGCAATGCCGATGCGCGGCGGCTGTTCCTGCACCGCCATGCGCTGGCGGAGCCTGCGGCGGGGCCGGCCAAGGGTGATGACCTTCTGGCGCTGATCAACCGGCTCGGCTTCGTGCAGGTAGACAGCGTCAACACGGTCGAACGCGCGCATCACATGATCCTGTGGTCGCGCCGCCCCGCCTACCGGCCCGGGAACCTGCGGGAGCTGCTGGAACGGCGGCGCGATCTCTTCGAGCATTGGACCCATGACGCGGCGGTGATCCCGACCGCCTTCCTGCCCCATTGGCGGCTGCGCTTCCTGCGCGACGCGGCGCGGATCCGCGAGCGCTATCGCAGCTGGCAGGGCCCGGAGTTCGAGGCGCGGCTGGAGGATATTATGGCGCATATCACCGCCAACGGCCCCGTCGCCAGCGGCGAGGTCAGCCTTGGCGAGGAGCGCCCCCAAGGGGAAGGGCCGGGTTGGTGGAACTGGCATCCCTCCAAGACCGCGCTGGAATTTCTGTGGCGAACCGGGCGGTTGGCCGTCTCGCGGCGCGAGAATTTCGCCAAGGTCTATGATCTGGCCGAACGGGTCTATCCCGAGGCGGCGGACCTGCCCGAGGCCGAGACCATCGACTGGGCCTGCAACGCGGCGCTGGACCGGCTGGGCTTTGCCACCTCGGGCGAGATCGCGGCCTTCTGGGCCAAGGTGACGCCGCTGGAGGCGAAGGCCTGGTGCGCGGCGGCGCTGGCGCGGGGGCAGATCGATGAGATCGCGGTGGAGGGCGCGGACGGGGCGCTGCAGCGCTGCTTCGCGCGGACGGGGGTGGTGGGCGAGGCGGCGGGCCTGCCGGAGGCGCCGGCGCGGCTGCGGGTGCTGTCGCCCTTCGACCCGGCGCTGCGGGACCGGGCGCGGGCGGAGCGGCTGTTCGGCTTTCACTACCGCATCGAGATTTTCGTGCCCGAGGCGCAGCGGCGCTATGGCTATTACGTGTTCCCGCTGCTGGAGGGCGACCGGCTGGTCGGGCGCCTCGACGCGCGGGCGAAACGGGCCGAGGGGCAGTTGCAGGTGGCGGCCTTGTGGCCTGAAAACGCTGTGAAATTCGGGCGCCAAAGGCTGGCGCGGCTGGAGGCGGAACTGGCGCGGCTGGCGCGGTTTGCGGGGTGCGAGACGGTGACTTACGCGCCGGGATGGCTGCGCGAGGGCTGATCCCGACATGGGCGCGGCGCGGGCGGGATAGACGGGGTGCTGCGCTGCCGCAAGTTTGGGGCGTAACCCCTTGGAGTGCCCCGCAGATGCAGCCAGTGACCTACCGGGCCGGGATCGGCCTTGTCGTGCTGGCGGGGGTGCTGTGGTCGCTGATGGGGCTGATCATCCGGCTGATCGACGAGGCGAATACCTGGCAGGTGCTGTTCTGGCGGTCTGCCGGGATGGTGCCGGTGCTGTTCTGGGTGCTGTCGCGGCGATCCGGCGGCGCACCGTTTGCGCGTTTGAAATCAAGCGGTTGGGCGGGCGCGATTGCGGCGGCGGGGCTGGTTGCGGCCTTTGCCGGGGCGATCTATGCGCTGCAGGCGACGACGGTGGCGAACGCGATTTTCCTTTATTCCGCGGCGTCCCTCTTCACGGCGATCCTCGCCTGGCCGGTGCTGAAAGAGCCTGTGCAGCCGGCGACATGGGTGGCTATCGCCTTGGCATCTCTGGGGATTTTCGTGATGGTGCGCGAGGGGCTGGCGATTGGTGCAGGCGATGGCAACATCGCGGCGCTGGTGTCGGCTGCGGGCTTTTCGGCCTTCACGCTGGCGGTGCGCCATGCGCGGGCGCTGGACCTTGCCTCGGGGGTGTTCCTGGGCGGGCTGGCGTCCATGGCGGTGGCAGCAATTGTGCTGTGGGGCCAAGGGGATAGCGTGCTGGTGCCGGCGCACGACGCCCTGATCGCCATGGCAATGGGGGCGCTGGTGCTGGGGTTCGGGATGGCCTGCTACACCGCCGGAAGCCGGGCGGTGCCGGCTGGCGAGCTGGCTTTGCTGGGGCTGGTGGAGGTGCTGCTGGCGCCGCTCTGGGTCTGGGCCCTGTTGGGCGAGACGGCAAGTGCGGGCACCTTTGCGGGGGGCGCGCTGCTGCTGGCGGCGATCACCGGCAATGCGCTGTGGCTGTCGCGGCGGCGGGGTGTGGGGGCGGTTCAGGTCTGACCGGACCCCATATGGAAACCATATGGAAACCATATGTATAGTGAATGGCTCGGGAATTGCCCCTCACCACGGCACGGTAGCGCCTGAGTAGTCGAAGAACCCGCCCGATTGCGCCGGGGTCAGCCCGTCCAGCACCGCCAGCAGATCGGTCGCGGCGCGGGCGGGGCTGTGCTTGTCATGGCCGTAGCCTTCGGTAAAGGGCGTGGCCACGGTGCCGGGGTGCAGGGCGGCGACGATGGCTTGGGGGTGCGAGCGCGCAATCTCTATCGCGGCGCCATGCAGCAGTTGGTTCAGCGCGGCCTTGGAGGCGCGGTAGGAGTGCCAGCCGCCGAGAGAATTGTCGCCGATGGAGCCGACCCGGGCCGAGAGCGCGGCGTAGACGCAGCGGCGGTCGCGGGGCATCAGGCGGAGCGCATGTTTCAGCACCAGCGCCGGGCCGAGGGCGT
>DITZ01000111.1 GCA_002422985.1 Sphingomonadales bacterium UBA6171
ACGCCCTCGGCCCGGCGCTGGTGCTCAAGCACGCGCTCCGCCTGATGCCCCGCGACCGCCGCTGCGTCTACGCCGCGCTCTCGGCCCGGGTCGGCTCCATCGGCGACAACGCGCTTGGCGGCTGGCACTCCTACCGCGCCTCCAAGGCCGCGCTGAACCAGTTGCTGCACGGCGCGGCGATAGAGATTGCGCGCTCCCACCCGCAGGCCATCGTCGCCGCCCTGCATCCCGGCACCGTGGCGACGCCCTTCACCGAAGGCTACGGCCATGACAAGCATACCCCCACCCGCGCCGCGACCGACCTGCTCGCGGTGCTGGACGGTCTGACGCCTCAGCACTCAGGCGGGTTCTTCGACTACTCAGGCGCGACTGTGCCGTGGTGATGGCGCAATTCCCGAGCCATTCACTATACATATGGTTTCCATACGGGTTCCATATGGATTCCGGTCAGGCCTGAACCGCCCCCACACCTCGCCGCCGCGACAGCCACAGCGCATTGCCGGTGATCGCCGCCAGCAGCAGCGCGCCCCCCGCAAAGGTGCCCGCACTGGCGGTTTCGCCCAGCAGGGCCCAGACCCACAGCGGCGCCAGCAGCACCTCCACCAGCCCCAGCAGCGCCAGCTCGCCAGCCGGAACCGCCCGGCTTCCGGCGGTGTAGCAGGCCATCCCGAACCCCAGCACCAGCGCCCCCATTGCCATGGCGATCAGGGCGTCGCGCACCGGCACCAGCACGCTATCCC
This sequence comes from Sphingomonadales bacterium UBA6171, assembly GCA_002422985.1. Classification (GTDB taxonomy): domain Bacteria; phylum Pseudomonadota; class Alphaproteobacteria; order Sphingomonadales; family Sphingomonadaceae; genus Sandaracinobacteroides. Next base: position 741 of record DITZ01000111.1, read on the forward strand.
CTTGGCTCCACAGCACAATTGCCGCCACCGCCATGGAGGCCAGCCCGCCCAGGAACACCCCCGAGGCAAGGTCCAGCGCCCGCGCATGGCGCACCGCCAGCGTGAAGGCCGAAAAGCCCGCAGCCGACACCAGCGCCGCGATGTTGCCATCGCCTGCGCCAATCGCCAGCCCCTCGCGCACCATCACGAAAATCCCCAGCGATGCCAAGGCGATAGCCACCCATGTCGCCGGCTGCACGGGCTCTTTCAGCACCGGCCAGGCAAGGATCGCGGTGAAGAGGGACGCCGCGGAATAAAGGAAAATCGCATTCGCCACCGTCGTCGCCTGCAGCGCATAAATCGCCCCGGCAAAGGCCGCCACCAGCCCCGCCGCTGCAATCGCGCCCGCCCAACCGCTTGATTTCAAACGCGCAAACGGTGCGCCGCCAGACCGCCGCGACAGCACCCAGAACAGCACCGGCACCATCCCGGCAGAGCGCCAGAACAACACCTGCCAGGTATTCGCCTCGTCGATCAGCCGGATGATCAGCCCCATCAGCGACCAGAGCACCCCCGCCAGCACGACAAGGCCGATCCCGGCCCGGTAGGTCACTGGCTGCATCTGCGGGGCACTCCAAGGGGTTATGCCCCAAACTTGCGGCGGCGCAGCCCCCCGTCTATCCCGCCCGCGCCGCGCCCATGTCGGGATCAGCCCTCGCGCAGCCATCCCGGCGCGTAAGTCACCGTCTCGCACCCCGCAAACCGCGCCAGCCGCGCCAGCTCCGCCTCCAGCCGGGTCAGCCTTTGCCGCCCGAATTTCACTGTGTTTTCAGGCCACAAGGCCGCCACCTGCAACTGTCCCTCGGTCCGCTTGGCCCGCGCGTCGATGCGGCCCACCAGCCGGTCGCCCTCCAGCAGCGGGAAGACGTAATAGCCATAACGCCGCTGTGCCTCGGGCACGAAAATCTCGATCCGGTAGTGAAAGCCGAACAGCCGCTCCGCCCGCGCCCGGTCCCGCAGCGCCGGGTCGAAGGGCGACAGCACCCGCAGCCGCGCCGGCGCCTCCGGCAGCCCCGCGGCCTCGCCGACCACCCCCGGCCGCGCGAAACAGCGCCGCAGCGCCCCGTCCGCGCCCTCCACCGCGATCTCCTCGATCCGCCCCCGCGCCAGCGCCGCCGCGCACCAGGCCTTCGCCTCCAGCGGCGTCACCTTGGCCCAGAAGGCCGCGATCTCGCCCGAGGTCGCAAAGCCCAGCCGGTCCAGCGCGGCGTTGCAGGCCCAGTCGATGGTCTCGGCCTCCGGCAGGTCCGCCGCCTCGGGATAGACCCGCTCTGCCAGATCATAGACCTTGGCGAAATTCTCGCGCCGAGACACGGCCAACCGCCCGGTCCGCCACAGAAATTCCAGCGCGGTCTTGGAGGGATGCCAGTTCCACCAGCCCGGGCCCTCGCCCTGGGGACGCTCCTCGCCAAGGCTGACCTCGCCGCTGGCGACAGGGCCGTTCGCGGTGATATGGGCCAGAATATCCGCCAGCCGCGCCTCGAACTCCGGGCCCTGCCAGCTGCGATAGCGCTCGCGGATCCGCGCCTCATCGCGCAGGAATCGCAGCCGCCAGTGCGGCAGGAAGGCCGTCGGGATCACTGCCGCGTCATGGGTCCAATGCTCGAAGAGCTCGCGCCGCCGCTCCAGCAGCGGCCGCAGGTTCCCGGGCCGGTAGGCGGGGCGGCGCGACCACAGGATCATGTGATGCGCGCGTTCCACCGTATTGACGCTGTCTACCTGCACGAAGCCGAGCCGGTCGATCAGCGCCAGAAGGTCATCACCCTTGGCCGGCCCCGCAGCCGGTTCCGCCAGCGCGTGGCGCTGCAGGAACAGCCGCCGCGCACCTTCATTGCGCAGGACCGGCACCATGCGTCAGCCCCAGGTCCGGTCCAGCACTGCCAGCCAGTTTTTCCAGGCCAGCTTCTCGATCAGCGCCTCGCCATAGCCATGGGCGCGGAACGCCTCCAGCAGATCCGGCAGGCCTGCCACATCGCCGATGCCCTGCGGAATGGTGGCGCCGTCGAAGTCGGACCCAAGGCCGAGGTGATCCTCCCCCAGCACCGACAGCAGATGGTCCATGTGCTTCAGCACCGGCTCCCAGCCAATGTCAGCACTTTGCTTGCCATCCTCGCGCAGGAAGGAGGTGGCGTAGTTCAGCCCGACCATGCCCTTGCTGTCCGCGATCATCCGCAGCTGCCGGTCGGTCAGGTTGCGGGTGGACCTTGTGACGGCATGGGCGTTGGAATGGGTGGCGACCAGCGGCGCATCCGACAGGGCGGCGACATCGTTGAAGCCCGCCTCGTTGAGGTGGCTGAGGTCGATCATGATTTTCAAGGCGTTGCACTCGGCCACCAGCCGCTTGCCCGCCTCGGTCAGTCCCGGGCCTGTGTCCGGCTCGCCCGGAAAGCGGAAGGGCACGCCATGGCCAAAGACCGTGGGGCGCGACCAGACCGGGCCAAGGCTGCGCAGCCCCGCCGCGTGCCAGACATGCAGCGCGTCCAGATCCTCGCCGATCGCCTCGGCGCCCTCCATATGCAGGATGGCGGCGATCTTGCCCGCCGCCATCGCAGCGCGGATATCGTCCGTGCTGCGGCAGATCGCCAGCGCGCCCGTCCGCTCCATCCACATCAGATGCCCCACCATCGCCATCGCCACCGGCATCGCGGCCGCGTCGCCGATCAGGTCCGGCAGCGGCAGGTCATAGGGCGGGTTGTTCATCACCGCCTCGAAATCGGGCGAGTCATGCGCCTTGGGCGAGGGGATGTAGACGGCGAAGAACCCGCCGACAAAGCCACCCGCCTTCATCCGCGGCAGGTCGA
>DITZ01000073.1 GCA_002422985.1 Sphingomonadales bacterium UBA6171
CGCGCGGCACCATGGTGGCGATGGTGGGCACCTGGGCCTCATGCCAGGTGAAATGGGTGGAGATGATGGTGGCGCCGGCCGCTTCCACGGCCTGTGCGAGCAGGATCACCTCCTCCTCGCTCATGCCGCCTTCCAGCATGTCCATGGCGGCGATGCGGAAGATCAGGATGAAATCCGGGCCGACGGCGGCGCGCACACGGCGGACGACCTCCACGGGGAAGCGCATGCGGTTTTCATAAGCGCCGCCCCATATATCGGTGCGGAGGTTGGTTTTTTCGACCAGAAAAGTGGAGAGCAGATAGCCGGCCGAGCCGATGATTTCGACGCCGTCATAGCCGGCGTCCCGCGCCAGCGCGGCGCAGGTGGCGAAATCGGCGAGCTGCTTTTCTATGCCCGCCGCGTCCAGCGCGGTTGGCACATAGCGGCCAATGCGCGAACGCACGGCCGAGGGCGCGACGCAATCCGGCGAGGCGGCCAGCGGCCCGGCGTGCAGGATTTGCAGGCAGATTTTCACCTGCGGATCAGCAGCGTGCACCGCCTGGGTCACGATATGATGCTGCTGGGCTTCCTCTGGCGTTGAAAGCTTAGCCCCGCCGCCCAGCGCCTCCTGGTTGGGGCCGATGCCGCCGGTGATGATCATGCCGACGCCGCCGGCCGCGCGCTCCGCATAATATGCGGCCATGCGGTTGAACCCGTTTGGCATTTCCTCCAGCCCGCTGTGCATGGAGCCCATCAGCACGCGGTTTTTCAGCCGGGTGAAGCCCAGATCAAGCGGGCTGAACAGCAGCGGGTAGCGGTTGTGGGTCGTCATGCACTGGCCTCCATCCTGCTATGGTGGTGCCATGTGCGGGGCAATGGGGGCAGCCCTCTCTATGATGAGTGGCGGCCCCCGCGCCTGTCAGAACTGGTCGGTGTCAGAACTGGATTTCCGCCAGCAGCGTATAGGCCCGGCCGCGCGGATCGGCCACGCGCGGTTCCCAGCTGCTGCCGGCACCGCTGTTGCTGTCATAGGTGATGGCGAACGGCGGGTCCTTGTCGAACAGATTCTTCACGCCGGCGGTCAGGCGCAGCCACTCCCTGGGCTTGTAGCCAACGGAAAGATTATAGGTGATATAATCCTCCACCTTCACTTGCAGGTCTGGCGGGCTGACGCGGCCGGCTGTAACGCCCGGCAGCTCCTGATTGGTGTAGCCCGAACGGAACAGTTGCGAGAGCGATGCCGTCCAGGGGCCTTCGGCATAGGTGAAGAACAGATTATGCTTCCACTTCAGGCCAAGGTCGCCGGAGAAGGTGAAGCGGCCGACTTCGGACGCACCCTGGGGGGCACCCGGAACGAGGCGGGAGCGTTTCTTCAGCAGCAGCGAGCCATCAAAGCCCGCCGACCAGTCGCCCGTGAACATCGGCCCGCCGGCGCGGCCGCTGAACTCGATGCCCGATGTGGTGGTTTCGCCGCTGTTCACCCAGGTGCGGTCGATCGCGGTGATGGTGCCGGTGCCGTCGCGGATGAAGCGATCCTCGAACAGGCTGTAATTGGCGACCATGTCCTGAAGGGTGAGGATGTCGATCTTGCCTTCGCGGGTGATGTGCCACCAGTCTGCCGACAGGAAGACGGAGGGGATGGGTTCGAACACCACGCCGGCGGAGAATTGGCGCGCGGTTTCCGGCCCCAGCGTCTCGCGGCCGCCGGTGAAGATGTTGGGGGTGATGACCTCGCAGCCCGGCACGGTGCTGTCCACCCGGCCGGCGGAGCATTTGGCGGGATCATAGAGATCGCGGCCGCTGTAGGGCGACTCCAGCACGCCGTTGAACAGCTGGTTGAAGGTGGGCACGCGGAAGCTGGTGTTATAGGAACCCCGGAACATGATCTGCCTGGCCGGACGATAGCGGGCGGAAATCTTCGGATTGGTGGTGGTGCCAAAGCCGGTATAGTCGTCGATCCGCAGCGCGCCGGTCAGCTCGAAGCCCTTGAACAGCGGCACAAGGACTTCGGTGTAGGCGGCCTTCACGATCCGGTGGCGGCCATCGAGCGCATTGGCATCATCAAACGGTGCGTTGAAGATCGGCGGCCGCTCTGTGGCGGCGCGGGCGTCGCCGTTGAAGCTATATTCCTCGCGCCGCCAGTCGACGCCGACGGCGGCCTGCACCGTGCCACCCCAAATTTCGAACAGCGGCCCGGCGGCCGAGGCATCGACCTGCCACAGGCCGAACTTGCCGCCATAAAGCGTGACACCGGCGGCCGAGGTGGCGGCGATCAGCGCCATCGCGGCATCCGACTGGCTTTCACCCGGCAGCAGGAAGGGGTTGATGATGCCGGTGTTGAGCGCATCGACCATGCCGTTGACGATGATATTGCCGTTCGCGTCGCGCACGGTGCGGGTGTAGAAATAGCCTTGGCCCAGTTGCGATGACGCCTCGCTCTTGCCGTAGCTGATGCCGGCATCATATTCCCATGCGCCGGCGATGGGGCCGGCGAAGGTGAGGGCGGCGCGCAGCGTGTCTGTGCGGGTTTCCAGTTCACGCGGGCCGCATTCCAGACAGCGCCAGCGCATGGCCATTGGCAGGCCGCGCCGGGCTTCCAGTTCCGGCCACACATTCACCAGCTGGTTGAATACCCGGTCATACACCGCCGCGCTGTTGGCGTTGCGCGGATAGACATAGTTGAGCGCCGTGGCGGCGGCCGACGCGCTCGATGTCATCTGGTTGGCGGAGAACAGCTTCGCGGATTCGGCCTGCGAGCCGGTGATTTCCGCCGTTACTTCATGCGCGCCAAAGCGGGCCGTGCCGCGACCGAGGAAGGAGATGGTGCGCAGCGGCTGCTGGATGACGGCGGCCTGCCCGGTATCCCAGGCGCAGGCGAATTGCGCGGTGGGGCTGTCCCACAGCAGATGGTCGTAGCTGTCCATCCCTTCCACCGCGTTGCAGCCGAGGTTGCCGGGGAGATCGAGCGGATTGATGCCGCCGCCGGCGCGCACCGTGGTGCTGCCGGGGATGAAGGGGGCGACGCCGGCCGAATTGATGATGGTGCCCAGCGGGCTGTTGGGCGAGACGCCGAGCGGGAAGATGGTGGCAAAGGGCGTGCCGCGCGTGTCTACGGAAAGGCCGCGTTCGGGCTGGAAGGTGTCGACGAAATCGCGCTGGCTGCCGCGCAGCATCTTGTGATCGGAAATGGAGGCGGCGAACATCATATTATAGCGATCCTTGTCCAGATCGCCGGCACCGCCCATGAAGGAAAAGCGCCAGATATTGCCGCCGCCGCCTTCGGTCATATCAAGATAGCCCGACGCCTTGCTGCCCTGAAAATTCTTGTAGGTGATGAAGTTGATGACGCCGCCGACGGCATCGGTGCCATAGATGGCGGACGCGCCGTCCTTCAGCACTTCGATCCGTTCCACCGCGGACAATGGTATCTGGTTCACATCCACCACGCCGCCGTTCAGGCCATGCGCCGGCACGCGGCGGCCGTTCAGCAGGATGAGCGTGGCGGACGCCCCCTGTCCGCGCAGATTGGCGGACGATGCGCCATTATTGCCCCGCGCGGCGCCGGACACCACATCGCCATTGGAGGCGAGATTGTCGAGGCCATTGCCGTTGGCGGTGAGCAGTGCGATGAATTGTTCGGGGCTGTTCACACTCTCGCGGCGCAGGTCGTCGGTCGTGAAGATTTGCAGCGGCAGCGCACTGTCCTCGATCACGCGCTTGATGCGGGAGCCGGTGATGATGATGGCTTCCGGCTCGGGTGCGGCCGTCTGCGCCCGGGCCGGGCCTGCAATTATGCTGCATCCAAGAGCGGCGGCGAGCCAGGTTTTCGTCATAGTTAGCCCCTTGCTGGAGAGCGGCGGCCTGCATCGGGCCGCTGCCGGATTGTGTTAATCTGAAATTCAGCATGCCGATGCGGGTGAGGGCAAGGGGGGCGTGTCATTAATGTTACAAGATTGTCGGACTGTTGCCGCGTTGCCGCATAATTGGGGGTGCCTGCGGCAGAAAATACTGTGCAAATGCGACAATTGCCCGAATGATGGTTAATCGCTAGGGTCAACCGCCGATTGGGGATGCGCCTGTTTGACCCGTTATATTGCCTTCATCAGCTATAGCCACCGTGACCGGGCGGCGACCGAATGGTTGCACAAGGCGCTGGAATCCTATCGCATTCCAAAAGCGCTGGTCGGCACGCAGACGGCCAAGGGCGAAGTGCCAGCGCGGCTGGTGCCGATCTTCCGCGACCGCGACGAGCTGGGTGCCGCCGCAGACCTTGGCGTACAGTTGCGCGCTGCATTGGCGAACAGCGAACATCTGATCGTCGTCGCTTCGCCGGCGGCCAGCGCGTCGCAATGGGTGAATGAGGAAATCCGCAGCTACAAGGCGCTGCACGGTGAAGATCGGGTGCTGGCGCTGATCGTCGGCGGCGAGCCCTGGTCCAGCGATGCGGCCGGCCATGAGACCGACGAAGCCTTCCCCCGCGCCCTGCGTTACCGGCTGGCATCGGACGGCAGCATCTCCGACGACCGCGCCGAGCCGATTGCCGCGGACGGGCGCCCGCAGGGAGACGGCAAGCGGCTGGCGCTGCAAAAGCTGATCGCCGGCATCACCGGCGTCCGGCTTGATGATCTGGTGCAGCGCGAAGCCCATCGCCGCGCCCGCCGGCTCACCATCGTCGCCACCGGTGCCGTTGTCGGCATGGTGCTGGCTTCCGGCCTGGCGGCCTATGCCGAAATCCAGCGCCGGGCCGCGGTGGAGCAGCGGGAGATCGCCAGGCGCGAAACCGCCGCCGCCCGCGCCGCCACCGACTATCTTATCGGCACCTTCGAACTCACCAACCCCGCGACCGAAAATCCGCGCACCGTCAGCCTTGTCACCATCCTTGGCCGCAGCGCGGACCGCGCCCGCACCGAATTGCGCGAGCAGCCGGAGATCGAGGCGCGGCTGGTGTCGGCCGTGGGCCGGGCCTTCAACAATCTTGGCCTGCTGGCGGAAGCCGAAGTGGCGCTCGCCCGTGCGCTGCCCGCCATCAAGCGCGCCGGGCCGGAGGGCGCGTCTGCCCTGCTGACGCTGGCGACCACCCATATCAAGCGCGGTCAGCTCGATCGTGCGCGCGGCACCCTCGCCAATGCCGAGCGGCTGCTGGGCACCGCGCAGGGGGAGCATCTGCTGCAACGGGCCGAACTGGCGGCAACCCGCGGGCAGATTGCCTATGCGAAGGGCAATGCCGAAGCCGCGCTGATCGATTATGACCGGGCGCTCGCCTATCTGCGGCAGGCTGACGATAATGATCCGCGCCGGCTGGGGCATCTGCTGGACCTGCGCGGCAATGCGCTGGTGGACCTTGGCCGCAATGACGAGGCGGAGAAGGCGCTGGCAGCGGCAAATGATCTGCTGGTGCGCTTTCAGGGCGCGCGGCACCTGCGCACCGGCAAGAACTGGTACAGCCGCGCTCTGGCGGCCTATGGCGCCGGCAATTATGCCGAGGCCGAGGCGCGCATCGACACTTCCATCGGGATTTTCACCGACCTGCTGGACCAGACCAACCCGATCCGCGCCGATTCGCTGTCGCTGAAAGGCTCGATCCTGCATGCGCGCGGCCGCAACCGCGAGGCCGACCGGGCGCTGGAGGAGGCGGTAGACGCCTATCGGCAGGTCTATGGCGGCCCGCATCACAATATCGGCATCGCCGAATATTATCGGGCGCAGGTGGCGCTGGAACTGGGCCGGACAAAGGATGCCATCGCCTATCTGGATGATGCGATCATCAATTACGCCGCCAGCTATGGTGCCGAGCATCCCAATATCGGCGAGGCCATGGTGACGCGCGCCACCATATTGGCGGGCATCGGCCGCAAGGACGAAGCGCGGCAGCAATGCGCCGCCGGCCTTGCCATGCTGGACCGGACGATGGGGCCGAACGCCAGCTTCACCCAGGGCCTGCGGGAAAATTGCGCCGCGCTCAAACTCTGAGAGTCTGACAATATCGAGGTTAATCCAGAAAGTGGCACTCGACATGCTGCGATGCAACGGATATTGTGAACAAATGTAAAATTACCGGGGGATGTCTCGCGATGTACAGGGCAAGATTTTTGCTTGCGCCGTTGGCGCTGCTAATGACCGTTCCGGCGGTAGCTGACGCTATCTCCGTTTCCAGCAACACGGTGGGTACGCTGGTTATCGAGCCTGGTCCTGGCTCCGGTATTTTTGCGGATGACCCGATTGCCCGCATTTACCGGTCCGATGCCTTTGGTTTCGGGGCTGGATTCGCCGCATTCACTTCATCCAACAGCGATTCCATCTATTTCGAAAATGGCGCGATGTCGGCCTCGGCCTTCAACGGTGCCAAGGCCGTGACCCAGGTGGACATCAGCGTCACCAATGAGGGGCCCGACCCGATTCTGGACCGGATGCAATCAACCCTGTTCGAATCGAGCTTCGGCTTTTACGTCGGCCGATTCGGTCCGGGCAGATGTTCCGGTCTGGCACTGCCGGATTGCGAGGCGGTGACAGACGGCTCCGGCTTCTCCGGCTTCCACGAAGCGGCCGGCTCCACCATGGGCGGCATCGCCGGCGTCAACTTCGCCTTCGAAGTGCTTTATGATGGCGCGCTGATCCGCTCCATCGGCGGCAGCATCCTGATGACGGAAACGCCCGGCGGCATCAGCTTCATCGAGAATTTCGGTCCGGCGGGCCAGGATCATCTGTCGGTCGCGTTGCAGGACTTCGCGCTGGATGGCATTGATGACTATCGCTATGTCTATGAATGGAACACCAGCCCGTTCGAGGTGATTTTCCCGACGCTGCTGGCGCCTGGCGCCACCGCCGTTGTGAGCTATCGCATCACCACCGAAAGCTGGTCCCGCGCTGTCATCAACGACGAGACGAGCCGCAACATGATCGTCGGCTTCGCCTGCGTGCGCGACCCCGTTGGCCGTGGTGCCGGCAGCGTCAGCCAGTTGCAGCCGATGCGGGCCGCACTCAGCGGCGTCGCCGACTCGCTGACCACCGCGCTGGACAATACCTGCCAGGACGAACTGCCGTTCGAGAGCAATGTGCTGAACCTGCCGGTGCTGGAAAACGGCGTGCTGGTGTTCACCTCACCCGTGCCGGAACCGGCCAGCTGGGCGATGCTGATCGCCGGCTTCGGTCTGGTTGGTGCCGCTTCCCGCCGCCGCCGTCTGGCCATGCGCCACATCGGCTGACCGTGCGGGTATGAACTGGCCTGAGATGAACTGGCCGGTGATGAACAAGGAGGGGCGGCGCAGAAACAGCGCCGCCCTTTTTTGTGCCATTCCCCAACTGCGGCTTTTTTCCCCGTGAACGCGGGAACCCGGCAGGTGCCTGTGCGCTCCCAGGTGAGGACCGGGGCCCCGCTTTCGCGGGGATGACAAAGAGCGTTTCGCGGAGATGACCTCTCGTTCCGACGTTTCCTGTAGGTCGGTGCGACTGGGTCCCCGCTTTCGCGGGGATGACAGGGAGCGGGAAGCAATTTGAGAGGTGGGCGGGAAGGCAGGGGAGGGCATGCCGGCCTTGCCGTCCAGTGCACCATTTCCCCGCACAATATCCTTCCCCGCGCAATATAAGGGCCGGCCTTGCTTAATAGCCCAGCGCCATCCCGTCCTTTCGCATTTCCGAGGCACCCCACCACATCCGGTGCTTTGCGTCCCACATGATGGCCTGATAGCCGCCGACATCTTCGGGCGTTGCGATCAGCCGGTGGCCGCGCGCCGCCAGGCTGGCGCGCGTGGCGTCGCTGAACCTGGTTTCCAGCCGCACGCCGTCCTGCGTCACGCCGTCGCCGATGCCGCCGTCCGGATCGGGGCTGCCCAGATGGCGGATGCGCGGCGCATCGCCGGCGGCTTGCAGGTTCATGCCCAGATCGATGAGGTTGATGAGGATTTGTGCATGGCCCTGCGGCTGCATCGTGCCCCCCATCACGCCAAAGGCCAGCCATGGTGCGTCGCCGCGCGTCGCCATGCCGGGGATGATGGTGTGAAACGGCCGTTTGCCGGGCGCTATGCTGTTGGCGGCAGCGGGCGCCAGCGAGAATTGCGCGCCGCGATTTTGCAGCATGAAGCCCCAGGTGCCGCGTGCCGCTCCCGCGCGCGGCACCACGATGCCGCTGCCCATGCCGGCATAGTTGGACTGGATCAGCGACACCATCATGCCGCCGCTGTCCGCCGTGGTCAGATAGGTGGTGTCGCTATGTTCGGCCCGCTCCGGATCGCCGGCGGGCACGGTGGCGGGCATCGCCCTGTCCATGCGGATCAGCGCCGCGCGCGATGCGATATAGCCATCCGCCAGCAACGCCGCCACCGGCACCTTCACCTTCTGCGGATCGGCGATGAAACGGGCGCGGTCGGCAAAGGCGAGCTTCTTGGCCTCGATCAGCAGATGCGCCCGGTCCGGCTCGCTCATGGATTTCAGATCATAGCGATCGAGGATGCGCAGCATCTGCAAGGTCGCCAGCCCCTGTGTAGCGGGCGGAATCTGCCACACCGTCACATCGCGATAGGGGGCGGAGATGGGTGTCACCCAGCGCGCCTCCATCCGCGCCAGATCTGACGCCGCCATGGCGCGGCCATGGCGGGCGAAATGCGCGCCCATATCGGTGGCAAAAGCGCCCTTGTAGAAGGCCGCGGCACCATCCCGGCCAATCATCTCCAGCGTGGCGGCGAGATCGGGGTTGGTGAAACGCTCCCCGGCCTCCGGCGCAGCGCCACCCGGCGCATATAGCTGCCAGGCGAGATCGGCATCCTCGATGCGCGCCTTTTCGCGGGTGAAGCGGCGGAAGTTCATCGCCCAGCCGCGCGCAATCACCGGCGACACCGGAAAGCCGCTGCGGGCCAGCGCCACGGCGGGCGCCAGCACCGTGGATAGCGGCAGCCTGCCATAGCGCTGGTGCAGCGCCGCCCATCCCGCCACCGCGCCGGGAACGGTAACGCTGTCCATCCCCCAGTTATACAGCTGGCCATCGGGATGGCGCGCTTGCAGCGCCGCCACATCCAGCGCCATCGGCGCAAAGCCGGAGGCGTCGAGCGCCACGACCTTGCGGGTCGCCGGGTCCCAGATCAGCGCAAACAGATCGCCGCCGATGCCATTGCCGGTAGGTTCCACCAGCCCCAGCACCGCATTGGCCGCGATGGCGGCATCCACGGCGGAGCCGCCGGCGCGCAGAATGTCCACGGCCGCCTGGCTGGCGAGCGGATGGGCGGTTGCCGCCATGCCATTGGCGGCAACCACGGGCGAGCGGCCTTGAAAGACCGGGTCGCCGGGCCGGTCTGTGGAAAAGGCGGGCGCGGCGAGCAGGAAAGCGAGGGCGAGGGCGGCGATGCGCATGGCGAAAACTCCTTGGCGCGTAGTGATGGCCCATGGCCCATGGCGGTGCAATGCCTTGCATGCAGGCGGGAATATGGGCCAGATAACACCCATGTGGCTGCTTGATCGACTGCTTCGCCGCGCGATTCGGGAAGGCGCGCTGGAAATCCGCGTCCAGGGGGCGGCGCCCCGCCGCTATGGCGCGGCCGACGCGGCGCCATTGAAGCTGCTGCTGGCGAACAGGCGCACGGCGGCGCGCATCGGCCGCAACCCGGCGCTCGGCGCGGGCGAGGCGTATATGGATGGCGCGCTCACCATCGAAAATGGCGGCATCCTCGATCTCCTCGACCTTGTTGGCCGCAACCTGCGTTTTTCGCGCGACAATGCGCTGCGCGCCAGCCTGTGGGGCCAGCAGCGGCTGGCCGCGCGCTGGAGCGAGCTGAACGACCGGGTGCGCTCCAAACAGAATGTGGCGCATCATTATGACCTGTCCGATGCGCTCTATGACCTGTTTCTGGATGCGGAGCGGCAATATAGCTGCGGCTATTTCGTGCCCGGCAATGATGGCCCGGATTCGGATCTTGATCGGGCGCAGCGCGACAAGCTGGACCATATCGTCCGCAAGCTGTGCCTGAAGCCGGGTATGCGGGTGCTGGACATCGGCTGCGGCTGGGGCGGCATGGCGCGGCATGTGCACCGGGTGTCGGGGGCCGAGGTGCTGGGCGTTACCTTGTCGGAAGAACAGTTGAAATATGCCCGTGCGAAGGCCGATGCGCTGGGGATGGCCGGCAAGGTTCGCTATGAACTGATGGACTATCGCGATGTTGCGGGGTCGTTCGATCGCATCGTTTCGGTGGGCATGTTCGAGCATGTCGGGCGGCCGAATTATCGCGCCTTTTTCGAGAAGGTGGGCGAATTGCTGGTGCCCGATGGCGTGGCACTGATCCATACGATCGGCCGCATGTCGGGGCCGGGGTCCACTGATCCCTTCACCGCGAAATATATTTTCCCCGGCGGCTATACCCCGGCCCTTTCGGAAATCGCGCCCCATCTGGAGCGGGCCATGCTGTGGCAGGCCGATATCGAGATGTGGCGGCTGCATTATGCGAAAACGCTGGAACATTGGCTGCAACGCTGCGCGGCAAAACGCGCCGAGATTGTCGCGCTGTATGACGAGCGCTTTTATCGCATGTGGGAATTCTATCTGGCCGGCGCGATTATCGCCTTCCGCCACGACGACCATGCCGTGTTCCAGCTGCAACTGTCCCGCGAGCGGGACGCTGTGCCCATCACGCGGGACTATTTATACCGTTAGCTGGACCGCTAGCGCGCGGTCCAGCCGCCATCCATCGAATAGGCCGAGCCGGTCATGCCGGAGGCCGCTTCGGTGCACAGAAACACTGTCATCGCGGCCACATGCTCGGGCTGGATGAAGCGGCGGGTCGGCTGGCTGGCGAGGATGATTTCCTTCACCACCCGCTCCTCGCTCATGGCATTGGCTTTGGCCTGATCGGCGATCTGGCCGGCCACCAGCGGCGTGTTCACAAAGCCGGGGCAGATGGCATTCACCGTAATCGCCGTCTCCGCCAGTTCGAGCGCCGCGGATTTGGTGAGGCCCAGCACGCCATGTTTTGCCGCCACATAGGCCGATTTGAACGGCGAAGCGACCAGCCCATGCGCGGATGCGATATTGATGATTCGGCCCCAGCCGGCCTGCTTCATCATGGGAATCACGGCCTTCATCGTGTGGAAATTGCTGGATAGATTGATGGCGATAATCGCATCCCATTTGGCGTCCGGGAATTGATCCACCGGTGCCACATGCTGGATTCCGGCATTGTTCACCAAAATGTCCAGCCCGCCGAGCGCCGCCTGGGCATCGATCACGAACTGCTGTGCCGCCGCGCCATCCGACAGGTCTGCGCCGACGAAATGCACCGCCGTGCCATGGGCCGAAACCGCGCTGATGGCCGGCGCAGCGTCTCCAAAGCCGTTCAGCACCACATCCGCGCCGGCTTGCGCGAGCGCGTGCGCGATGGCCAGCCCGATGCCGCTGGTGGAACCGGTGACAGCGGCCTTGCGGCCTGCAAGTGAAGCTTCGGTCATGATGCGTCTTTCCTCCTCGGCAGATGTGCATCGCTTCTAGCGCGGCATGCCGCACTGCACAATTCTATGGACACGGCCCCTCAATGGGGTAGCGTAGGGCAGAAGCTGATGGCGGGCGACGGCAATATCCGCTCAGCCGGCCGTTAGCGTAAGACCATTTATAATTTTGAGCCTATATGATGATTTTGAGCCAATGAGGTGACCTATATGCTGTATAGCGCTTATGAAATGCAGCGAGGCTGGCTGGCCGGCGCCAGCGCCGCTGCCCGACTCGGTTCGGACTGGTGGGCGAATCCGGCCAACCCCTTTGCCTACACCAGCATCGGTGAGGTGGCGTCCGCCGCGCTCGATGTGTTCTCCCATGCCTCCGCCCCGCGCGGCAAGCCGGGCTTTGGCCTGCACTCGACCATCATTGACGGCAAGCAGACGCCGGTGCGCGAAGTGGTGGTGGACCGGAAGCCTTTTGGCCAGCTGAAGCGGTTCGAGCGCATCGGCGCCGGGGAGGATGACCCCAAGCTGCTGATCGTCGCGCCGATGTCGGGCCATTATGCCACGCTGCTGCGCGGCACGGTGGAGCGGATGCTGCCCAACCATGACGTGTATATCACCGACTGGCGCGACGCGAAGCTGGTGCCGCTGGCCGAGGGCCAGTTCGATTTCCACGATTATGTGGATTATGTGATCAACTGGCTGGAAGTGCTGACGCCCGAAGGCAGCCCGCGCGTGAACATGCTGGCGGTGTGCCAGCCCTCCGTTCCCGTCTATGCCGCCATCTGCCTGATGAGCGCGACGAAAAATCCGGCCCGCCCGACAACCGTCACGCTGATGGGCGGCCCGGTGGACACGCGCGAAGCCCCCACCGCTGTCAATTCGCTGGCGATGGAGCGGCCATATGCCTGGTTTGAGCATAATGTGATTGCGACCGTGCCGCTGCAATATCCCGGCGTAGGGCGGAAGGTCTATCCCGGTTTCCTTCAACTGGCCGGCTTCATGTCCATGAACCTTGGCAATCACATGATGTCACATTGGGACATGTTCAAGCATCTGATCGATGGTGACGGCTCATCTGCTGAAGCGACCAAGAGTTTTTACGAGGAATACCGCTCCATCTGCGACATGACGGCGGAGTTTTACCTGCAAACCATTGATATTGTTTTTCAGCGCCATCTGGTGCCAAAGGGCGAACTGGTGCATCGCGGCGTGCTGGTCGATCCCGGCGCCATCACCGACATCGCGCTTTATGCCATCGAGGGTGAGCGGGACGATATTTCCGGGCTGGGCCAGACCAGATCTGCGCTCAAACTGGCGGTGAACCTGCCGGACGACATGAAGCATTATTTCATGGTGCCCAGCGTTGGCCATTACGGCATTTTCAACGGCAGCAAATGGCGCAATATCATCGCGCCAACGGTGGAGCGCTTCACCCACGCCATGACGCCCGACGCGCCGCTGCACGGCGAAGGTCTGCATGATCCGCTGGTGGACATGGAGCCATGCGAAGGGCTGGAATTCGCCTGAGGTAAGTGGTGGGGTTGCTGATTTGACGCAGCGTTGCTGACCCCACCCCCGNNGGGCCGGGGGTGGGGGCTATCCCCAGGCACAAGACTAGCCAAAACTCTCTGCCTTTTCAGCGACTTCCAGCCATCTGTTCTCAGCCGCATCCAGCGCTGCCCGCAGCTTCTCAAGCTGCACATTGTGGCTGGCAAACTGTTCCGGCGCACGGCTGTAAAGCGCCGGATCGGCCAGCTTGGCCGCCACGGCCGCAATCTCGGCCTCCAGCGCGGATATGCGCGCCGGGAGCGTATCCAGATCATGCTTGTCGCGGAAATTCAGCTTGGTGGCGGCGCGCGGCGCGGCCTTGGGCTCGGCCAGCCTGGCCGGTGCGGCCTTGCGCACCGCCTGCCGTCCCGCGGCCTGCGCCGCCTCCAGCTCCCGATAGCCGCCGGCGACGATCAGCGCCTTGCCGCTGCCGTCCAGCCCGATGGTCATGCTGGTGGTGCGATCCAGAAAATCCCGGTCGTGCGACACGATCAGCACCGTGCCCTGATAATCGGATATCACCTCCTGCAACAGGTCCAGCGTCTCCANNGCTCGTCCAGCACCAGCAGGTTGGATTCGCGGGCAAATTCGCGCGCCAGCAGCAGGCGTGAACGCTCGCCGCCCGAAAAAGTCCCGATGCGCGCCTCGGCGGCCGATGGCGGAAACAGAAACTCCTTCAGATAGCCGTTCAGATGCTTGCGCACCCCGCGCACATCAATCCAGTCGCCACCTTCGGCCAATATATCGCGCACACGGGCATCGGGCGACATCAGTTTGCGCTGTTGATCGATCGTCACGCCGTTCAGCGTCGGCGCATGGTAGATGCGGCCGCTGTCCGGCTGCAATTCGCCGGTCAAGAGCTTCAGCAGCGTGGTTTTTCCCGCCCCGTTGCGCCCGACGATCCCGATTCGATCGCCGCGCTGCACGCGAAGGGAGAAATCCCGGATAACCGCCCGGTCGCCGAAGCTTTTGCAGATGTCCTCGGCGTCGATCACAATCCTGGACTTGCCGTCGTCGGTCGCCAGCCCCAGCCTGGCGGTGCCCATGGCACCCAGCATGGCGCGGCGCTCCGCCCGCATGCCGTGCAGCCGCTCCAGCCGCCCCTGATTGCGCCGCCGCCGCGCGGTCACGCCGCGTTGCAGCCAGTGCAGTTCCTGCGCGATCTTCGAATCGAGCTTCTGCGCGGTGCGCGCTTCTTCGGCCTCCACCTGCTCGGTCCAGGCTTCAAATCCGCCGAAACCCACATCCTTGCGCCGAAGCGTGCCGCGATCCAGCCAGATGCAGGCGCTGGTGAGGCGCGTCAGAAAGGTGCGGTCGTGGCTGATCACCACAAAGGCGCCGGTGTAGCGTTGCAGCCAGCCCTCCAGCCAGTCGATGGCGGCGAGATCCAGATGATTGGTCGGCTCGTCCAGCAGCAGCAGATCGGGGTCTTCGGCGAGCGCGCGGGCGATGGAAGCGCGCCGCCGCTCTCCGCCGGATGCGGTGGCGGCATCGGTGGAAAGGTCGATGCCCAGCTGGTCGGCGATGGATTCCACCACATGCGCTTCCGGCGCATCCGGCCCGGCCAGCGCAAAATCGCGCAAGGTTGCGAATCCGCTCACCGGCGGGTCCTGCGGCAGCAGCACCACTTTCTGCCCCGGCTGGGCGCTGCGGCGGCCGCCATCCGGCTCGATGGTGCCGGCCAGCAGCCGGAACAGCGTGGTTTTTCCCGCGCCGTTGCGGCCGATGAGCGCGAGACGGTCGCGTTCGGCGATGAACAGCGAGAGATTTTCGAACAACATCCCGTCCCCCTGACGGAGGCGTATGTCTTCGAGTGCAAGAATGGGGGCTGCCATGGCGCCGCCCCTTGCCACGGGCGGGCATTATGGGCAACGAATGGCTTCTGCCAGCGCGTGGAGCCAGCATTCACAACATGTTCACGGCATCAGCATCTATAAGGCTTCGAGACGGATGATGCCGATGAAACAGCAAGACGATCTGCGCCATTTGCGCCTGTTGGGGCTGGCCCTGGCCGCCACGCTGCTGGCCGCCACGCCGCTGGCCGCCATGCCGTTAGCCGCCGGCCCGGCGGGCGCGATGGCGGGAGACCGGCCCCGGCTGCGCGGCGGCTATGAGCGGCAATTGTCAGAACATGATCATGCGCTGCGCAACCGGGAGACGGGGCAGATTCGCAGCCTGAACGAGCTGCTGCCCCGCGCGCACCGCGCCGTTGGCGAATCCGAGTTCATCGGGGTGGAATCCAACAATGCGGGGCTTACCTATCGCTTCAAATTCCAGCGGCCCGACGGCCGGCTGGTGTGGGTGGACATGGACGGGCGGACCGGATCAGTGCTTTCCGTGCGCTGACGGGGCTGCCGGCAAAGGGTATGGGGAGCGACAGATGCGAATCCTGATTGTGGAAGATGAGCCGACGCTCGCGCGGCAATTGCGCCAGACGCTGGAAACCGCCGGCTATGCGGTGGACAGCGCGCATGATGGCGAGGAAGGCCAGTTTCTGGGCGACACCGAAAGCTATGACGCGGTGATTCTGGATCTTGGCCTGCCGGAGGTGGACGGCCTGACCGTGCTCGATCGCTGGCGCAAGGCGGGCCGCGCCATGCCGGTGCTGGTGCTGACGGCGCGGGACAGCTGGTCGGACAAGGTGGCGGGGCTGGATGCCGGTGCCGATGATTATCTCGCCAAGCCGTTCCAGTCGGAAGAGCTGATTGCCCGGTTGCGGGCGCTGATCCGCCGTTCGTCGGGCAATGCGTCGGCCGAGCTGATGGCGGGCGATGTGCGGCTGGACACAAGATCCGGCCGGGTGACGCTGGCCGGCGAGCCGGTGAAGCTGACGGCGCAGGAATATAAGCTGCTCTCCTATCTGATGCACCACCGGGGCAAGGTCGTGTCGCGCACCGAACTGATCGAACATATTTATGATCAGGATTTCGATCGCGATTCCAACACGATCGAAGTGTTCATCACGCGCATCCGCAAGAAATTGGGCGCTGATCTCATCACGACCATCCGTGGGCTTGGCTACAGCCTCGACGCCTGAGCCGCCGGCGGGCGGCGCGCCGCCGGCAGGGCAGGGCTTTGGCCGAGGGCTGATACGCGGGTCGTTGAGCCGCCGTATCCTGTTTCTGGCGGCTGCCTGGATTCTGCTGCTGCTGGTGCTGGGCGGCATCGGGCTGGATCGGGTGCTGACCGGCACCATTCAGCGCAATTTTGATACGCAACTGGCGCTGACCCTGCCGGCGATGCTGGCGGCGGCCGAGCTGGACCCGTTCGGCGAGGTGCGTTTCAACCGGCCGCCGGTTGATCCGCGCTTCAACGAACCCTATTCCGGCCTCTATTGGCAGGTGAGCGCGCAAGGGCGGATGCCGTTCCGCTCGCGCTCGCTGTGGGATCGGGAACTGCCGTTCCATGCGGCGGCCTCCTGCGTGGACATGTGCGTATCGCGCAGCCTTGCCTTCCAGAATGAACCGGTGCGCATCATCGAGCGCGACGGCATCATCCCCGGCTCGCCCGTGGTGTGGCGCTTTGCGGTCGCGCAATCGACGACGATGATCGACGCGCAGATTGCCGATGTGCGCAAGACGCTGTGGGTATCGCTGGCGGCGCTGGGCGCCGGCCTGTTCGCGCTGGCGATGATGCAGGCGAGCTTCGGCCTGTTTCCGCTACGGCGCATGTCGGCCGCGATGGCAGACATCCGCGCCGGCCGGGCAACGCGCGCGCCGGTGGATGATGTGCCGCCGGAAATCGCGCCGCTGGTGGAGGAGCTGAACGCGCTGCTCGATCATAATGAACGGTCCGCCGAAGCCGCGCGGATGCACGCCGGGAATCTGGCCCATGCGCTGAAAACTCCGATGAGCGTGCTGGTGAACGAGGCGGCGGTGAACAGCCCGGAGCTGGCGGAGGCGGTAACGCGCGAGCTGACGACGATGCGCCGCCATATCGACCATCATCTGGCCCGCGCGCGCGCCGCCGGGCGGCGGACGGACGCCACCGCGCGGACCGACGTGCGGGCCTCGCTGGAGCGGCTGCGGCGTGCCATCGAGCGTATTCATGCCGATGAAGTGACCATCGACATCGCCGGGGATTCGCAGGTGTATTTCCGGGGCGAGCAACAGGATTTCGAGGAAATCGCCGGCAATCTCATCGACAATGCCGCAAAATATGGCGGCGGCCGGGTGTTCGTGACGGTGGAGGCGGACCGTCAGGCCGGCATGTTCCGGCTGCTGGTGGAGGATGACGGCAAGGGAATCGCCGAATCCGAACGCGCCCGGCTGTTCGAGCGCGGCGTGCGGCTGGATAGCGGCAAGCCGGGCACGGGTCTGGGCCTCGCCATTGCGCGGGACGTGGCGGAAATCTATGGCGGCACGGTGGCGCTGGCCTCCAGCGAGGATCTGGGCGGGCTGATGGTGATGGTTCGGCTGCCGATGAGCGCTTCGGGTCTTCCTGCCGCTTGACTTCGCGCGGCGCGTCATGCACTGGCGCGCCTCTCCCGCACCGGATGGCACGGCCTAATGGCGCGGGAAGGCTCATGGTTTGCTGCCGTAGCTCAGTGGTAGAGCGCATCCTTGGTAAGGCTGAGGTCGGGAGTTCAATCCTCCCCGGCAGCACCATGAACCCCCGGTTTCCATATTTACTCGCAGTTGCCGCAATCGCTGGCTGACATCCGCGTCGGGCGGTTTGCCCGATGGCGATGGGGGCGCGGGTGAGCAACGCAGTGCGCGCGGACATTCCGGGGTCTGGCGTCCGGATATCGCTGATTCTGCCGGGCCTGGTTGCGGCGGAACTGTAAAAAATCCCGACACGCGACTCGCTTGTTAACCGGCAACGCCGGGCGGCATTTTTTCAGCGTATGAACCAAGACTTTGATTTATAGTGATAATATATAGGCAGCGTGACTGGCTGTGTCTGGCACGGTTATTGCAACCATGTTTGCGGATCGGCAGAAAGTTCGATCTTTAATAATCATAGCGAGTGGAGAATATCATGATGAAATTTGTAATTGCCAGCGCCCTGCTGGCGACGGCCGGTGCTGCATCGGCCGCCAACTTTACCTATTTTGGTGAAAACCAGTCGCCCGCCAACGCTGTGTCCGGCGCACCGCTGACGGCGCATGACGCCTTCTTCACCGCCCTTACGGCTGGTGTCAGCGCTGAAGACTTCGAAGGCTTTGCGTCGGGCACCTCGCCCGCCAGCATCACCTTCAACGGCACGGCCGGCGACATTGTCGCGACCTTTGGCGCTGGCACCGGATCGGTTCAAACCGGCCCGAACGGCGCGGGCCGGTTCGCCACGTCCGGCACGCAATATTTCGAAACGACCGACACCTTCTCGGTCAGCTTCTCCACCGCCGTTGCAGCCTTTGGCTTCTATGGCACCGACATTGGCGATTTCAGCGGCCAGCTTTCGGTCGTGCTGATCCGTGGCGGCGTGGAAGAGTCGATCCTGGTGCCGCATGTGGTGAACGGAAACAGCGGCTCGCTGCTGTTCTTCGGCGTGCTGTCCACCAACCCGTTCGATGGCGTCCGCTTCGCGCAATCCGCCTCCGGCACCGACTTTCTGGGCTTTGACGATCTGGTGGTCGGAGACCGTCAGCAGGTGATCATCCCCGGCGTGCCGGAAGCCGCCACCTGGGCGATGATGATCGCGGGCTTCGGCATGGTCGGCTTCGCCGCCCGCCGCCGCAGGACGTTCGTCCAGGCCTGAAGCCTGGGCCTGAACGGCTCCAAAGCATGAAATCGGGGGTCGGGGCATCGCTCCGGCCCCCTTTTTCTGCCCTATTGGTGCCGCCTTTACCCTATACCGCCCCGCCACCATGAACGAGCAGATCTCGCCCGAAACTGTGCGCATCGCGCTGTTTTCGGGCAATTACAATTATGTGAAAGACGGCGCCAATCAGGCGCTGAACCGCCTTGTCGGCCGCAGCATCGCGCGCGGAGCCGCCGTGCGCGTCTATTCCCCGGTCAGCGCCACGCCCGCCTTCGCGCCCACCGGCGATCTGGTCGCCATCCCCTCCATGCCCATCCCCGGCCGGGGCGAATATCGCATCGCCCTGGGCCTGCCCGCCGCGCAGGCCGCAGACCTCGCCGCCTTCGGCCCCACCATCGTCCATCTTTCCGCGCCCGACTGGCTCGGCCATGCCGCCAAAAGCTGGGCGGCCAGGCACAATGTTCCAACCGTCGCCTCCGTCCACACCCGTTTCGAAACCTATTTCGACTATTATGGCTTCGGCTTCATCCGCCGCGCCGTCGAACGGCTGCTGAAACGCTTTTATGGCGACCTGCCAGAGATTTACGCCCCATCCGACAGTATGGCCGATGTGCTGTGCGCCGAAGGCTATTCCAGCAACGTCCGCATCTGGAGCCGCGGCGTGGACCGCCACATCTTCAACCCGCAGGCCCGCGACATGGTCTGGCGTCGCGCCCATGGCATCACCGACGACACGCCCGTCATCGGCTTTGTCGGCCGTCTGGTGCTGGAAAAAGGCCTGGATATGGTCGCCGACGTCGCCGCCCGGCTGAAGGCCGCCGAAGTGCCGCACCGCTTCCTCGTCGTTGGCGATGGCCCGGCCCGCGGCTGGCTGGAGGAACATTTGCCCGGTGCCATTTTCACCGGCTTCCAGGACGGCCATGATCTGGGCCGCGCCTATGCCGGCATGGACCTGTTCCTGAACCCCAGCATCACCGAAACCTTCGGCAACGTCACGCTGGAAGCCATGGCCTGCGGCGTGCCCGTTGTCGCCGCCCGCGCCACCGGCGCGATGAGCCTGGTGGCAGACGGCGCCAACGGCCTGCTGGTGCCACCCGGAGACGCCGATGCCTTCGCCGCCGCTGTTGCCAGCCTGCTGGCCAGCCCGGAACGCCGCGCCGCCATGGGTGCCGATGGCCTGCGCCGCGCCCGGTCCTTCGATTGGGATGCCATCAACGATGCCGTCATCGACCGCTATATCGCGCTGTCCGCACGCCCCCTTTGATTCTCTGCGCCATGCGCCTATATCGGGCGGGCCACCTTCGGGTGGAGATGGTGATGAATGATGCCGTGAAATAGATGCAACGGACCCGGGGGCAGTACCCGGCGGCTCCACCATCTTTCTGCGCGGCCCCGCGATGCTTCGCACCGGGGGGCCTTGCGGTTTGCGCTGAAGCAGAAAGATGATTGGGGCCGAACCAGGATCGACGTGTATTGAAAGACGGTATTTTTGCCCGGCCTGAATGAGCCGTAAAACCGTTCAAAACCTACAAATGCCAACGATAACGAGGCATTTGCGATCGCTGCGTAACATGCGGCCTAACGGCCAAAGTTACAAAGCCTGAGCAGGGTTCGGGCCGAACCCGGTAACAGAATCGGATTCCAGCGGTTTGCAGGTGCGCCGGGCAACAGAAGCACCTGCACTTCCCCCCGCAACACCATGCTTCCCGCTTATCCGGCCGTTTATCAGGCTTGACGCCTTCGCGCCGCGCGGCCAATCGTGCCACATCAAGCCCCGAAAGCCGACCAGACCATGACAGAGCCGCCCGATCGCGATGATACGCCGGACAGTCTCATCCCCTATGATGAGATTGTGCAGGATTCGCTGCGCCAGGTGGTGAAGCGCGTGCTGGCCGATGTAGCTGCCGGCGGCGGCCTGCCCGGCGCCCACCATTTCTTCATCGCCTTCCGCACCCGCTATCCGGGCGTGGATATGCCCAGGCATCTCCTCGAACGCTATCCCGATGAAATGACGGTGGTCATCCAGCACCGCTATTGGGATCTGGCGGTGGAGGAAGATCATTTCGAAGTCGGCCTTACCTTCAATCAGGTGCCCGCCAAACT
The DNA here is from genome assembly GCA_002422985.1 of Sphingomonadales bacterium UBA6171. Taxonomy (GTDB): domain Bacteria; phylum Pseudomonadota; class Alphaproteobacteria; order Sphingomonadales; family Sphingomonadaceae; genus Sandaracinobacteroides. Next base: position 20,749 of record DITZ01000073.1, read on the forward strand.
CTCCATCCCCTACAAGGCCATCGTCGGCTTCGTGGACCCGGCCGTCAATTTCGCGCTGCAATTCGGCGTCAACACGACTGAGCCAGACCCGGAACCGGAACATGCCCCCGTGCCAGTCGCCGAAGGCGAACCAGGGCCGGTCGCCGAGGGCGAACCAGGCTCCAATGTGGTGAGCTTCGACTTCAAGCGAAAGAAATAGCGCGTGGCCGGCGACACCCGGCAGGAAAGCGACGCGATGGGGCCGGTGGATGTGCCGGCCGCCGCCTATTGGGGCGCGCAAACCCAGCGCAGCATCGGCAATTTCCCCGTCGGCATCGAACAGATGCCCACCGCCATCATCCACGCCCTCGCGCTTATCAAATCCGCCGCCGCCACCATCCATGCCCGGCAAAACAGCCTGCCGCCGGAAAAAGCCGACGCCATCATCCGCGCGGCGGCCGAAGTGGCGCTCGGCCAGCTCGATTCGCAATTCCCGCTGGTCGTGTGGCAAACCGGCTCCGGCACGCAGACCAATATGAACGTCAATGAGGTTATCGCCGGCCGCGCCAACGAGCTGCTGACCGGCCGACGCGGCGGCAAATCCCCCGTCCACCCCAATGATGATGTCAATCGCGGCCAGTCCTCCAACGACAGCTTCCCCACCGCCATGCATGTCGCGGCCACGCTCGCCGTCACCCGACGCCTTGCCCCCGCTCTGTCCGCGCTGGCCGCCGCCTTTGAAGCCAAGGCCGTGGAATTTGCCGATATGGTAAAAATCGGCCGCACCCATCTGCAGGACGCCACGCCCGTGACGCTGGGGCAGGAAATGGGTGCCTATGCCCAGCAACTGCGCGATGGCGTGGAGCGGCTCGACGCCGTGCTGCCCCGCCTCCGCCGGCTGGCCCAGGGCGGCACCGCCGTCGGCACCGGCCTCAACGCGCCTGCCGGTTTTGCCGCCGACATGGCCGCCGAACTGTCCCGCCTCACCGGCGAAACCTTCCGCCCCGCGCCCAATCTGTTCGAGGCGCTGGCCAGCAACGACACATTGGTGGAACTGGCCGGCACGCTGGCCAGCCTTGCCGCCGCCATGAACAAAATTGCCAATGATCTGCGCCTGCTGGCCTCCGGCCCGCGCTCCGGCCTTGGCGAAATCAACCTGCCGGAAAATGAACCCGGCAGCTCCATCATGCCCGGCAAGGTCAATCCCACCCAGTGCGAAATGGTGACCATGGTGGCCGCCCGCGTGCTCGGCAACCAGACCGTCGTCGCCTTCGCCGGCGCCCAGGGCCAGCTCGAACTCAATGTCATGAAGCCCGTTATCGGCCATGCCATCCTGCAATCCATCACCCTGCTGGCCGACGCCGCCGACAGCTTCCGCGAACGCTGCGTCGCAGGCATCACCGCCAACCCCGCCCGCCTCGCCGATCTGCTTGAACGTTCGCTGATGCTGGTCACCGCCCTTGTGCCCGAAATCGGCTATGACAAAGCCGCTGAAATCGCCAAAACCGCCCATAAACAGGGGCTTACCCTGCTGGAAGCCGGCCTTGGGCTCGGCTATGTGAACGAGCCGCAGTTTCGGCGGCTCGTGCGACCGGAGAATATGACATGAAAGAACAGCGTTGAGCGCACCCCAACAGGCCCGCCGCGGATTGATGCTCGTGCTCTCCTCTCCCAGCGGTGCCGGCAAAACCACCATGTCCAAACGCCTGCTCGCCGGCGATCCGCAAATCTCCCTCTCCGTCTCCGCCACCACCCGCCCGCCGCGCGCCGGAGAAATCGACGGGCAGGATTATCATTTCGTCACCGACGCCCAGTTCGACGGCCTTGTCGCCACCGGCCAGCTGCTCGAATGGGCGCATGTGTTCGGTAACCGATATGGTACGCCACGCGGCCCGGTTGAAGCCGCCCTCGCCGAGGGCCGCGACATCCTCTTCGACATCGACTGGCAAGGCACCCAGCAACTCCGCCAAAGCCAGGCCGGCGGCGACCTCGTCTCCATCTTCCTCCTGCCCCCCACCATGGATGAACTGCACAGCCGCCTGCGCAGCCGTGCCTCCGACAGCGAAACCGTCATCGCCGGCCGCATGGCCCGCGCCGCCGACGAAATCAGCCACTGGGCCGAATATGAATATATCCTCGTCAACGACGATCCGGGACAATGCCTCTACGAAATCCGCTCCATCCTCGTCACCGAACGACTCCGCCGCGAACGCCAACGCGGCCTCGCCGCCTTCGTGCGCGACCTGCTCGCCGGCGGCTGAGGGGTGCGCTTGTCCCAAGGGGCGCTGCCCCTTGGATCCCCGCAAGGGGCCTGAGGCCCCTTGACCCCGCAGATTTTGGCAGAGTGCCCCCAGACAGGTCTGGCCAAGCGGCACTGTCTGGCCGGGGGCACTCTGCCAAAATCTATTGAGGTGCAGGAGCCTAAGCTCCTGCTGGGGGTTCAGGGGGCAAAGCCCCCTGGGTCATGCCCCCCTCAGATCGACCGGCCGATCAGTTCGCGCATGATTTCGGAGGTGCCGCCGTAGATGCGTTGCACGCGGGCGTCGCGCCACAGGCGGGCGATGGGGTATTCGTTCATATATCCGGCGCCGCCGTGCAGTTGCAGGGCGGCATCGCAGATTTCCCATTGCAGTTCGGTGTGCCACAATTTGGCGGCGGCGCCTTCATAGACGTCCAGTTTGCCGTTCATATGTCTGGCGAGGCAGACATCGAGGTGTGCCCATCCGACTTGCAGCTTGGCTTTCAGGTCGGCGAGGACGAAGCGGGTGTTCTGGAAGTCGAAGACGATCTGGCCGAAGGCTTTGCGCTCTTTGGTGAATTTTACCGCTTCGTCGAAGGCGCGCTGGGCGCTGCCCTGGGCGGAGACGGCGATGCTGAGTCGTTCCTGCGGCAGTTGGCTCATCAGATAGATGAAGCCCT
>DITZ01000036.1:0-19570 GCA_002422985.1 Sphingomonadales bacterium UBA6171
AGGCCCCGCCCGGCCCGCCCAGCTATACCAGCGTGTTTGCAAAAGCGCTGATGGACGAAGCCCGGCGCGACCCGAACATCGTTGCCATCACCGCCGCCATGCCTTCCGGCACGGGGCTCGACAAGTTCCAGAAGGCGTTCCCGGACCGCACCTTTGATGTCGGCATCACCGAACAGCATGCTGTCACCTTTGCGGCCGGGCTGGCGGCCGAGGGCATCCGCCCCTTCTGCGCCATCTATTCCACCTNNCGCGCCTATGATCAGGTGGTGCATGATGTGGCGATCCAGAATCTGCCGGTGCGCTTTGCGATCGACCGTGCCGGGCTGGTGGGGGCCGATGGCAGCACCCACGCCGGCAGCTTTGATGTCGCCTATCTGGCCACCCTGCCCAACATGGTGGTGATGGCGGCGGCCGACGAGGTGGAGCTGGTGCATATGGTGCATACGGCGGCGCTGCATGATACCGGCCCGATCGCGCTGCGCTATCCGCGCGGCGAGGGGCTGGGGCTGGCGCTGCCCGCCACGCCCGTGCGGCTGGAAATCGGCAGGGGCCGGGTGGTGAAGGAGGGCAAGAAAGTGGCCATCCTCTCGCTGGGCACCCGGCTGAACGAGGCGATGAAGGCCGCCGACGAGCTGGACGCCAGGGGGCTTTCCACCACGGTTGCCGACCTGCGCTTTGCCAAGCCGCTGGACGAAGCGCTGATCCGCCGGCTGGCGCAAAGCCATGAGGTGGTGATCACCATCGAGGAAGGCGCCGTGGGCGGCTTTGGCGCCCATGTGCTGACGCTGGCGAGCGACGAGGGCTGGACCGACACCGGCCTGAAAATCCGCACCATGCGTCTGCCGGATATTTTTCAGGAGCATGACAAGCCGGAAAAACAATATACCGAAGCCGGGCTGGATGCCGCCGCGATTGTGAAAACGGTGCTGACAGCGCTGCGGCATAACAGTGTGGCGGTGACGGAAGGCGTGCGGGCATGAATGCACAGCAATTGGCGAATGATTTGAAAGCCACGGTCGGCCATCCAACGCGCGGGAAAGTCGTCTCAATCCATCTTTTCGGCATTCTTCGAGCAGACGAACTCCGCAAAGCCGGCGTGGATGAAGTTGTTCGTCTTGCCGGGATTGAAAGGACCTACGGCACTGAAATCCGAAAAGGGATGGCACTGTCAGATTGGGTCGAAATTCGGAAGGGCTTGTAACGTCGCGGTTCCAGATATACGTTGCATGGATATATATCTAAAGGAGCCCGCCATGCAGGTCGCCCGCTGGGGCAACAGCCTCGCCATTCGTATTCCTGCTACCGTCGCGAAGGCGTTCGGTATTGCGGAAGGCGATGATATCGATTGGAAGCCCGGGGAAGCCGGCACGGTTATCCTGCAACTGCCCGGTGGCCGCGAGGCAATCATGAAGAAAATGGACGCACTTTCCCGGCCTCTCCCTGCCGACTGGAAGATCGATTTCGACCGGGAGAATTTGCGCGGGCCTGACGTGCCGCCCGGCTCGGAATGAGCGGCTTTCTCGACACGAATATCCTTGTTTATGCTTATGCCGAAGATGCGAAGAGGCCAATCGCTCGCGCGCTGCTGGACGGGCGGAACCGGATCGGTGTGCAGACGATTAATGAATTCACTTTGTCTGCAAGGCGGAAGCTCCGCATGTCGTGGCACGACATCCGGCAGGCCTTGGAGTTAATTGAATCCCTGACCCTCAAGCCCGTAAACCTTACATATGAAATCCAGCGTGAAGGGATGAGGCTGGCCGAACGCTACGAGCTGGGTGTCTATGATGCCTTGCATCTGGCCGCCGCCCTGTCGGCCAATTGCACAATTTTCTGGACGGAGGACCTGCACAACGGACTTGTGATCGACGACCGCCTAACCATTCGTAACCCGTTCGCGTGATGGCCAAGGCCCGCGCAGATCAGCTTCTTGTCGAACGGGGCCTCGCGGAAAGCCGGGCGCGGGCGCAGGCGCTGATCATGGCGGGGCTGGTGTTTGTGGAGACACGCAAAGTCGCCAAGGCCGGCGATATGCTGGCCGATGATGCGCTGCTGGAGGTGCGCGGCAAGGATCATCCCTGGGTGTCGCGCGGCGGGCTGAAGCTGGACCATGGCTTGCGGCATTTCGGCATCGATGTGACCGGCGCGGTGGCGCTGGATGTCGGCAGTTCCACCGGCGGCTTCACCGATGTGCTGCTCACACGCGGGGCGGCGCGCGTCTATGCGGTTGATGTCGGCACCAACCAGCTCGCATGGAAACTGCGGCAGGACCCGCGCGTCGTGGTCCTCGAACAAACGAACGCCCGCGCACTCACGGCCGCCCATATTCCCGAACCGATCGATATCATCGTCTGCGACGCCAGCTTCATCGCGCTCGCCAAGGTGCTGGACGTGCCGCTCGGCTTCGCCCGCCGCGGCGCGCATCTGGTCGCGCTGGTGAAACCGCAATTCGAAGCCGGACGCGCCGAAGTCGGCAAGGGCGGCGTGGTGCGCGACCCCGCCGTGCATGAACGGGTGTGCGCGGATGCCGCCCGATGGGTGCGCGGCAAAGGCTGGGATGTGATCGGCATCACCCCCTCCCCCATCACCGGGCCGGAGGGGAATGTGGAGTTTCTGCTGGCGGCGAGACATGTTCCGCCCGCCGGGTTGGCTGAAGCGGGCGTTGCTGTCGCCATGGCGGATGGGGACCGGCCGCAGGATGGTGGCGGGGGGTAGCCGGCGCATAGAGCGTTCTGATGAGCGCGGTCGCGCCGGCCAGCGGCCAAGCCGCCGAGTCCGGCAAGGTTGGAAAGGAACAGGAAAGGTTGCGGGCCAAGCCCGCCCGTCGGACATGCAAAAAGGGGCGGGGCTGGTGCCCCGCCCCTTTTTCATGCCGGCCGGCTGCTGCGCGAGTCCGAAGACCTTCGCCGGATTGCCTGTGGCAATCCGGCTCCAGGCTTCGGCCGCTCAAGCAGCGTAAGCCTTCTTCACCGATTCAGCGGCCAGCGCCATGCGGCTGGACAGCGGCTGGAACACTTCGCCGGAAGCCTTCAGCATGGCTTCGGAAAATTGCGACCAGGCGGCCACGGTCTTTTCGAACTGCGCCTTGGCGAATTCGGATTGCAGTTGCAGCGCTTCGTTCGGCGACTTGGCGGCGGTAATCGCCTTGAAAGTCGCCTGCGCTTCTTCGAAGCTCTTCTTCGAATTTTCGACAATAGCGGCCGTCAGCGTTTCAGCGCCGGCAGTCGCGGCCTTGGCGGAAGCGATCATCGCTTCGACATTGCCCTTGGCAAATTCATTCATATCGGTCATCGATTTCATCGTTTGCTCCATCGCTTCTGCCAATTTGGCGTTCATGATTTCATACTGGGCCTTGGCCTTTTCCATCGTCTCGGCCGCAGCCTTTTCGATGGCCGGCAGAACTTCGCCCAAGCTCTTCTTCACGGCGTCCGTGACATTCTCGGTGGTCATCGCACTATCCCCTACGGTTGGAACCTCAGCTGCCGGTGCCGCCACCTTCGCCTGCAAAACCTTCGGCTTGCTGCCAGCCGCCTTGGCGGCAGTGGCGGGCTTAACGGTCTTGGCAGGTGTCGGCATCTGTCACTCCGGCTGTTATGCTGCAATGCACAATAATACTTCAGACATGGTTATGCAACCCCTACACTGTCATGCAGCATAGAGGTGCAGCAATCCGTCAGCCTATCTGCTGAAAAGTCAGTGAGAAACGATCACCCGCTCCACGCCGGACAGCGCCAACTGCTCGTCGATCGCCGCCGTCAGCCGGTCCAGCGCGGCCGAATCGGCCGCCTCTGCGCGCGCCACCAGCACATCCTGGGAATTGGATGCGCGCAGCAGCCACCAGCCATCCGCCGTGTTCACCCGTGCGCCGTCGATGTCGTTCACCTGCGCACCGGCTGCCTTCAGCCGGGCAAGCACTTCTTCCACCACCTGGAATTTCCGTTCTTCCGAACATGGGAAGCGCATTTCCGGCGTATTCAGCACGGCCGGCATCTCATCCTTCAGTTCGGCCAATGATTTTCCAAGGAAACCAATGGCTTCAATCAGCCGCACTCCGGAATAAATCCCGTCGTCAAAGCCATACCAGCGATGCTTGAAGAAGATATGCCCGCTCATCTCGCCGGCCAGCGGGCTGTCCACACTCTTCATCTTCGCCTTGATATGGCTGTGCCCTGTTTTCCACATCAGCGGCACGCCGCCCAGTTCGGCGATGCGGTCATACAGCGCCTGGCTTGCCTTCACATCGGCAATGATCGTGCCGCCCGGCACGGCGGCCAGCACCGGCTCAGCCAATATCCCCAACAGCTGATCGCCCCAGATCACCCGGCCCAGGCCGTCGATGGCGCCGATCCGGTCACCGTCGCCGTCAAAGGCGATGCCCAGATCCAGCTTCTGCTCCGCCACCAGCTGTTTCAGATCGCTCAGATTGGCTTCCACCGTCGGGTCCGGATGATGGTTCGGGAAATTGCCGTCGATCTCCGTGAACAGCACATGATGCTCACCGGGCAGCAGCTTCACCAGCTTTTCCAGCACTTCGCCGGCCGAGCCATTGCCATTGTCCCAGCCCACGCGCAGTGCCGGCCCGCTATAATCCTCCACCAGCCGCGCGACATAGCGATCGACCATGGCTTCGGCGCCGGACGTGCCCGTGCCGGATTCCCAATCCCCGGCGGCCGCCGCCTCGCCCAGCTGGCGGATGTCCGGCCCAAAGAAAGGCCGATCCTTCAGCATCATCTTGAAGCCATTGTAATCCGGCGGATTATGGCTGCCGGTAATCATGATGCCGCCGTCCGTCTCCAGCGCATGGACCGAATAATAGAGCATCGGCGTTGGCCCGATGCCCACGCGCACCACATCACAGCCGGCATCCTTCAGCCCGTTCACCATGGCCGCTTCCAGCATGGGGGAAGAGGTGCGCCCGTCCATGCCCACCGCCACGCGGCTGCCGCCGGCGCGCCGCACCACCGTGCCGAATCCGCGCCCGGTGGCATAGGCGTCAGCTGCGCCAAGCGTGGTGCCGATAACGCCGCGAATGTCATATTCGCGCAAGGATGTCGGGTGGAAAAGGTGATGGTTCATAATGCCTCGCATGGGGGAGAAAAGGGTCGATAGCGGTGTTGGGTTACAGCCGTGTTTGCGCTGCGGCAAGATGCTGCACCATCAGGACGGCGGCATTTTGCTGCGATTGCGAAGAAGCTGATCCCGCGCGATATTCACCCGCCGCGCCAGTTCCGCACTGCCGCCGGCATCCGGATGCACCTGCGCGATCAGCCGGCGGTGCGCCGCGCGGACATCCTCCACAGTGGCGCCGTCTGCCAGCCCCAATATCTGCCGTGCCTCCGCATCGGCCAGCGCATCCTTGGCGTCCGGCTTTTTCGCCCCCGTCCACCAGAAGGCCGCCGCTGCAATCCCCAGCCCGGCGGCCGGCACAAGCTGCCCCCGCCCGGCCATATAGAGCGCCGCCAGCCCCAGCCCGGCCACCGCCATCGCCCGGTTCGGATCGGCGCCCAGCCGCCCGGTCCACCAGGCCCAGGCCGCCGCCGCCAGCCCCGCCAACAGCAGCAGCCCGGCCATCAGGTCCGGCCCGCCTTCACCGCCGGCGCAATGTTCAGCGCCAGCATCATTTCCCTGAGTTCCGCCCGCGCCGCGACATGGCTCAACTGCGTATCCGGCAGATGTCCGGCATCCATCAGCGTCAGCCCGCGCGGAAACAGCTCACGATAGATCACCCGCTCTGAAAGCCCCGGGACGATGCGAAAGCCCACCCGTCGCGAAAGCTCCGCCATCGCGTCGCCCACCCGCCGCCGGTTGCGCGCCTCCAGCGGCGACAGGCGATTGCGCAGCACCACCCAGTCCACCGCCACACCATCCGTCTGTGCGCGCCGCTGCCGGGCTTTCCACACCAGTTCGGCATAAAAGCTCGGCCGCGTCACCGTATAGCTGTCCGGGTCCACCTGGCCGATCAGATCCAGATCCATGAAACTGTCGTTGATCGGCGTGATCAGCGTATCCGCCTGCGCCAGCGCCGCCCGGCCCACCAGCGAATCGCGCCCCGGTGTGTCGATCAGCAGCACATCCGCCACCGTCTCCGCCATCCAGCGCTCGATCGCCGCCGCATCCTCCGAATCGATAACCGTCACCGCCGGCTGGCTCAGTTCATGCCCATGCCGTTTCGCCCAGGCCGCGCGATTCTCCAGATAGCGCGCGGTGGAGCGCTGCCGGTAATCGAGATCCGCCACCGCCACCCGCCGGCCCTCGGCCGCCAGCGCCAGCGCGATATGCACGGCGGTGGTGGATTTGCCCGTTCCGCCCTTTTCATTGCCCAGCACGATGCGATGCGCCCGGCCCGATGGCCCGACCATGTCCGGCGCAATTGGCGTGTCTGTTGCTGCGACGGTCGTTGACATGAACCCCTGCCCTTGGCCTATCCCTGTGCCGCGTCAATGGCGGGATGCAGGCGGAGGAGCAAGGCGTAATGGAAATCGTTCGGGATATTGCCGCCCTCAGCGCCGCCACGGCCCGGCTGCGTTCCGCCGGCCCGCTGGCCCTTGTGCCCACCATGGGCGCGCTGCATGCCGGCCATATCTCGCTTCTTGACACCGCGCGCTTATCCGCGCGCCACCTTGTCGCCTCCATCTTCGTGAACCCCGCGCAATTCGGCCCGAACGAGGATTTCAACCGCTACCCCCGGCAGGAGGCGGCCGATGCCGCGCTGCTTGAAGCCGCCGGATGCGACCTGCTGTTTCTGCCCCCGGTCGCCGCCATTTACCCGCCCGGCTTCGCCACCAGCATCACGGTAAAATCGCTTGGCGATTCGCTGTGCGGTGCCGCCCGCCCCGGCCATTTCGACGGCGTCTGCGTCGTCGTCGCCAAGCTGCTCAACATGGCCCGGCCCGACATCGCCGTGTTCGGCGAGAAAGACTGGCAGCAGCTCGCCATTATCCGCCGCCTGGTGGCCGATCTGGACATCCCCGTCCGCATCATCGGCAGCCCCACGGTGCGCGAGCCGGACGGGCTGGCCATGAGTTCCCGCAACGCCTATCTCACCCCCGAACAGCGCCGGGCTGCGGTTGCGCTGCCCGGTGCCATGCAGGCCGCCATCGCCGCCATCGCCGCCGGCTGCGACCCTGCAACCGCGCTCGCCGCTGCCGAACAGGCGCTGCTTAGCGCCGGCTTTGCCGCCATCGACTATCTGACGCTGGCTGATGCGGACACGCTGACCCCCATCAGCGCGCCGGGCAATGTTCCTGGCAGCGCGCCGGCCAGCGCGCCGGCCAACGCCCGGCTGTTTGCCGCCGCCCGCATCGGCTCCACCCGCCTGATCGACAATATGCCGCTGAAAGCCCGCGCATGACCCATTACCGCACCGTCGATGTGTTCGCCGCCGCCGCTTTCCTCGGCAACCCGCTCGCCGTCATTCCCGACGCCCGCGCGCTCAAGCCCGACGATTTCCAGCGCATCGCCCGCGAGTTCAACTATAGCGAAACCACCTTCGTTCTGCCGCCGGAAAGCCCGGAAAACCACGCCCGCGTCCGCATCTTCACCCCCAATGAAGAAATGCCCTTTGCCGGCCACCCCAATGTCGGCACCGCCTATGTGCTCGGCCGCATCGGCACGCTGTTCGGCAAGCCGGTGCCCGATGCGATGCGCTTCGAGGAAATCGCCGGCGTCGTCAGCGTCGCCCTCATGCGTAGCGCCGGGGAGGTCAGCGGCGCGGCCGTCCGCGCGCCGCGCGCGCTGGAAACCGCCGCCGAACGCAGTGCAGCCGATGTGGCCGCGCTGGCGGGCATTGCGCCATCGCATGTGCTGAGCCTCGCCCACCTGCCACTTTATGCCGCGGTCGGCGCCGGCTTTCTGTTCGCCGAAGTCACGCCGGATGCCCTCGCACAGGCAGCGCCCGACACGGCCGCCTTCCATGCCGAGGCCGCGCGGCTCGCCGCCGAGGGTGCGAGCGCCACCCTCCCCGCCCTTTTCCTCTGGGCGCGCGAAGGCATGACCGGCGCCGCGCTCGCGCTTGAAGCCCGCATGTTCGCGCCGCTCTCCGGCATCAGCGAAGACCCGGCCACCGGCAGCGCCGCCGCCGCGCTCGGCGCGCTGCTGGCCCGGCGCAACGTCGCCCAAAGCCTTGCCATCCGGCAGGGCGTCCGCATGGGCCGCCCGTCGCAAATCGGCGTCGAGGCCCGCCCCGACGGCATCTGGATCAGCGGCCGCTGCGTGCCGCAATTCGCCGGCCAGCTTTCATGGTAAGCCCGCTCGACGACGCCATTGCCCGCGCCGCCAGACACGCCCCCTTCCTGCGTGGCCTGCTGCAACGCGAGGAGGCCCTTGTCGCGCAGCTGCACATCGAAGGCCCGGAAGCGGCGCTGGCCACGGCCATGGCGCGCATCAGCCCCGCCGAGCCGATGGCCAGCTTGCGGCAGGCGCGCAATGGCGTCGCGCTTGTCGTCGCGCTTGCCGATCTCGCGGCCCTCTGGTCGTTCGAACAGGTGAGCGAGGCGCTCACCGCCTTTGCCGACTCCGCCCTCAGCTTTGCCATCAGCACCGCCTTTGCCGAACGCGACGCCGAACCGCACGGCTTCGCGGCGCTGGCCCTGGGCAAGATGGGCAGCCGTGAACTCAACTATTCCTCCGACATCGACCTCATCTTCATCCACGATCCCGAGCATATCGCCGCGCGGGCAGGCGAGGATCCGAACGACGCCGCCGTCCGCATCGTCCGCCGCGTTGTCACCCTGCTCTCCGAACGCAGCGGAGACGGCTATGCCGCCCGCGTCGATCTGCGCCTGCGGCCGGACCCGGACAGCACGCCATCCTGCCTGCCGCTGGCGGCGGCGGAACATTATTATCATTCCGAAGCGTTGGCCTGGGAACGCTGCGCCTTCATCCGCGCCCGCGCCATCGGCGGCGACGAGGCGATGGGCCGCGATTTCCTTGCCGCCGTTCAGCCCTTTGTCTGGCGTCGCAGCCTGGATTATTCCGCGCTGGCCGAAATCCGCGACGTCAGCCACCAGATTCGCGACCATTATGCCGAACGGCAGACGCTTGGCCCCGGTTTCGACCTGAAACGCGGTCGCGGGGGCATCCGCGAAGTCGAATTCTACGCGCAGGTCCACCAGATGATCTTCGGCGGCCGCGATCCCACCATTCGCTCCGGCAACACGCTGCAAGCCCTTCCCGCGCTGGCGGCCGCCGGCCGCATCGGGCAGGCCGACGCCGACATGCTGGCCACTGCCTATCGCGCCTTTCGCACGCTGGAGCACCGCTTCCAGATGATCGCCGACCAGCAGACCCACAGCATCCCCAAACAGGCGGCCGAGCGCGCCGCCGTCGCCGGGCTTGTCGGCGCGGAAAACTGGAAGGCGGTCGAAGCCGGCATTGCCCCCACCCTCCGTTGCGTCGCCAAACTCTATGAACGGCTGCTCGCCAGCGGCGGAGAGGAACGGCGCGGCCCCCGCCTGCCCGGTGACAGCGACGCGGTCGAGGCCTGGGCCAAACGCGCCAAAATCAAAGACCCGGCGCTGGTCGCCACGCTCGTCGATGGCTGGCGCTCCGGCCGGCCGCGTTCCCTGCGCGCGCCGGAATCGCGCCGGGCGTTCGAAGCCGTGCTCCCCGCCCTCCTCACCGATGTCGGCCATGGCCGGGACGGGCGGGAGGCGCTGCTGCGGCTGGACCGGATGATAACCGCCCTGCCATCCGGCGTGCAGTTCTGGCGGCTGCTGGCCGCGCACCCGCCGCTGGCCGGCGTCGTCGCCCGGCTGCTGAAGTCCACGCCGCTGCTGGCCGATGCGCTCGCCAAACGTCCGGCGCTCATCGACGTGCTGCTGGAACCCGCCCGGCCGCTCGCCAGCGCCGAAGCCGCCACCGCCGAACTGCGCCTGCTGACGCGCGGGATGGAGGGTGAGGCGCTGCTGGATCGGGTGCGGCTGTGGACCGCCGAGCGCCGCTTCCTGCTGGGGGTGCAACTGCTGGATGGCAGCATCCGGCCGCTGCTTGCCGGCCAGATATTGGGCATGATGGCCGAGGCCGCCGTCGCCTGCCTGGCCGAGGCCGTTACCGCCGATTATGCCGCCCGGCATGGTGCAATCGCGGGGGCCGAGCTGGTGGTGCTGGCGCTGGGCCGCTTTGGCGGCGGCGAGCTGACCCACCAGTCCGATCTCGATCTGGTGCTGCTGTTCACCGGCAGCTTCGAGGCGAAATCCACGGGCACCCCGCCGATCACCGCCAGCGCCTGGTTCAACCGGCTGGGCCCGCGCCTTATCGCGGCGCTCACCGTTCCCACCGCCGCCGGCACGCTTTATGAGGTGGACACGCGGCTGCGCCCGTCGGGCAAGGACGGGCTGCTGGTCGTCAGCCTGGACAGTTTCGCCCGTTATCAACAGGCGGATGCCGAGCTGTGGGAGGCGATGGCGCTGACCCGCGCCCGGCCTGTTACCGGCAGCGCCGCGGCCCGTGCCGAAGCCGGGGCCATGCTGAACCGGCTGGCCAAACGGCAGCGCCCGGCGGATTTCATCGCCAAAGAGGCGTTCGCCATGCGCCGGCTGATGGCGGCGCACAAGCCGCCCGCCGGCCCGTTCGACGTGAAGCTGATGCGCGGCGGGCTGGTGGACATCGAGTTCATCGTGCAGGCCCGGGCGCTGATGCGGGCCGAGCCGGTGCCCGCCGGTCTTATCGCCGCGGCCGGATTGCTGGCCCCCGCGCTTGCCGCCCCGGCCGCTTTGATGATGGAGATGCTGGTGATGCTGCGCCTGATGCAGCCGCACGATGCCGGTGCCGCACCGGGGGCGGCCGAGGGCGCCGTGCTGGCGCGCGCCTGCGGCCAGCCCGGCTTTCCGGCGCTGAAGGCGGCTTTGGCCGGTGCCAGAAAAATCGTTGAATCCGAATGGCTGATCAGCTTCGGCAGCCGCTATTAGAGCGTTTTTCGCCCATGTTGGCCCACCGGGACGGAGCCGATTTTGGCCAACGGCAAGGCGCGAGGAGGGAGCGATGGGTATCCATCGTGACCGATGAGCAACGCTGATGTTGGCCAAAAGCGGCCCGCCGCCCTGGCGGTCGCACAGGCAAGGCCGCAAGCGGCGTCGCGCCGCTGGCGCGGGCCACCAGCCCGCGCTGCGCGTCGCTCCTTGCCTGCGGCCTTGCCTGTGCGATCACGGCGGGTCAACATGGGCGAGAAACGCTCTGGGATTATCAGGAGAAGCGCATGTCCCTTATAACCGGCAGTCCCGCCCCCGCCTTCACGCTCGCCACCGCCGCCGGCCCCGCCGGCTCCGTCAGCCCCGCCGGCTCCGTCAGCCTGACGGATTTTGCGGGCAAGCCCCTCATCCTCTATTTCTATCCCAAGGCAGACACGACCGGCTGCACCAGGGAAGCGCAGGAATTCACCGCGCTGGCGGCCGATTTCGCCGCCCTTGGTGCCACCGTCATCGGTGTCTCCAAAGACAGTGTCGGCAAGCTCCAGAAATTCGCCGCCAAATATGATCTTGCCGTCCGCCTCGCCTCTGATCCCGATGGCGCGACAATCGAAGCCTATGGCGTCTGGGTCGAAAAAACCCTCTACGGCCGCCGCTATATGGGTATCGAACGCGCCACCTTCCTGATTGGCCCCGATGGCCGCATCGCGCAGGTCTGGCGCAAGGTGAAAGTGGCCGGCCACGCAGCGCAGGTGCTGGCCGCAACGGCGGCGCTGTAGGGCCGGTCATCGCTGGTTCAGCTTGGTGCGTGTCGAATCAGGGCCGTGAAATCCGCCCCGCTGCGCTGGCGGACCGGGCTTCCGGATGGCGCTTAAAGCCATGGTTAAACGATTCAGCGCATGGAAAAGCCGGTCTGGCGACAGACCGGGATATTCCCCTTCCCCCTGCCCCGCCGGGCTGCAAAGGTGAACTTGTGTTGCGTGGGCGAAGGTCCGGGCAGCTCGGGTTCAGGGTTACTCCAAGCAAAATGCGGACGCGGCCATTGGGTGGCAAGTCGTCCGCCGACGAAGGGTCAATACGGGAATGCGGGATAAACTGCGGCGTCAACGGGCCGAACTGTCCCTGCATATGTCCCGTGTCCTCCCGGAACGGCGGATCGAGTTGCACTCGCCTCAGGGCCAGCGCTCCATCAGCATCGGGACGCGGGAACAGCTTATGGGTATTGCGACTGCTGCGATGATCGCCGGCTGGATGACCGTGGGAACGGTCAACATGGTGGCGGGTAACGCGGCGCACGACAGCCAGGCCGAAGCCGATCTGGCCCGCATGTCGGCCCAGGTGCAGGCGCTGAAAGCCGACACCGCCGTGCTGAAGGGTCAGGTGCTCACCACCGCCGAACGCATCGAACAGCGCCAGCGCTTCCTGGACGCCCTCCTCACCGGCAAGACGCGCGGCAATGATCTGGCCGGCCTGCTGCCCCGCACCGGTGCCCGCAAGTTCTCCGCCGATGCCGCCGCCGCTGCCGGCGTGCTCGCGCCATTTGCCGCGCTGGAACAGAAACAATCCGCGCTGGTGGACCGCGCGGCGGCCACGGCCGAAACCCGCCTTGCAGACGCCGAACGCCTCATCGGCAAGCTCGGGCTCAACCCGTCGCGCTTTGTCAGCCAGTCCTTCGCATCCTCCACCCGCCTTACCGGCATGGGCGGGCCGTTCATTCCCGCCAGCGCCGTTGCGGGCAGTGGCGAATCCGCCGGTGCGGACCCCCGCTTTGCCGAACTGTTCGTGAACTGGCAGCGCGTGGAGCAGATGGAAGATGCGATGGCCGCCATCCCGGCCTTCGTCCCCACGCGCAACTATACGCTCACCTCGGGCTTCGGCTTCCGCTACGACCCGTTCCACGGGCGCGGCGCGCAGCATGCCGGCATTGATTTCGCCGGCGCGCATGGTGCGCCCATCTTCGCCGCCGCCGCCGGCCGTGTCATCCGCGCCGGTCGCCAGGGCGCC
This sequence comes from Sphingomonadales bacterium UBA6171, assembly GCA_002422985.1. Lineage (GTDB taxonomy): Bacteria > Pseudomonadota > Alphaproteobacteria > Sphingomonadales > Sphingomonadaceae > Sandaracinobacteroides. The sequence continues at coordinate 12,909 of DITZ01000036.1, forward strand.
TATGGCATCGCCGTCGATGTCGATCATGGCAAGGGCATCACCACCCGCTACGCCCATCTCTCCAGCCTCACCGTCTCCGAAGGGGACAAGGTGGGCATGGGCCAGCAGCTTGGCGGCATGGGCTCCACCGGCCGCTCCACCGGCACCCACCTGCATTATGAGGTCCGCATCGACGGCCGGGCGGTCAACCCGCGCCCCTTCCTCGATTCCTCCTCCTTCATCCTTGCCTTCCACCGCAACACCGTCGGCCCCAGCATCGCTTCCGCCGAATAAGCCGCCCTTGCCGTGGCGGGCATAGCCGCCTATTTCCTGCCTATGGACAATGTCAGCTTCTCTCCCGCCGCCGCCGCGCGCGTGGCCGCGATCGCCCGCCGTCAGGGCCGGACGGAAGCGCGGCTGCGCCTTTCCGTCGATGGCGGAGGCTGCGCCGGCTTTCAATATAAGTTCGAGCTGGCCGAAGCGGCGCAGGCCGACGATGTGCTGGTGATGACCGACGGCGTCGGTCTGCTGGTGGACAGCATCAGCCTCCCCTTCGTGGCCGGCTCCACGGTTGATTATGTGGAGAATCTGGGCGGTGCCTCTTTCCAGGTCACCAACCCGAACGCCGCCTCCAGCTGCGGCTGCGGCACCTCCTTCTCCGTCTGACGCGGGTGAAACTCGCCAGTTATAATATCAACGGCATCAGCGCCCGCCTGCCCCGCCTGCTGGACTGGCTGGCAGAAGCAGAGCCCGACGCCGTGGCGCTACAGGAAATCAAGTGCGAGACGGATCGCTTCCCCGCCGCCGCGCTGAAGGAAGCCGGCTGGCATGCGCTGGTGCATGGCCAGAAGGGCTTCAACGGCGTCGCCATCCTCAGCCGGCAGCCGGTGGCGGAGGTCCGCCGTGGTCTCCCCGGCGACGACAGCGACGAACAGTCCCGCTACATCGAGGCCATGGTGGGCGATGTGCTGCTGGCCGGCCTTTATCTCCCCAATGGCAACCCGCTGCCGGGGCCGAAATTCGATTATAAACTCAGCTGGATGGCCCGCCTGGAAGCCCGCGCCGCCGAGCTGATGGAGCGCGACACGCCGGTTGTGCTGGCCGGCGACTGGAACGTCTGCCCCACAGACCATGATGCCGCCCGCCCCGATATGATGCGCGGCGACGCCCTGTTCCAGCCCGAAAGCCGCGCCGCCTTCCGCCGCATCCTCTCGCAAGGCTGGACCGATGCCATCCGCGCCGCCCGGCCATATGCAGACTGCTACACCTATTGGGACTATCAGGCCGGCGCCTGGCCGAAAAACTGGGGCCTGCGGATCGACCATATCCTCCTCTCCCCCGCCGCCGCCGACCGTATGACGGACTGCGGCATAGACCGCGAGACCAGAGGCGCCGAGCGTGCGAGTGATCATGTGCCGGTTTGGGTAGTTATAAGCTGACGCTGGTGTTTATTCGTCGCCCCCACCCCCGGCCCCTCCCCTAAAGGGGAGGGGAGGATGTTGCTCTCCCCTCCCCTTGCACGGAGGGGCCGNNGGGTGGGGGCGCAGGGTCAAAACCCCATGCACGCCCGCAAAGCGCCAAATCCTACCCCCCTGCCTTCTCCCGCTCCTCCGCCACCAGTTCCTTGCGGCTCAGCTTGCCGATCATCGTCTTGGGCAGTTCGGCGCGGATTTCCACCGCCACCGCCCGCTCATGCTTGCCCACCCGCGCGTTCAGATAGGCCAGCAGATCCGCCTCGCTGGCTGTCGCGCCGGCCTGCAACGTCACGAACGCCTTCGGCCGCTCCCCGGTATAGGCGTCGGGCACACCGATCACGATGGCATCCTTCACCGCTTCATGCTTGTAGAGCTGGTCCTCCAGATAGCTGGGGAACACCTTGAAGCCCCCCACGATCACCATATCCTTCAGCCGGTCGACGATGCTGTAATAGCCATCCGCGTCCACCGTTGCGACATCCCCCGTCCGGAAGAAACCATCCGCCTCGATGCCGCTTGAATCCCGCCGCCAATATCCGGCCATGCGCTGCGGCCCGCGAAAGGCCAGCTCACCCGGCTCGCCGGGCAGCGCCAGCTTCGCGGGATCATCCCGGTCCAGCAGCTTGATCTCCGTCCCCGGCAGCGGCTGGCCGATCGTGCCGATCTTCCCGCCGGTCGCATAGGGGTTTGTGCATACCACGCCCGCACTTTCGGTCAGCCCATAGCCCTCCACCAGCTTGGCGCCGGTGGCTGCCACAAAGGCATCCCTCAGCTGCTCCGGCATCGGCGCGCCGCCGGAAATGCAGATCCGCAGCGATCTAAGGTCCATCTTCTTCATGCCGGGATGATCCAGCAGCGCGCGATACATGGTCGGCACGCCGGGCAGCGCCGTTATCTGCACCCGCTCTATGGCTTGCAGCGCCGCCTTCACTTCGAATTTCGGCAGCAGCACGATCAACCCGCCGCGAATGATGGTGCGGTTCATGACGCAGGTGTGTGCAAAGATATGGAACAGCGGCAGCGCGCCCAATATCCGGTCCGGCGCATCCGGCTGGTCGTCGATGGCGTTCACCTGGCCCGCATTCACCGAAAGATTGCGGTGCGTCAGCATCGCCCCCTTGGGCAGCCCGGTCGTCCCCCCGGTATATTGCAGCAGCGCCACCTCGTCCAGCGAGGGCCGCTCACGCGGGACATCGATCGGCTTATGCGCCAGCAGATCGCGGAACCGCACATATTGATCGCCGGCTGGCACCGTCGCCCGCTCGCTGCCCTTGAACCAGCGATACAGCAATGCCTTGGTGCCGGGCAGCATCTCGGCCACACCGCCCACCACCAGCCGCCGCAACCGGGTGGAACGGCGCACGGAGTCAATCAGTGGAAACAGGGCTTTAACGTCCAGCGTTACCATCACATCGGTTTCGCTGTCCTCCACCTGGGTACAGAGTTCATCCACGGTGTAGAGCGGCGAGAAATTCGCCACCCGCGCGCCGGCCAGCATCGCGCCATAGCAGGCGATCACATAATGCGGGCAGTTGGGCAGAAACAGCCCCACGGTCGATCCCGGCCCCACCCCCAGCGCGCGAAAGCCGGCCGCCGCCCGCAGCGCCATGTCCAGCGTTTCGGCATAGCTGAAGCTGCGACCCATGAAATCCATCAGCGCCGCCGCCGGATGCCTGGCGGCGGCCGACAAAAGCAGATCAGGCACCCAATGGGCGGGAACAACATGATCAAAAGGCACGGGATGATCGTAAGCCACTGTTTTCCTGATTATCTTGTGGCTGCGACCGCAATGGTAACCGGCACCGGAAAGGCCACATAACGGCCCGCAGCATCGGATTCCATGCCGATGCCAAAGTGCCGCCGGTCCAGCGTCACCGTTCCGCCCATGGCGGCAGTATTGCCGGTGATGGTGAGGTTGAACGGCAGCGTCACCGGCACCGCCTTGCCGCGCAATGTCAATGTTCCAACGGCGACATAACGCCCCGGCCCCGCCGCTTTCACGCTGCTGCTGGTAAAGCGCGCGGTCGGCACCGTTTTCACCGCCAGCCAGTCGGCACCAGGCAGGCTGCCATCCACCGTCTGGTCCCCGGTGACGGCCGAGGCCAGGTCGATCGTCACATCAATGCGCGCGTCAGCCAGTTTCGCCGGATCAAAGCGGATGCTGGCCGCCCATTTGGCAAAGCGCCCCTTCACCGTGGCGCCGTTCCAGTCGCTGGAAAAGCCGATGGCAGACCGTGCCGGGTCCACCTTCCAGTCGAACGCCGGTGCCGGTGCCGCCGTCAGCAGCAGCAGCGCCAGCACAAGGGCGCGGCTCATATCTTGCGCCGCAGCACCGGTATCATCCGCGCCAATATATCGTCCCGGTCAAAGAAATGATGTTTGAGCGCCCCCGCCACATGCAGCAGAATCAGCGCAATCGCCGCAAAGGCGAGCAGTTCATGCGCCTCGCTGGCCGTCTCGCTGGTGGCCTTGGAGGCCGCAATCGGCAGGTGCGGCCATTCAAACAGGCCGAACCACTGCGTTGGAAAGCCGAAGGGGCTGGCCGACACCATCACCCAGCCGGACAGCGGGATGGCGATCATCAGCACATAAAATCCATAATGGGTGAACCGGGCCAGCACCTTTTCTGTTCCGGTCATATGGAGCGGCAGTGGCGGAAAGCCCGCCCGCAGCCGGATGGCCAGCCGCCACAGGCTCAGCAGCATGATGGTGAGACCGATGCTCTTGTGCAGCTGCACCACGGTAAAGCCCAGTTGCCGCGTTGCGGCATCGGGGGCGTCGAACAGCCCCTCCAGCAGCAGCCCGCCCACCAGATTGCCGATGATCAGCACCGTGATCAGCCAGTGCAGGGCAATGGCCGTGCGTGAATAGGGGCTGCTGCGCATCTAGGACGCCTTCTTATATTCGGCCTCGATCCAGATCTCGACCTCGTCCCCCAGCAGCCCGACCATCTCGCCCACGCCAAAATCAGTGCGTTTGATCATGCCCCGCGCGGAAAAGCCCACATAAGGCACCTTGTAAAAGGGATGCACCGTGGCACCGTTCAGCGTCACGTCAAAGGTTACCGGTTTGGTCACCCCGGCAAAGCTCATGTTGCCGGTCAGCTTGCCCGTGGTGGCGCTGGTCGCCGTCAGGCTGGTCGACTGGAAAATGATTTTCGGATGCGACTCGGCCTTCAGGAAGCGGCTGGCGACAACCTTGTCGAAATCCTCTTTCTCGGGAAAGGGATAGTCGGTCCGCACGCTGTTGGCGTCGATGGTGAATATCACGCTGGAACGGGTCAGGTCCGCCGGGTCCAGCTTCACGGTCGAATCAAAGCCGGTGAAGCGTGCGGTATAGTAGGACAGGCCGAGATGCTTGATGCGCCAGGTGACGCTCACATGCGTTTTGTCGATCACATAATCGCCGGCCGCCACATCCAGTTTGGGGGCCTGCGCAAGGGCGGGGCTGGCAAGGAACAGGGCGGCATAGGCAAGCAGGGGCAAGGGCGACATTGGAACCTCCTCCGGAAGATTCAAAGTCTAGCCGCGCTTCCCGAAGCCCGCAAGCGCGCCCTGCCATCGGCAAGGCGCGCTTGCGCTATTGCTCCTGCGGCGAGTGCCGCTGTGGCTCAGGCGGCGAGCGCCGGCGGGTTCATCACCGCAAACATCTCGCGGATCTGCGAAAGGGAGAAGAGATGGGCATAGAGCAGCCCCATCATCCCGTTCTGCACCATCTTGCGGGCCTGATCGCCACGGATGTTCTGCAATTTGGATTCGTCCACCATGCGGAAGCCGGAGAAAGTGGCCGGCTGTTCCATGCCGGGGTTCTGGATCTGCGCCTGGCCGTCCATCAGCAGGCCCAGCTTCTCGATTTCTTCCATGAAGCTGCGCGTGCGGGCAATCGCCTGCTCGAACTGCTCGCAGAAGGTGAGAATATTTTTGGTCACCTCCGCCGGCTCGCTGCCGTCGAACAGCTTCTGCGGGGCATCTTCCGTCACCATGCCCCAGCTATCGTCAAACACCAGGCTCAGCACATCGGCATCCGGGTTCAGCTTGGCCAGCATGAAGGGGTGGCGGCGCAGATAGGCCGGAATATAGGTGCCGGATTTCCACAGCCCGTCTGCTTCGACGAACAGATTCCTGCCTTCTTCCAGGCCAACCAGCGCCAGCGGCACGCTGTTTTCGCCAGAGGAGAAGACGATCGGATAGTGGCGCTGGGCCGACACAAACTCATCCACCGTGATCGGCACGGCATGGGTTTCGCGCGCAAAGCTCATGTCCACCCGCGCCTTCACGCCAAAACCAGCGTGCTGTTCAGAGGAAAGCGGAATGAGGTTACGATAAAAAAGCGGAAACTGGGCTTGCGGCTGGCTTGCCATCGGTAAATCCTGCTGTTGGGTGAATTGAGGCTCTGAATATCGCCATTGGGCGCTGTTAGCAGCGGGCCTTAGCGCGCAGGAACGGCCGAAGCAAGAATTGGCCCGCCCAGCTTTCCCGGATTCATGATGTTTGCCGGATCCAGCGCCTGCTTCACCGCGCGCATGGCCGCCAGCTTGCCGCCATCCCCCAGCCGCTCCAGCTCGGCGGCCTTCAATGTGCCGATGCCATGTTCCGCACTGATGGAGCCACCGAAGCGGTGGATGATGTCGTGCAGCAGGCGGCGCGCCGCCTCGCCCTCCACCCTGCACCATTGCCGCCCGTCCGCCACGCCCGTCGGTGGCCGGATGTTCAGATGCAGATTGCCATCCCCCAGATGCCCGAAAATCAGCGGCTGCGCGCCGGGATGATGTTCGGCCAGCGCATCCCGCACCGCATCGATGAAGCGCGGCAGATCAGCAACCGGAATCGACACGTCATTCTTCACTGCCGGCCCGTCCAGCCGCTCGGCCTCCGGCACATCCTCGCGCAGCTTCCACAGCTGGTTGGCCTGCGCCTCGGATGCCGCGAGCGTCGCATCCTCGATCTCGCCGGCCTCCAGCGCGGCGGCCAGCAGCGCCTCCAGCGCTTCCGCAGGTGCCTCCGCCTCCAGCAGCATGTGGCAGCCATGCCGGCCGGCCAGCGGCCGCCGCACGCCCGCGATATGCCGCTCCACCATGGCGAGCGTTTCCGAGTCGATCAGCTCGAAACTCTCCACCTGCTCCCCCAGGCCGGTCCGCAGCCGCGCCAGCAGCGCCAGCGCATGATCCGCATCCGCCGCCCCGGCCCAGCCGACCGTCCGCACCCGCAT
>DITZ01000036.1:19587-22301 GCA_002422985.1 Sphingomonadales bacterium UBA6171
CCGCGCATCGTGCCGTGCCGCAGCACCTGCGTGCCCCCGGCATTGGTGGACAGCAGCCCGCCAATCGTGGCGCTGCCCTTGGCCCCCAAAGACAGCGGAAAGCGCACGCCTGCCGCTTCGGCGGCCGCATGCACATCCGCCAATATGGCACCCGCTTCCACCACCATGGAAAGCCCCGCCGCATCCACGCTGATAATCCGCGCCATCCGCCGCAGCGAGACAATGGCGGTCGGCCGGCCGCAATCCGGCTCCGGCACCCCGCCACCCACCAGGCCCGTATTGCCGCCCTGCGGCACCAGCGCCAGCCCGAACGCCCGCGCCACCTGCACGATCGCCGCCACCTCGGCATGGGAGGACGGCCGCAGCAGCACATCGGCATGTCCGGTTTTCGTGCGCCGCCAGTCGGTCAGGTGCGGCACCATCGCGGCCGCATCGGTCACCATCGCCCCCGGCCCCAGCACGGCGCGCAGCGCCGCATCAATCTCTACGGGCAGCATGGCCTCAGTCGCGGACGATGCGGTCGATCTTGGCCTGCAAGTCCGCCAGTTGCGATTTCAGCGCCTGCACCTCATCCGCCACCGGCTCCGGTTCCGGCTCTGTGCGCGGAATCAGCGGCGACACCAGCGGTGTGCGCGCCCACAAGTCGGCTGCGGCCTTCATCATCGCCATATTCTGCCGCGTCAGCGCCTCGAACGGATTCTGGCTCCCCTCCATCATCCCCGACAGCGCAGTGCGGAACTGCTCCTGATTGCGCCGGAACGCCTCCATCGAAGCCTCCAGATAATGCGGCACCATGGATTGCATCTGATCGCCATACATGGAGATTAGCTGCCGCAGGAACGGCACCGGCAGCATCGTTGTGCCGCGATTCTCTTCCTCCATGATGATCTGCGTCAGCACATTGTGCGTGATGTCATCGCCGGATTTCGCATCCACCACCTTGAACTCCCGCCCCGCGCGCGTCATCGCCGACAGGTGATCAAGCGTGATATAACTGCTGCTGTCCGTGTCATACAGTCGGCGGTTGGCATATTTCTTGATGATGATTGGCGGCGTCGTGCCGTCCGGGGATTCCTGTTGGGATGTGCGGGCCATGAACTCACCTCAAACAAAGCTGATAACCGGCACGCCGGTCCTCCACAGGCGGCTTAGCATTTGCAGCATGGCCCTGCAAATCCGCTATGCTGCACGGGCGCAGGCCGCAACATGAACAGCCCCGCCCGGCCGGACCGCGGCCCCCACCCGTTGAGCCTGTTCCTCTCCATGGCGATGCGCGTTACCGCCAATGATCCCGTCCGCATGGCGCGCCTGCTCGACGGGCTCAACCGCTATCAGAACGCCCCGCTGCCGCCGGCCATGCCGGCCATGCCCATCATTCTGCAACGCGGCGGCACGGCGCTGCGCGAAGTCGCCCCCGCCAGCGCCGGCGCCCGCACCATCGTCGTCGTCCCCTCCCTTATCAACGCGCCGCGCGTCCTCGATCTTGCGCCGGATCGCTCTTTCGTCCGCCACCTCGCCGCACAGGGCCACCATGTCCTGATGGTCGATTGGGGCGATTGCACCCGTGGCGAGCGCCGCCTCGGCCTCGCCGGCATGGTGAGCGCCCGGCTTGTCCCGCTGCTCCGCCAGCTCCCCGGCCGCGTCGATATCATCGGCTATTGCCTTGGCGGCACACTCGCGCTCGCCGCGGCCGCCCGCGTCGGCCAGCAGTGCCGCTCGCTCGCCCTGATCGCCGCCCCCTGGCATTTCGACGGCTTCCCGCCTTCGGCCCGCCTCCACGCCGCCGAAGTCTGGTCTGCCATCCGCCCCATGGGCCGGATGCTTGGCGCCATCCCCATCAGCCTCCTCAACCCGCTGTTCTGGAGCCTCGACGAACAGGCCGTCATCGCCAAGTTCGAACGCCTCGCCAGCTGCGCGGCAGACGATCCGCAGGTCGCATGGTTTGCCAGCGTCGAGGATTGGGCCAACAGCGGCGCGCCGCTTTCGCCCGCCACCGCGCGGGATCTCTTCTCCTATGGCTTTGCCCGCGACCGCATCGGGCAGGGCAAATGGCGCGTCGGCGGGGTGCCGCTGCGCCCGGAATCGCTCGCCTGTCCGCTGTTCGACGCCGGTGCGAGCGCCGACCGCATCGTGCCGCCTGCCGCCCGCATCCGCCGCCCCGGCGTCGAGCGGATTACCGTTGCCGCCGGCCATGTCGGCATGGTTGTCGGCACGCACGCGCGCGCCCAGCTTTGGGAACCGCTTTCAAACTGGCTGCAAGCCCAGTAGAGACGCGCTGAAACAGCCAGCACCTTGGGAGAGTCTGCCATGTCCGACGTCGTGATCACATCCGCCCGCCGCACCGCCGTCGGCAGCTTCCTCGGCAGCTTCGCGGCAGTCCCCGCGCATGAGCTGGGCCGGGTTGCCATCGCCGCCGCGCTGGCTGACGCCGGTGTGGACGGTGCCGATGTCGGCGAAGTGATCATGGGTCAGGTGCTCACCGCCGGTCAGGGGCAGAATCCGGCGCGTCAGGCCGCCATGGCCGCCGGTGTGCCGCAGGAAGTTCCCGCCTGGGGCGTCAATCAGGTCTGCGGCTCCGGCCTGCGCNNACGCCGACATCATGATCGCCGGCGGACAGGAAAATATGTCCATGAGCCAGCACGCCCAGGCCATCCGCGCCGGGCAGAAGATGGGCACGCTCGAACTGGTGGACACGATGATCAAGGACGGCCTGT
>DITZ01000004.1:0-319 GCA_002422985.1 Sphingomonadales bacterium UBA6171
CGCGGGCCAGCAGCTTGGCGATGCGTTCGGGCCCGGCCGGCCCGGCATTGCGCGACTTGACGGTAGCCGCCATGCGGGCGGCGCGGCGGCCGCCAGTTTGCTGGCGGCTTTCTTCGGGCCGGGTTTTGCCGTCTGGCGCGCGTTGCTGCGGGCCGGCCCGGCGCGGGGCGCCGGATTTCTGGCCCTCCCGCTGTGGTGATTTGCTGCCCGGACCGGCGGCCCGCGGCCGGTCGCCGGTGCGGCTGCGCGCCGGGCCTTCGGCTTTCATGCTGTCGCGCACCTGCGCATCCGGCCCGCGCGCGGCGGCCGGGCGGGCGCG
>DITZ01000004.1:377-8516 GCA_002422985.1 Sphingomonadales bacterium UBA6171
GCCGCCGCGCCCGTTACTTTTGTCGCCGCCGCGCCCGTTACTTTTGTCGCCTCCTCGGCGGGTAGTTTTGTCGCCTCCGCGCCCGTTACTTTTGTCGCCTCCGCGACGGGGGCCGTCAGTCATCGCTGCTGGCCACGGGAACGCCGATGTCGGCCTTGGCGGTGCGGATGGTGAGCGAGGTTTTCAACGAGGCGACATTGGCGAAGCTGGTGAGCCGCGCGGTGAGGAAGGCCTGAAAGCTGGGGAGATCGCGGGCGACCAGCTTCAGGATGAAATCAATCTCGCCGTTCAGCATATGGCATTCGCGGACTTCGGGAAGCGCCCGGACATGGGATTCAAAGGCGCGCAGATCCTCTTCGGCCTGGCTTTTCAGGCTGACCATGGCGAATGCGGTGATCGGCCAGCCAAGCGCATCGGCGGACAGATCGGCGTGAAAGCCACGGATGACGCCCATTTCCTCGAGCGTGCGGACGCGGCGCAGGCAGGGCGGAGCGGTGAGGCCGACGCGCGCGGCGAGGTCCACATTGGTGATGCGGCCTTCCTGTTGCAGGATGCGCAGGATGGCGCGGTCGGTTGCGTCCAGCGTGTGGGCGCGCGGGGTGGTCATTCCAGGCTCCTTTTGAGCGGTCGGGTATAATAATATTGCGCAACCATGCAAGTGTGATGCCATAAATGGCCAGACACTATGGCGATGGGGTGTGGTAACAGGGTGAGGCGATGCAGTGGGCGCACGCGGCACCGGGACCGATTGGCCGGGGCCTGTTGCGTGGCTGTCTGGCGTCCCTTAAGTCTCTTGCACCTTGAAGGGAAGAGCATGGCAGACGAACGGCGCATGAAGGTGTTGATTATCGGGTCTGGCCCGGCCGGCTATACCGCGGCGGTGTATGCCGCGCGGGCCGCGCTGGAGCCGGTGCTGGTGGAAGGGATGCAGCCCGGCGGGCAATTGACCATCACCACGGACGTGGAAAACTGGCCCGGCGAAACGGCGATCATGGGGCCGGAGCTGATGGCCAAAATGCGCGTGCAGTGCGAACATCTGGGTGTCTCCATGGTTTCGGACCTGATTGTGAATATCGATCTGAGCCGCCGGCCCTTTGTGGCGAATGGTGATAATGGTGATACATATATTGCCGATACGGTTATCATTGCCACGGGGGCGCAGGCGCGCTGGCTGGGGCTGCCCAATGAGGAGCGGCTGCGCGGCAAAGGGATTTCCGCCTGCGCGACCTGCGACGGATTTTTCTTCCGCGGCAAGCATGTGGTGGTGGTGGGCGGCGGCAACAGTGCGGTGGAAGAAGCGCTGTTCCTGACCAATTTTGCCTCCAGGGTGACGCTGGTGCACCGGCGCGATTCGCTGCGGGCGGACAAGACCAACCAGAATCGCCTGTTTGCTCACCCCAAGGTGGACGTGATCTGGAATGCCATGGTGGCCGATGTGATCGGCGAACTGGGGCTGGAAGCGGTGGTGCTGGAGGATGGGCAGACGGGCGCGCGGCGGACGCTGGCGGCCGATGGTCTGTTTGTGGCGATCGGCCATGATCCGGCGACCGCGCTGTTCCGCGGCCAGCTGGACATGGATGCGGACGGCTATCTGCTGACGGCGCCCGACAGCACGGCCACCAGCCTGCCCGGCGTGTTTGCGGCCGGCGACGTGAAGGACAAGACCTATCGTCAGGCCGTGACGGCGGCGGGCATGGGCTGCATGGCGGCGCTGGAGGCGGAACGCTTCCTGGGACATGCGGCTATGGCTGAAGCCGTGGCGGCCTGAGGCCGGTTGGGGGAGGGCCAGGCATGTCCATCGACTGGGACAAGTTGCGGCTGTTTCATGCCGTTGCGAGCGCGGGCAGCTTTACCGAAGCGGCGCGGCGGCTGAAGCAATCGCAGCCGGCGCTTTCACGGCAGATTATCGCGCTGGAAGAAGCGCTGGGGGCGAAGCTGTTTCATCGCCATGCGCGCGGGCTGGCGCTGACCAATGAGGGCGAGCAGCTGCGCCTTACCACCGCGCGGATGGCCGACGAGATTGAGCGGACGCGCAGCTCCATCGAGGCGACGCGCAACCGGCCGACCGGGGAAATCAAGCTGACGACCACGGTGAGCTTTGGTTCGAGCTGGTTAGCAGCGCAGCTGGCGCACTTTGTGGACATGTATCCGGATATCCGCATCAGCCTGATTCTGGGCGACGAGGAGCGGGACCTGGCGCGGCATGAGGCGGATTGCGCTATCCGATTCCATAAGCCGCATCAGGCGGATCTTATCCAGCGGCCGTTGGCGACGATTCGGCATCGACTCTGTGCGGCACCTTCCTATCTGGAACGATTTGGGATTCCAAAAACACCAGAAGAGTTGTTGCAGCACCGGATGATTGCCTATGGGACGGAGGCGCCGGCCTATCTTCGGTCGATCAACTGGGCGCTGGACCTGGGGCATGACGGGCCGACGCGCGAGCCGGTTTTGAGCGTGAACAGCAGTTTTGGCGTTTTGCAGGCGGTGGAGGCAGGCGCGGGAATTGCAGCACTGCCATCCTATCTGATCCGGCATGCCGGCGATAAGGTCCGGGTTTTATTGCCGGATTTGCAGGGCGCGGTGTTTCAGACCTATTTTGTCTATTCATCGGAGCTGAAGGGTTCGGTGCGGGTGGCGGCGTTGCGGGACTTTTTGATCGAGCAGATGACGCCGGCCAATCTGGGGGATGGCATCCGATGAATGGCAGCCTGAGGCTATGCAAGCAAGGCATGGCTGGCATCATCATTTCGCACTTGCACAATAAACGGGACTCACGCATAAAGACCATGTTGCTGCATTGCAGCGAACAGCCGGGATACCTCATCTCCTCCCCGAGGTTCCCGGTTAGGTCGGCCACCAATCTCCCTCCCTCCCTCGGAGGTCGACCAAAAAAATCTGGGCCAGGGTTGAGCTTGCTCCCCTGGCCCTTCTTTTTATCTTTCCCTGGTTATCAGCGGTTGTCGTGGCGGCCTGACTTGCTTTGCGCCCTGGCGCTCGGCTAGGGGGCGGCTGGTGTGGGCCTGTAGCTCAGTTGGNNTGTTGCACGCCTGCCGGGCCCACCATTTTCATGCCGCGACATTTTCATGTCGCCACCATTTTCATGTCAGACTTGCGAACCTGCGCTTATTCTGCCGCTGGAGACGGCGCGGCGGTGGGCGGCGGCGCAATGCGTTGACAGGATTGCGATTCCCTGGTGACGTGCCGGGGTGGCGCGGGCTTGGTGGCATGGTGGGGCGGCGGCGCTGGTTTTGGCGGATGCGGACGCTGTGCTGGGGGCGCTGGGGAGGCACATGCCCTTTGCGGTGGAGCCGGCGCAGCGGGCGGCCTGGCAGTTTGAGATTCAGCATCTGAAACAACTGGCAAGGGCCTTTCCGGATGGCTGGTTTGCGCTGGAGTTTGCCATTCCGCGCATGGGTCGGCGGGCGGATGCCGTGCTGGTGGCGGGCGGCCATGTGTTTGTGCTGGAATATAAGGTGGGGGCGGCCGGCTTTGCACGACATGCGGTGGAGCAGGTGCATGGCTATGCGCTGGATCTGAAAAGCTTTCATGCCACGAGCCATGACAAGCGGATTGTGCCGCTGCTGATTGCAAGCGATGCGCCGGCGCAGGCGGTTGGACTGGGCTTTGCCGGGGATGGGGTGGCGGCGCCGGTCTGCGTGTCGGCGGATGATGTGGTGCCGGCGGTGCGGCAGATATTGGCGACTAATCCGGTGGCGGCCTTTGATGCGGCGGCATGGGCGGCCGGGGCCTATCGGCCGACGCCCACCATCATCGAGGCGGCGCAGGCGCTGTATCGCGGGCATCAGGTGGCGGAGATTTCGCGATCGGAGGCCGGGGCGGAGAATCTGACCGTGACAGCAGACGCGATTGATCGGGCGATCCAGACGGCGCACCGGCAAGGGCATAAGGCGCTGCTGTTTGTGACCGGGGTGCCGGGGGCGGGCAAGACGCTGGCGGGGCTGAACATCGCGTGCGGGCGGATGGAGCGCGGCGAGGGCGAGGATGCGACCTTCCTGTCGGGCAACGGGCCGCTGGTGGTGGTGTTGCGCGCGGCGCTGAAGCGGGATTTGCGGCGGCGGGCAGCGGCGCCGGACCCCGGAGATCCGGAGGCGCGACATATCATCGGGCGGTCGCCGGACAAATTTGTGCAGAATGTGCATCATTTCCGCGACGATTATGCCGGTAATCTCGTTGTGCCGTCGGAGCAGGTTGTGGTGTTCGATGAAGCGCAGCGCGCCTGGGACCGGGAGATGGCGGCGCGCTTTATGCGCGAAAAGCGGGGGCTGCGGGATTTTGACCAGTCGGAGCCGGCGTTTCTGCTGTCGGTGATGGATCGGCGACCGGATTGGTGCGCGGTCGTGTGTCTGGTGGGCGAGGGGCAGGAGATCAACCGCGGCGAGGCCGGGATCGGCGCCTGGGTGGAGGCGCTGAATGACCCGCGCTTCCGGGGGTGGCGGGTCTATGCGCCGCCGCGGCTGCTGGCGGGGGATGGCGGGCTGGATGCAGCATTGCGTTTCGTGCTGGAGCGGCAAGGCGGCGCGCTGGACGCGGCGCTGCACCTGGGGGTTTCGGTGCGGAGTTTTCGGGCGGAGAAGGTTTCGGCCTTTGTGGCGGCGCTGCTGGGGGAGGATGCGGGCGTTGCACGCGGGCTGCTGGCGGAGATGGGCCAGTTTCCGCTGGTGCGGACGCGGAGCCTGGCCGCGGCGCGGGGCTGGCTGCGGGCACAGCGGCGGGCGGGGGAACGCGCCGGGCTGCTGGCGAGCAGCAATGCCATCCGGCTGAAGCCCGAAGGGCTGCATGTGAAGGCCGGTGTGGATGTGGCGGCCTGGTTTCTGAACGAGGGGGCGGATATTCGCGCGTCGAACGCGCTGGAGGATGCGGCGACCGAATTTGAGGTGCAGGGGCTGGAACTGGACTGGACGGGCGTGGCCTGGGATCTGAACCTGATGCGCGGGCCGGGCGGTTGGGTGCCGCGCCGGTTTCGCGGGACGGCCTGGCAGGCAGTGAATGATGCGGCGGCGCGGGCCTATGTGGTGAACAGCTATCGGGTGCTGCTGACGCGGGCGCGGCAGGGGATGGTGATCTTTGTGCCGCCCGGCGATGCGGCGGACACCACCCGGCCGCCGGCGGGATATGATGCGGTGGATGCGTGGTTGGGGGAATGCGGGGTGCCGGAAATGGCCGGATGATGCTGTGGCGGTGCTGGTCTGCGGTGTGCTCCGGTTCGGTTTGGGTAATATTCCCGCCGCCGCAAGGGCTGGCGGCGGGGATGTTTCAATTACGTCTAAGCCAGGCTCGCGGATATCCCTGTTGTAGCCGCAGGCTTGGGCAGGGCCTTTCGGCTCTGCCTGCCTTTGAGCGGACGGGGGTTATGCGCTGGCTGGCAGCATTTGTTGATGCCGGCGGTGGCGCGACATGGCGCCTACTGCGCCAAAGCCGATGATCAGCAGCGCCCAGGATGCCGGCTCTGGCACCACGCCGCCGCTGAAACCAAAGCTGCCGAAATCGCCGCTGCCGCAATCATTGGTGATGATATTGGTGTCGAGCGTTACGGCGCCATTGGCCGCCAGCGCGCGGCCGCACAGGATGCTGGCCCCGGTGTTCAGCGTGATGCTCTGATCCGCCAGGATGTTGCCGGCGAAGCTGGTGGTGGTGCCCAGCGTCGCGGAGCTGCCGACATTCCAGTAGAGTTGCGTGGCCGCCGTGCCGTTCAGCACCGTTACCGATGAAGCGCTGGCGGTGGTGAGCGTGGAGCCGATGAGGAAGATGAACGCGGCGTCGGGATTGTTCTGTGCGTCAAGCGTCAGGCCACCATTGAGCTGCGCTGAACTGGCAAAGCTGTAAACGCCGGGCGTGAGGATGGAGATGGTGCCGCCCGTTCCCAGAACCTGCCCCGTCAGATCCATGCTGACCGGCATTGCCCATAATGCGAGGATGGCATCCGAAAGGTCTGCCTGTGCCTGTATGGCCACGGCATCGCTTTGGTGCAGGGCGCCGCTGAGGGTGATGCTGCCCAGGCCGGTGATGGCGGTGCCGGGGCTGACCCCCAGATCACCCGAAATCACGGTTGGCCCGGTGTTGGTGACCGTGCTGGCGCCAAGCACGGCAAAGGGCTGCGCGGAACCCAGCAGCGAAACCGCGGCCACCGGCGTTGCCAGCAGCAGGGAACAGGGTGCGATCAGGGCAATGGCGCGCAGCATGTGCCGGACCGGGCGAATGCCAGAGTGTGGCAGCGCCGGCTGTCGCATAATTGATGCTAAACTCATGATAAATATCCTGTCGATGACAAGGAGGCCCAGATATATGATCCGGAAAATTCTGTAATATATTAATCGTAATTGTAATATTATCGATCATATATATTTCAGACGACGCAATTAATCGCATATTTATATCATTAATACAAGTTTTAATATTGCACAAACACGACAGATAATAGGCATATATATTATGTGCTTAGGGTGCCGCTTGTCTCTCGCTGTTATTGCTCGTGGAAGTGAGGGGTGATTTTCAGGGTCGCGCTGGTCTCGCGCTGGTCTCGCGCTGGTCTCGCGCTGGTCTATAGGGCGGCCGCCGGTTCCGCCCCGGATTTTGCCACCCCAGCAGCGCAAACACCGCCACCGCATGCGGCAACTGGAAGGTCACGCCCGTGCGGATCCACTCGCGCGCCTGTGGATCGGGGATCGCATGCGCTGCAAAGGTGCCGAAACCGATGGCAGGCAAGGCATTCAGGGCGGCAGGGGCGGGAAGATAACGGGACATCGAAACCACCTATCCCGCGTCCGCGTCGGCAACAAATGCAAGCGGCCTGTCGTTTGGCGCGGGCGCCGGCGATCCTCGTCAGCGACCGGCGCCGGGGCGGGCTTCCAGGATATGTCGCAGCTCGGTCAGATGCGCGAGCTGCCGCTCGTGCAGATGGTCGAGCTTTTCGTGCAGGTGGCGGATTTCCAGCTCTGCCTTCAGGTTCACCTGATAGTCGTTGCGGGCGCGCATCCGGTCCTTTGCCTCCTGCCGGCGCTGGCTCATCATGATGATGGGGGCCTGCACGGCGGCGATGGTGGAGAGGATCAGGTTCAGCAGGATGAAGGGGTAGGGGTCGAAGCCGCCGCTCGGCCCGGCGACGTTCAGCAGCATCCAGCAGCCGAGGAAGCCGGCGAACAGGATCAGGAAAGTCCAGCTGCCGCCGAAGGAGGCGATGGTGTCGGACGCCCTGTCGCCGAAGCTTCGGCCGGCGTCATAGGCGGCCTCGGTGTTGTCGGCGATGGTTTGTTCCTCGGCGATGCTGCGCGCGACGGAGGCATCCAGTTCCGAAAGCCTGCCTTCGCGGTCCTTCAGCAGCGCCTCGATATAGCGGGTGTGGGCGCGGGTGATGGCATCGGGCGGAATCTGGCCGGTGGCGGCAAGCGCGGGCTCGTCGGCGCGAATGCGGTCGGCGATCTCCGGGCTCAGACTATCGATCGGCACGGCCCGGCTGTCCGGGGATCGGTGGAGGATATTTGCCATGGGCTGCTCCGCTTTGGGAAGGATCAGCGGTTGCACAGGCCTGGGGCAGCTGGCAAGCGGTGCATTGGCAGCGCGCAGCGCCCATGCCTGGCTGCCAATGCCTGGCTGTTGACCTGAGGGGCGGGTGCGCGTATGGGCCGCGCTCGCTTTCGGGAAACGGGTTTCGGGCTTTGCCTGCAATGCCGCGAAGGCGAAAACGACAGGCTGTGCCGTGCGCGCAGGGACCGGATTCGGGCCCTGACGCGCTTATGCTATGGACTGTTCGCGCGGGAAACCGGGGCGGGCGACATGGACGGGACGGGTCTGGAGTAGGCGGCGGCCATGGGGGTCGTTTGCCGAACAGCAGGAATGAAGACACCTCCATGCCTACGATCAACCAGTTGATTCGCAAGGGACGTGAGCCGCAGAAGGCGCGCAACAAGGTCCCCGCGATGGAAGCATGCCCGCAAAAGCGCGGCGTGTGCACCCGTGTTTACACGACGACGCCGAAGAAGCCGAACTCNNACTCGGCGCTTCGCAAGGTCGCCAAAATCCGCCTGACCAATGGCTTTGAAGTTATCGGCTATATCCCTGGTGAAGGCCATAATCTGCAGGAACATTCTGTTGTGCTGATTCGCGGCGGCCGCGTGAAGG
>DITZ01000019.1:0-5412 GCA_002422985.1 Sphingomonadales bacterium UBA6171
AGCGAGCCGCCGAAGACGGTGAAATCCTGGCTGAACACGAACAGCAGCCGGCCGTTGATGGTGCCGGAGCCGGTAACAACGCCGTCGCCGGGGATTTTCGTCGCCTCCATGCCGAATTCGACGCAATTATGTTCGACATACATGTCCAGCTCTTCGAACGAGCCTTCGTCGAGCAGGATGTCCAGCCGCTCGCGCGCGGTGAGGCGGCCCTTGGCGTGCTGCGCGTCGATGCGGGCCTGACCGCCGCCGATGCGGGCTGCGTCCCGCCGCTTTTCCAGTTCATCGAGCACCTTCAACATATGCGCCGTCCCTGTTGTTTATCTGCATCTGTCCGCTTGCCGCTGCTGCCGGTTGCGTCAAGGGAAAAAGTGGCGGGGCGGGTGCGGCAGCGCCATAGCGAAACCGGCAAGTCTCTGTTATCCAGCAGATGGCGGGCGGGCCGGGGCACGTTGCGCACTGCTGGGAGGCATAAGATGATACGCATCCTGATCGGCAGCCTGATCGCGGCTGCTGCGACATTTCTTGTCGGATTGCTGATGTTCGCCACGCCCATGAGCGACATGGGCTTTAAGGTCGCCAGTCATGCGGTGCAGGTGCAGGTGCAGGAAGCCCTGCGCGCACTGCCGGAGAGCGGCACCTATTTCATCCCCTATGGCGAGACGCCGGAAGCGCAGGCGCTGCATGAAGCCGGGCCGACAGCGGTGATTCAGGTGAACCAGTCCGGCGCGAAAATCTTTGAACCGATGACCATGGTGAAAGGCTATGTGCATATGGTTATCGCCATGCTGTTGCTGGGGATTTTCCTGTGGATGCTGCGCGGCGCGCTGCCGACCTTTGCGTCGCGGGTGATGCCGCTGCTGTTCCTGGCGGTGTTGGCCGCCTTCTGGACGCGGCTGGGTGAACCGATCTGGTGGCGGACGGACTGGGCGAACGCGATCTATTCGGCGGCGTCGGACGTGATTTCGCTGGCGGTGGGCGGGCTGATCATGGCGGCCTTCATTCCAAAGGCGGTGCGGCGATAAGCGACAGGAAGGCGATCGCCGCATCATAGGTGCGGCGGCGTTCCGCGCGCGCGGCGGTGGCGAGACTGTCCTCGCCCCAATGCGCGGCCTGCCATAATTCCTCGAGTGCGCCGGCGTCAAAGGCCGCCTCGGCGCTGATGTCGCCGGCGATGAGCGCCAGCGCAATAACGGCCGAGCCGGTGATGGTGACAACCGGTTGCAGTGCGGCCAGTTGCCAGGCGTTGAAGCCGGCGTAGAGCGTCTGAACACGGGCGAGCGTTTCGGGCGGCTGCGGCACATGCATCACGCCGGCGGTGCGGCGGAACAGCAGGGCGTGGCGCGCCTCCACGGCTTTCAGCAGCGGTTCCCAATGGGCGGCCTGATGCGCCACCAGCTCCAGCGGCGCGTCGGCGCGATAGCAGAGCAGCTCGCTTTCGGCATAGCCAGCCAGCGATTCCGCAAAGTCGCCATGGTCGGCGGTGACGATGTCGGTCGCCGCATTGGCGAGGCCGGTGAGCGGGAGGCTGCCCGGCGCGACCTTGCCTTGTGCCGCCTGCCATTCGGCGGCGATGGCATCGGCAAGCATGATGGTGGGGAGCAGCAGCGGCGCGCGGGCCGGGGTGCGCAGCGGCCGGCCATCCAGCTGCACCTGCCAGCCGCCTTCGGTGCGGACGGCGCCGGCCTCCGTCCAGAAGCGCTTCATTGGCGACGGAAGGCCCGCAGCAGGCGCGAAGCAAAGCTGACGATGGCGGCACCGGCCAGCATCAGCGCCAGCCCGGCGAAGCGGCTGGCCGCGCCCAAGGGCTGTTCGCCCGCGACCCACAGGCCGAAGATGGCGAGCATGATGCCGATAAGGCGGATGCCGGTCATCCACCACAGTTGCGCCCTGGCGGGATCCGGCTCAGCCATTGTCGTTGCCGGTCCAGCGGATGGCGTCGCGCAGGCGCCAGGCGGCCATCAGGAACAGGCCGCCGGCCGCCAGCATCAGGGCGGGGCCGAACAGATTCTCCAGGCGCATTTCCTCCAGCCGGGCGAAATCGAGGATTGCGCCGCCGGCAAACCACAGGCCCGCGAGGAAGCTGCCGTTGGCGATGACGCGGCGCAGCAGCGAGGGGGCGGGTTCAGCCATTGCCGGCGACCGCGCGCGCCTTGCGGCGATAGATGAATGAGAGGCAAAAGGCGATCAGCGCAACCAGGCCGGAGAGCAGGATGGCGGTGCGGTTGGCGCCGGTCGGCGGCCAGCCGGCGGCGAGGCGCAGGCCGACAATCACCAGATTGAGCAGGCCGACCGCAAGCCACACCCAGCCACCCAGCAGCCATCCGCGCGCCTGTTTCGCGACATCATTCCCGGCCATCAAGCAGCTCCTTCAGATGGGCGGCATCGCGGGCGACCGCCGCCGCGCCGGATGCCAGCAGTTCCGCGCTGTCATGATAGCCCCAGTCCACGCCGATGGCACGCACGCCGGCGGCGACGCCCATGCCCATGTCAAAGGCGGTGTCGCCGATGATGACGGTGGCAGCAGCGGGCGTGCCGGTGTCTGCCATACAGGCGTTCAGCATGGAAGGGTGCGGCTTGGACGGGTGCCGGTCTGCCGTGTGCAATGCTACGAAATGATGCGCAATATCATGATGTTCCAAACAATATCGCAGGCCGCGATCGCTTTTGCCGGTGGCAACCGCCATCAGCCAGCCCTCCACCGCCAATCGGTCGAGCAGGGCGCGCACGCCGTCGAACATCGGTTCGGCATCCAATTTGCTGTCGGCGCGCAGGCGCTGGAAGGCCTGTTTATAATCTTCCGCCAGCCGGGCATGGAGCGCGCCGTCTGCATCCGGCAGCAGCGCCTGCATCGCTTCCGGCAGCGACAGGCCGACGACGCGGCGAACGGCGTGCGGGTCCGGCTCGGCCAGGCCCGTGCGGGCGAAGCTGGCGTTCATGGCGCGCACGATGTTGGCGCTGGAATCGACCAGCGTGCCGTCACAATCGAACACCGCGAGCTTCACGCGTTGCGGCTCCGCCGTTCGCCGCGCCGGTTGCCGGAGGTTGCGCTGGAATAGCGCCGCCGCCTGGGCTTTTCGCCGGGCTGCGGATCGGGCGGCAACGGCACGCCTTCCGGATCAAAGCCCAGCATGACGAGCGATTCCCGGAAATGGTGCGGCAGATCGGCCGTGATATCGATGCCGCCGCCACCGGGCAGCGCGATTTGCAGTTGCCGCGCGTGCAGATGCATCTTGCGGCTGATGCCGCCGGTAAGAAAGGCTTCGGGACCGCCATATTTGCCATCGCCCACAATGGGCGTGCCGGTGGCCGCGGCGTGCACGCGCAACTGGTGGGTGCGGCCGGTCAGCGGCTGCATTTCCACAAAGGCGGCACGGTCGCCCGCCCGGTCCATCACGCGGAAGCGGGAGCGGGCCATCTGGCCGGCCTCTTCGTCCACATGCATTTTCTCGCCGCCGGTGCCGGGCTGTTTGCCGATCGGCAGTTCGATCATCGCATCCCCCAGGCGCGGAACGCCGGCGGTGATCGCCCAATAGATTTTTCTTGTGTCGCGCGTGGCAAAACATCTGCCGAAATAGGCCGCCGCACGGGCGGTGCGCGCCAGCAGCAGCACGCCGGACGTATCCTTGTCCAGCCGGTGCACCAGCTTGGGGCGGCCTTCCGCCTCGAATTGCAGGGCATCCAGCAGGCCGTCCACATGTTCATGGGTCTTTGTGCCGCCCTGGGTGGCAAGGCCCGGTGGCTTGTTGATGACCAGCGCGTGCGCATCGCGGTAAATCACCAGCGACTGCGCAAAATCAATCTCCTCGCCCGACAGCGGCCGCCGTTCCGGCCTGGGCCTGGCCACCATCAGCGCGCCGGTGTCGGCCAGCACCTCCATCGGCGGCACGCGCAGCGTCTGGCCTTCCGCCAGCCGGTCCCCCGGCCCCACGCGCGCGCCATCCAGCCGCAACTGGCCGGTGCGCGCCCAGCGGCTCACCTGATTGAAGCTGACTGCCTCCATATGCCGCTTGAACCAGCGGTCCACCCGGATGCCATCATCATCAGCTTCGATGCGAAATTCGCGACTCATTCAAACAAACTCCGACCGATCATCATGCCGCCTGCCACGCCCAATATGCTGAGCAGCACCGATCCGGCGACATAGAAGATCATCATGCCCCACTGCCCCCGCTCCAACAGATGCACCGCATCCAGCGAAAAGGCGGAAAAAGTGGTGAAACCACCCAACAGCCCCACGCCCAGCAGCAGCCGCATGCTGTCCCCCGCCGCGCGGGACAACAGCCAGCCCATCAGCAGGCCCATCAGCAGCCCGCCGAGCACATTGACCGCCATCGTCGCCCACGGCGTCGGCAGCAGCCGATAGGCCCCATAGCGCGCCATGGAGCCAAGGGCACCACCCAGGCCGACAAGAAGAAACTGTTGCACCCGAACGCCATAACCCGGCCTTTGACGGATGCCAAACTATCGCCGAAGCGCGCGCAGCCTTTCCCATTCCGCCAGCCGTTCGGCGATGGCGCGCTCGCGGCCGCGATCGGTGGGCTGGTAGAAGCTTTGCCGGCCCAGCGCTTCGGGCCAGTAATCCTGGCCGGAAAAGCCGTCCGGCGCGTCATGATCATAGCTGTAGCCCGCGCCATGGCCCAGTTCCTTCATCAGCCGCGTGGGCGCATTGACGATGGTTTTGGGCGGCGGCAGGCTGCCGCCGTCGCGCGCGGCCTTCCATGCGGCCTTCTGTGCCTTGTTGGCGGCATTGGATTTGGGCGCGGTGGCAAGATAGAGGCACGCCTGCGCTATCGCCAGTTCGCCTTCGGGGGAGCCGAGGAATTCATAGCTGTCTTTTGCGGCCAATGTGATGAGCAGCGCCTGCGGATCGGCCAGCCCCACATCCTCGCTGGCAAAGCGCACCAGCCGGCGCAGCACATAAAGCGGCGCCTCGCCCGCCACCAGCATCCGCGCCAGCCAATATAGCGCCGCATCGGGATCGGAGCCGCGCAGCGACTTATGCAGCGCGGAGATGAGATCATAATGGCCGTCGCGGTCCTTGTCATACACCGGCACGCGCCGTTGCAGCACGCCGGCCATCTGCGCGCGGTTGAGCGGCCCGGTCTCGTTCAGCGAGAGCAGGATTTCCGCCTGCCCCAGCAGGAAGCGGCCGTCGCCATCGGCCCCGGCCAGCAACGCGGCGCGGGCGTCGGCGTCCAGCGGCAGGGCGCGGCCCTCCATCGCTTCGGCGCGCGCCAGCAGGGCTTCCAGCGCGGCTTCGCCCAGCCGTTCCAGCACCAGCACCTGCGCACGGGACAAGATGGCGGCGTTCAGTTCAAAGCTGGGGTTTTCGGTGGTGGCGCCCACCAGCGTGATGGTGCCATCCTCCATCGGCCCCAGAAAGCCATCCTGCTGGCTGCGGTTGAAGCGGTG
>DITZ01000019.1:5439-7331 GCA_002422985.1 Sphingomonadales bacterium UBA6171
TTGCCGGTGCCCGGCGGGCCCCAGAGGATGAGGCTGGGCAGCCGGCCGGTGCCGAGCATCCGGGCGAGCGCGCCTTCCGGGCCGAGCAGCTGCGGCTGGCCGACCACATCGGCGAGCGCGGCGGGGCGCATGCGTTCGGCCAATGGCGCGCGGGCTGGCGCGGGCGTCGGATCGTCTTTGGCGAACAGGTCGGTCATCCGCTCAGGGCCTACACCCGGCCTCTGTGGCGGGGCAATGTCCTACACCGGTCAGAAGTGGTAATCGTCCGCCGTTCAGGGATAAGGAGGGCAGGATGCAGTTGAGTGTCAACCAGATGATTGCCGCCGGGATCGGGCCAACGCCGGCCAAGCGCTTCCATCCGTTCATGGCGGCGGCGCTTGACCGTTTCGAGATCAGCACCGCCCATCGCGTGGCGGCGTTTCTGGCACAATGTCATGTGGAATCCGCAGGTTTTACCCGGCTGGAGGAAAATCTGATGTACACCACGCCCCGCCGGCTGGTGCGGGTCTGGCCCAGCCGTTTCGCCAATGAGGCGGCGGCCATGCCCTTTGTGCGCAATCCTGAGCGGCTGGCGAACAAAGTCTATGCCGGGAAGATTGGCAATGGACCGGAGGCAAGCGGCGACGGTTGGAAGTTTCGCGGGCGCGGGCTGAAGCAGCTGACCGGGCGGGACAATTACCGCGCCGCCGCCGCCGCCATCGATCGGCCCTATCTGGACGAACCCTGGCGGGTGCAGGAGCCGGAGGACGCCGTGCTGACCGCCGCCTGGTTCTGGAAAAATGCCGGTTGCAACCCGCTGGCCGACGCATTCAACATCGATGGCATCACCCGCAAGGTGAACGGCCCGGCGATGCTGGAAGCAGCGCAGCGGCGACGCCGGTCTCAGGAGGCGCTGCGCGCCCTAGGCTGATTCGCCCGGCGCGCGGACGGTGAGCGAGAGCGCGTGGATGCGGCTGGCCAGCAGATCCTTCAGCGCCGCGTTCACCGCCCGCTGCCGTGCCAGGCGATTGAGGCCCGTAAAGGCGGCGGATTCGATCTCCACGGAAAAATGGCTTTCGCCGCTGCCGTCGTCGCCCATATGGCCGGCGTGCCGCCCGCTGTCGTTGGAGACGCGCAGATAGGCGGGCTGAAAACCGGCCTTCAGCCGCGCCAGAATTTCGCTCTCAACCGGACCCATCTCTCTCTCCACAACAGGCTTTCACCGCTCTATATCAGCCTCTTTGCGCGAAAGGACAGGCTATGCGGGCGAAGGGGGGCGAGTTTCCGGGCGAGCGCCGCTGCGCGCAGCCCGGTTGCCCGTTGCCCGGCAGCTATCGCGCGCCGCTCCACCGGCCGGGCAGCAGCCTGGTGCCGCCATCCGGCCCGCCCAAATGGCAATATTTCTGTCTGGAGCATGTGCGCGCCTTCAACGCCGGCTGGAATTATTTTGACGGCATGGACGCCGACGCCATTTTCGCAGCGCAAACCCCCTATCCGCAATGGGATCGCGCGACCCGCAGCTTTGCCCATAATGCGCATCTGGACGGGGTGGATCGTATCGACGAGGCCATCCAGACGCTGCGCTGGCGGACGGCGGCGGCGGCACGGCCGGACCAGAGCGGCCTGTCGCGCGAGGATCGGCAGGCGCTGTCAAAGCTGGGGCTGACAGAGGATGCGACGCTGGCGGATGCCAAATCCGCCTATCGCAAGCTGGCACGGCGCTATCACCCGGATACCAACGGCGGGGACCGGACGCACGAGGCGCGCTTGCAGGCACTGACCGAAGCGGTGGATCATCTGGCGGGGAGCCGGCGTCTGCGGCGGTAGGTGGGCGCAGGTGGAGGTAGGTGGAGGGATGCCTGCGGGGTAGGTTGCGTATGGGGGAGAACCCCCACCCCCGGCCCCTCCGTGCA
>DITZ01000052.1:0-463 GCA_002422985.1 Sphingomonadales bacterium UBA6171
CCGGCTGCACTTCCTTGTAGCCGGGGAGCGGGGTGTCCGACCCGTTTTTGACCGTGGTGATGGTGTCGCCGACGCGGGCCTGCTCCACCTCTTTGATCTGCGCGGTGATGAAGCCGATTTCGCCGGGGCCGAGTTCATTCAGGTCGGTGCGTTTGGGGGTGAAGCAGCCGACGCGGTCGACCAGGTGCTGGGTGCCGCCCTGCATGAAGCGGATGTTGAGGCCCTTGGTCAGCTTGCCGTCAATCACGCGCACGAGGATGACGACGCCGAGATAGGGGTCGTACCAGCTGTCGACGAGCATGGCTTTCAGCGGGGCGTCGGCGTCGCCTTTGGGTGGCGGGATGCGGGTGACGATGGCTTCGAGCACGTCGGCGATGCCGATGCCGGTTTTGGCGCTGGTCAGCACCGCCTGCGAGGCGTCGAGGCCGATGACTTCCTCGATCTCGGCGCGGACTTTTTCCGG
>DITZ01000052.1:558-1032 GCA_002422985.1 Sphingomonadales bacterium UBA6171
TCGAGGCCGTCTTTTGCGCGGTAATCGAGGCGGACGGTTTGCGCCTTGATGGTGATGCCGCGTTCTTTCTCTATGTCCATATTGTCGAGCACCTGCTCTGACATTTCGCGGTCTGTGAGGCCGCCGGTGGCCTGAATGAGGCGATCGGCGAGCGTGGACTTCCCATGATCGATATGGGCGATAATCGAAAAGTTGCGGATGCGGGACATATCCGCAGTGGTGGGCCTGGACATATGCGCGCCCTGCCACCTGTGCGGGCGGGTGACAAGCTTTGCCATGCCGGCGGCTTTGACTCTGGCAGCGGTTTGGCTTATGGGCGCCGCTCGCTTTGGGACATTTGCGTCTTTGAGCGTCTACGGATGCACGTCGGTCAGCGAAGGTTCGCCCACCGGCGCGCTTGGCTATGGAGTGAAGCGGTTCTGATGCGCGAAGGTGCTGCCTGATGTTTGAGAGCCTGTCTGAGCGCCTTGGCGG
>DITZ01000052.1:1077-1448 GCA_002422985.1 Sphingomonadales bacterium UBA6171
CGTGCGGTTGGCGTGGAAGTGCTGAAATCGGTGACGCCGGGCCAGCAGGTGGTGAAGATCGTTAACGACGCGCTGACCGAGATGCTGGGCAGCGAGGCGGCCGATCTGGCGCTGAATGTGACGCCGCCGGCCGTGCTGATGATGGTGGGCTTGCAGGGCTCGGGCAAGACGACGACGACGGCGAAGCTGGCGAAGTGGTGCAGGGAAAAGCGCGGCCGCAAGGTGATGATGGCCTCGCTGGACGTGAACCGGCCGGCGGCGCAGGACCAGTTGCGCATATTGGGCGAGCAGGTGGGCGTGGCGACGCTGCCGATCATCGCGGGCCAGCAGCCGGTGGATATTGCGCGGCGCGCGATGCAGGCGGCGAAGCT
>DITZ01000052.1:1490-18830 GCA_002422985.1 Sphingomonadales bacterium UBA6171
GTGCATGTGGCGCAGCGCTTTGGCGCGGAAGTGCCGCTGACGGGCGTTGTGCTGACGCGGATGGATGGCGATGCGCGCGGCGGGGCGGCGCTTTCGATGCGCTTCATCACCGGCAAGCCGATCAAGTTCATCGGGACCGGCGAGAAGATCGACGCCATCGAGCCGTTTCACCCGGAGCGCGCGGCTGGGCGCATCCTGGGGATGGGCGATGTTGTCAGCCTGGTGGAGCGGGCGGCGGAAAGCATCGACGCGGCGGAAGCCGGGAAGATGGCCGCCAAGCTGGCCAGGGGCAAGTTCGACATGGAGGATCTGCGGGCACAGTTCCAGCAGATGAAGAAAATGGGCGGGCTGGGGGCGCTGGCAAAGATGCTGCCGGGAATGGGGAAGGCCGAGGCCGCCATGAAAGCGGGCAAGGTTGATGACCGGACCATGGCGCGGCTGGAGGCGATCATCCTTTCGATGACGCCCAAGGAGCGGGCGAAGCCCGATGTGATGAATGCGCGGCGCAAGATCCGTGTGGCGAACGGGGCCGGCGTGACGGTGCAGGAAGTGAACAAGCTTTTGAAAATGCATGCCGATATGGAAACCGCGATGAAGCGGTTGAAGAAGATGGGCGGCCTGGGGGCGCTGGCCGGCATGTTTGGCGGCGGCGGAATGCCGGGGATGCCGGGCGAGATGCCGGGGATGGGGATGCCCAAAGGCCTGCCGCCCGGATTTCGGTTCAGGAAATGATCTGGTTTCAGTAAATTGGTGAAGGAAAGACGATAGTATGGCAATTTCAATTCGACTGACGCGCGGTGGCGCGAAGAAGCGCCCGGTGTATCGCATCGTGGTGGCGGACAGCCGCAGCCCGCGCGACGGCCGCTTTATCGAGAAGCTGGGCACCTATAACCCGCTGCTGCCGAAGGATTCGGCCGAGCGGGTGACGCTGGACACCGAGCGCGCGGCCCATTGGCTGAGCGTTGGCGCGCAGCCGAGCGACCGGGTGGCACGTTTTCTGGATGCGGCCGGCCTGCGCACGCGGGTGGCCAAGAGCAACCCGAACAAGGGTGAGCCGGGCGAAAAGGCCAAGGAACGCGCCGAAGTGAAGGCGCAGAAGGAAGCGGAAGCCGCTGAGGCCGCTGCGGCCGCGGCCGCCGCGCCGACTGTGGTGGAAGAAGAAGCTGTGGCTGAAGAAGTTGCGGCCGAAGCGCCGGCTGCTGACGAAGCAACCGAAGCCTGATTGCCATGCCAGGCCCCGCCGACCGGCCGGTGACGCTGGCTGCCGTTGTCGGGGCGCATGGCATCGCGGGTGAAGTGCGGCTGAAGCTGTTCTGCGATGGCGTGGACGGGCTGCGCTGCCATGGCGCCTTTATGGTGGCCGGGCGCAGCCTGACGCTGAAATCGGTGAAGGCCGACCGGCTGGGCGCGATTGCGCGCTTTGCGGAAGTGGCCGACCGGACGGCGGCCGAGGCTTTGCGCGGCAGCCTGCTGGCGGTGCCGCGCGCCAGCCTGCCGCCGCTGCCGCCGGGCGAATATTATTGGCATGACCTGGTGGGTCTGCCGGTGGTGTCGCCCGACGGCGTGGCGCTGGGCCTGGTGGTGGCGGTGGAGAATTATGGCGCGTCTGACCTTATCGAGGTGGAACTGCCGGCCGGCGCGCGGGTGCTGGTGCCGCTGATCGCTGACGCGGCGACGGTGGAGGAGGCGCGGGTGGTTGTTGCGGATGGCTGGCTGGTGTAGTATATACGCTTGGTATATACGGGAGTTTGCAATGAACGTGCCGCGCAGCACCGGGACATTCAATGTTGCCGGGATTCCGAAGCGCACCAAGGTCTTCAAGTCCGGAAACAGCAAGGCTGTGCGGCTGCCGGCGGAATTTGCGCTGGAGCCGGGGCAGGAAGTGACGATCAGGGAAGAAGCCGGGCGATATGTGATTGAGCCGGTGCGACGGAAAATAGACCTGACGGGGATCGCCGGGTCCATGCCCTGGCTGAAGCCATTGACAGCGGAAGATCGCGCGTTCGAGGAGCGCGAGCGCGATTGGGATTTGCAGTATCTCAAGCGGGATTGACGTCATCTACCTGCTGGATTCGAACATGTGCATCTATATTCTGGCGGACATTGACTGTCGCGCTGGTCGGCGCCTTGCGGACTATGGCTCGGATGAAGTGGGTGTGTCGTCCATTACATTTGCGGAAGTTGCGCTGGGGGCATGGCGGGACGAGCGGACCGACGTGAATCTGTTTCTGCGCTTCTTTGATCAGGTTCCGGTAATCCCGTTCGATCGTGATGCGGCACTTTGCTATGCGGGGCTGCCCTTTCGGCGTGCCAGCTATGATCGGCTGATTGCGGCTCATGCCCTTGCATTGAATGCCACGCTGGTCACGAGCAACCTGCGCGACTTTTTCGACATCCCGCGCCTCAAGCTTGAGGATTGGATGGCATGAGTTGGCGGGCGCAGGTGGTGACGCTGTATCCGGAGATGTTTCCGGGGCCGCTGGGGTATGCGCTGGCCGGGCGGGCGCTGGCGGATGGGCGGTGGGGNNTGCGGGTGGATGTGCTGGCGCGCGCGGTCGATTCGGCGCGCGCGGCGGCACCGGACTGCCCGGTGGTGGCCATGACGCCGCGCGGGCCGCGCCTGACGCAGGCCCGGGTGCGGGCGCTGGCGGCGGGGCCGGGGGTGACGATTTTATGCGGGCGATTTGAAGGGTTTGACGAGCGGATTTTCGCCGGCCGCGATGTGGAGCCGCTGTGCGTGGGCGATCTGGTGCTGTCGGGCGGGGAGACGGCGGCGCTGGTGCTGCTGGATGCTTGCATTCGGCTGCTGCCCGGCGTAATGGGCGCGGCTTCCAGCGCTGCTGAGGAAAGCTTCGAAAGCGGCTTGCTTGAGTATCCGCACTATACCCGTCCTGCCGTGTGGGAGGGTCATGCGATACCCGATGTTCTGACATCGGGCGACCATGGGAAGATCGCAGCCTGGCGTTCGCGCCGGGCTGACGAGGACACGAGGCTATGGCGGCCTGATCTGCTGGACGGATCGTCGCCCTCTGGTGCCATCAACCTGCCCCGCAACGAGGGCTAGCCGCCGGGCATATCGCCGGGCGTACAGGAGCGAAGAATGAACCTGCTGCAACAGATCGAGGCCGAACAGGTCGCCAAGCGCGTTGAAGCGCGCGCCATCCCCGAATTCCGCGCCGGCGACACGCTGCGCGTGGGCGTGAAGGTGAAAGAAGGCGAGCGCACGCGCGTTCAGATTTTCGAAGGTGTGTGCATCGCGCGCGCCAACAAGAGCATCAACAGCAATTTCACCGTGCGCAAGATCAGCTTTGGTGAAGGCGTGGAGCGGGTTTTCCCGCTTTATTCGCCGATCATCGACAGTATCGAAGTGGTTCGCCGTGGCGCCGTGCGTCGCGCGAAGCTCTATTATCTGCGTGGCCGGTCGGGCAAATCTGCCCGGATCGCCGAGCGCCGCACGCCGCGCGTGGTGGCTGCCGCTGAATGACGCGGGCCGCGTGCCTGGCGGCCGCTGGATGACACGGGACGCCGCGATGGTTCCGGTGGCATCTGCCGGGATCATCGCGGGCCGCGCTCACCGCTTTGCCCGGCAGGTCTGTTTGGCCCGGCAGGTCTTTTTCGAGGACATGGGCCTGGCTGGCCTTGTGTATCACGCCGATTATCTGCGGTTTATGGAGCGGGCGCGCTGACTGGCCGGAGCGTGCCGGGGGGTGGGTTGCGTCTGAACGGGCGGCCGGGACGGCGGCCTGCCGGTTGGATAACGCGATTTCAGGACATGCTGACGCGTAACGGTTGAGACAGGCCGTTCATTTACCGTAAAGCGGAAAGCAATATCCCGGTGGGGACAGGGCGCGGCAATGGGTCGCGTGCGTGTTGGCCGGGCCGGAGTGATGCGTGGATCAGGTAGTGATGACGACGGCTGACGCGATGTCGCCACTGAGCCTGTTCCTTCGGGCCGATATTGTGGTGAAGGCGGTGATGATCGGCCTGCTGCTGGCCTCTGTGTGGAGCTGGGCGATCATATTGGAGCGGTCGCGACTGTTGCGGCGGCTGCTGGCCGGGGTGGAAGGATTTGAGGCGCGATTCTGGAAGGCCGCGACGCTGGATGAGCTGAAGGCCCCGCGCGGGAGCCATCCGGCGGCGGACCTGTTTCATGCCGGGATGGATGAGTGGAAGGCGAGCGTGGAAGGCCGGGCGGCGGTGGACCGGGAGGGCGTGCGCGCCCGACTGGCGAGCGTGATGTCGGCCTCCATCGACCGGTCGATTTCGGATTTGTCGGACCGGCTGAGCGTGCTGGCGACCATTGGCTCGGTGTCGCCCTTTGTGGGGCTGTTTGGCACCGTCTGGGGCATCATGCGGGCGTTTACCGCGATCGGCGCGACGCAGAATACCAGCCTGGCGGTGGTGGCGCCGGGGATTGCCGAGGCGCTGTTTGCGACCGCCATCGGCTTGTTTGCGGCGATTCCGGCGGTGATCGGCTATAACCGGCTGCTGCATGTGATCGGGCGGCTGGAGGATCGGCTGACGGCCTTTTCCGCCAGTTTTCACGCGATGATGTCGCGCGAGCTGGACGGGCTGAAATAATGGCGATGGGCGTGGAGCCGGGCGGGCGCCGGCGCCGGCGGCGCGCGCCGATGGCCGACATCAATGTGACGCCCATGGTGGATGTGATGCTGGTGCTGCTGATCATCTTCATGGTGGCCGCACCGCTGCTGGTGACGGGGGTGCCGGTGGAGCTGCCGAAAACGGCGGCCAGGGCGCTGCCGGCGGATGCGGCGCCGATTTCAGTGACGATCGACGCGGGCGGGCGACGGTTCATCGGCGACGAGGCGCTGGGGGATGCGGCCTTTGCGGCACGGCTGGCGGCGCTGCATGAAGCGCGCGGGGAGGAAGCACGCGTGGTGGTGCGGGCCGACGCGGCGATTCCCTATGGGTCGGTGGCGGCGTTGCTGGCGGATGTGACCGCGGCGGGTTTCCGCAAGGTGGCGCTGGTGAACCAGCCGCGCGGCCCGGATGTGCCCGCGTGACGGAGCGGGTGGCCATCGGGCTGGCGGCGCTGGGGCATATACTGCTGCTGGGGCTGTTGTCTTTGGGGCTGGCGCGGGCGTTTGAGCCTTCGGACATGGCGCCCGATGTGACGCCGGTGGAGATGGTGGATATTGCCGATGCGGCGACGGTGACGAAGATGCCGGAACCGTCGATGGCGGCCGCGCCGCGCGATGCGGGCGCACCGGCGGCAGCGCAAATGGTGCCGGATGCGCCGTTGACGCCGGTGGCGGCGGCGGAGACGCCGGACAGGGTGAGCGATGTGGCGGCGCAGGATGCGATTGCCGCGACGCCGGCGGTGCCGGTGAAGCCGCAGGCGGCGCCGGCGAAGCGGGAGAGCCTGGACATGGGGGCGCTGGCGTCGCTGATTGACAAGGCGCTGCCGGATGCGCCGGTGAAGCCGCGCGATCCCTCCGGCTTTGCGAAATCCATCGAACAGGCGATTCCCAGGGGGGCGCGGGTGTCGCCGCGCCAGATGGCGACGCTGGAGCAGGCCATTCGGGCGCAGGTGGCCCCCTGCTGGAACCCGCCCACCGGGGGGGCGGATGTGGCGGGGATGACGGTGGTGCTGAAAATCCGGCTGAACCGGGACGGAAGCGTGGTGGGCGCGCCGGAATTTGTGAGCCAGACGGGGGCGACGGAGGGCAATCAGGCTTATGCCCGCGCCTTTGTGGAGACGGCCCGGCGGGCGGTGCTGCGCTGTGCGCCATTGTCTTTGCCGGCGGATATGTACAGCTATTGGCGGGAGTTTGAGCTGAACTTTGACCCCCGCCTGATGACATGAGGTGCCCATGCTGACCCCGATTGCGCTGACTCCCATTGCGCTGGCCCGGATTCTGTTGCTGTTGTTGCTGGCCGCTCCGGCGGCGGCACAGTTGCGCGTGGATATTACCAGCGGCGTGGACGCCCCGATGCCGGTGGCGGTGGCGCCCTTTCCAACGGGCGTGGCGGTGGCGACGCCGGCGGGGGATACGGCGGCGCTTGGTCGGCAGGTGGCGGCGATCATATCGGGCAATCTGAAGGGCACGGGGCTGTTCCGGCCGATCGACGCGGCGGCCTTCCCCGCGCCGGCCATGGCGGACGTGTCGCGGCCCGGATTCCAGCCGTTTCGCACGGCGGGCGCACAGGCGCTGGTGGGCGGCTTTGTGACGGCCAATGCGGATGGGACGCTGACCATCGGCTGCTATCTGCATGATGTGTTTTCGGAGCAGGAGCTGGTGCGGCAGGGCTTTACCGTGACGCCGGCGGGCTGGCGGCGGGCGGCGCATAAATGTTCGGATCTGGTCTATGGCCGGCTGACCGGGGAGAGCGGCTATTTCGACAGCCGGATTGTCTATGTGGCGGAGAGCGGCCCGCGCACCAGGCGGGTGAAGCGGCTGGCGGTGATGGATCAGGACGGGGCGAATCATCGTTTCCTGACATCGGGGCAGGCGCTGGTGCTGATGCCGCGTTTTTCGCCGGTGAACGAGACGATCACCTATATGAGCTTTGCCAATGATCGGCCGCGGGTGTGGCTGTATAATATCGGCACCGGGCAGCAGCAGACGGTGGGGGATTTCTCCTCCATGAGCTTTGCGCCGCGCTTTTCGCCCGATGGCGGCACGCTGCTGTTCAGCGTGACATCGGGCGGCAATGCCGACATCTGGAGCTATGACATCGGGTCGCGCCGGCAGACGCGGCTGACGCGGGCCAATGCGATTGATACGTCGCCGAGCTTTTCGCCCGACGGGCGGCGGGTGGTGTTTGAAAGCGACCGGGGCGGGTCGCAGCAGCTGTATGTGATGAATGCGGACGGGTCGGGCGCGCAGCGCATCAGCTTTGGCGACGGGCGGGCCGGTTCGCCGGTGTGGAGCCCGCGCGGCGACCTGATTGCCTTCATCCGCATGGTGGGCGGGCGGTTCCGTGTGGCGGTTATCCGGCCGGACGGGACCGGCGAGCGGTTGCTGACGGACAGCTGGCAGGATGAGGGGCCGAGCTGGTCCCCCAATGGGCGGGTGATCCTGTTCAGCCGGACGGAGCGGAACGGGCGCTCGACGCTGATGTCCATCGACCTGACCGGGCGCGCCGAGCGGCGGATTCCGACGCCGCTGGAGGCGAGCGATCCGGCCTGGGGGCCGCTGCTGCCATGAGCGACTTTGGCAGCTGTCTTTGTTATGAACGAATATATGGGTAAGGAGAGTGCGATGCAGATGAAATTCATGTCGATCCTGATGCTGGCGGGCGCGATTGCGCTTTCCGGCTGCGCGCGCAACAAGGACACGCTGCCGCCGCCGCCGCCACAGGCCGCGCCGCCGCCCCCGGCCGCGCCGGTTATTGATGCGCCCGGCACCGTGCCGCCGCCGGCGGAAGTGGGGACGACGGGCATCGGCAGCGAGCAGGAGAATTTTGTGGCCGCCGCCGGAACGGACACGGTGCTGTTCGACTTCGACAGCTATGCGCTGGACGAGGAAGCGCGGCAGATATTGGGGGCGCAGGCCGGCTGGCTGGCGCAGAAGCCCCATGTGCGGGTGACAATCGAGGGCCATGCCGACGAGCGCGGCACGCGGGAATATAATCTGGCGCTGGGCGAACGGCGGGCCAATGCGGCGAAGAATTTCCTGGCGGCGCAGGGCGTGGATAGCGCGCGCATGTCGGTGATCAGCTATGGCAAGGAAAAGCCGGCGGTGGATGGTGCGACCGAAGAAGCCTGGGCGAGGAATCGCCGGGCGGTTTCCGTGCTGGTGTCGCGCTGAGGCTGGCCGGCGTTTACTGGCCGGCGTTTAGAGGAGAAGGTTGATGTCTGTGCGTCCGTGGCGGGATATTCACCGCCGCAAGTCGAGGCAGGTCATGGTGGGCAAGGTTCCCGTGGGCGGCGATGCGCCGATTGCGGTGCAGACCATGACCAACACGCCAACCGAGGACGCCAAGGCGACCATCGACCAGATCCGCCGCTGCGAGGAAGTGGGGGCGGATATCATCCGCGTCTCGTGCCCGACCGAGGCATCGACCGCGGCAATGCGGCTGATTACCCGCGCCGCCAAGGTGCCGATCATCGCGGACATTCATTTCCATTATAAGCGTGCGCTGGAAGCTGCCGACGCGGGGGCGGCGTGCCTGCGCATCAATCCGGGCAATATCGGATCAGCCGAGCGGGTGCGCGAAGTGGTGCGCGCGGCCAAGGCCAATGGCTGCTCCATCCGCATCGGGGTGAATGGCGGCAGCCTGGAGCGGCATCTGCTGGAAAAATATGGCGAGCCCTGCCCGGAGGCGCTGGTGGAAAGCGCCTTTGAACATGCAAAGCTGCTGGAGGATGCGGACTTTCACGAATTCAAGATTTCGGTGAAGGCGTCCGACGTGTTCATGGCGGTGGCGGCCTATAATGAGCTGGCGGCGCGGTCGGACTATCCGCTGCACCTGGGCATAACCGAGGCCGGCGGGCTGATTGGCGGGACGGTCAAATCCTCCATCGGGCTGGGCATGCTGCTGTGGGGCGGGGTGGGGGATACCATCCGGGTTTCGCTGTCGGCGGAACCGGAAGAGGAAGTGAAGGTTGGCTATCATATTCTGAAATCGCTGGGCATCCGGGCGCGCGGGGTGCGGATCGTGTCGTGCCCCAGCTGTGCGCGGCAGGGCTTTGATGTGATCCGCACGGTGGAAATGCTGGAGAAGCGGCTGGCGCATATCACCACCGAATTATCGCTGAGCGTGCTGGGTTGCGTGGTGAACGGGCCGGGCGAGGCGCGGGAGACGGATATCGGGCTGACCGGCGGCGGCAATGGCCGGCATATGGTGTATCTGTCTGGCGTGACCGACCATCATGTGCAGGATGAGCGCATCGTTGATCATATCGTGGGGCTGGTGGAGGCCAGGGCCGCCGCGCTGGAAGCGGAAAAGCTGGCACAGGCCGCCGAATGAGCGTGAATATCCGGCAGGCGTCGGCCGATGACGCGCATCATGTGGTGGCGATGGTGCGGGCGCTGGCGGAATATGAGCGCGAGCCGGACAAGGTGAAGATGGATGCACCGGCCTGCCGCCGGGCGCTGGCGGCGGGGCATGTGCAGGCGCTGCTGGGCTTTGAGGGTGAGAGGGTGGTGGCGATGGCGCTGTATTTCTTTAATTTTTCCAGCTGGACGGGGAAGCGCGGGCTGTTTCTGGAGGATTTGTTTGTGGTGCCGGCCGCGCGCGGGGCCGGGCTGGGGCTGACCCTGCTGAAGCGGCTGGCGGCGCTGGCGGTGGCCGGTGGCTGCGGGCGGATGGAATGGAATGTGCTGGACTGGAATGACAGCGCCAAGGGGTTTTACCGGATGCTGGGCGCGCGCCGGGCCGAGGGGTGGGAGGTCTGGCGACTGGAGGGGGATGCGCTGACGGAGGTTGGCGGGGGTTGAGGATGGTGGTTGGGGCGTGGTGTTTTGACCCTGCGCCCCCACCCCCGGCCCCTCCCCTGAAGGGGAGGGGAGGGTTATTTACCTTATGGGTTTTAGGTGGACGCGCTTTTTTTCGGTGTCGATGAGGGCCATGGTTTTGCCGTCTGATTCACGCGCGATGGTGGCGCGGGACAGGATGCGGTCTTCGCTGGCGTCCCAGTGGTGGATGCGGAAGATCAATATGTCGTCGGGCGCGGTGTTGGCGAAATAGCAGATGTCGCGGCGGGTGGTGCTGTAGTCGAACAGCATCTGGCGGCCGCCGTGGCGCATGGCGCACAGATCGGCGATCATCGGATAGGCGGCGAAATAGAGCAGGCCGACGCCGTTGATGTCGTGCACGGGCAATTGTTCGTAGCGGGTTTCGAACAGCGGGGCGGGCAGTTGCTCTGCCCGGCGGCTGCGATATTCCAGCGCAAAATCAGGCGCGGCGCTGAGGCCGGGGATGAGGCAGCCGTCGGGGATGACGGGCTGGCCCTTCATCAGCGAGGTGTTGGAGCCGGCTTCGCCGAATTTGGAGAAGCTGGTCATCAGCTGCGCCCGGCCTTTGGCGGTGGCGCCCGACAGCGCCACATCGCCGAAGAACATGCCGGCGCCGAATCGGCTGGGGGCGAGGTCCATGATGAGCGGCTCATTCTCCCGGAAATCGGTGAGCGGGGCCTCCAGGCTTATCAGCAGGCGGGTGAAGGTGGCATAGAGGCGGCAGCCTTCGGAATCGGCGATGGCCGAGGAGGGCGTGTTCAGCCCCTTGCACAGCGTGTGCCAGTGCAGATCGCCCAGTTCCTTCAGCAGCCAGGATTCGGAGAGGCCGCGCAACGCCATCTGCGGCATGTTGATAATGGTGCGGCGGACTTCGGACGCGGGGCGGGTGCCGGCGGATTCGGAGGTGATGGCTTCGGCGGCAGGCGCGGCGCGCGGGGCTGCCGGGGCCGGGGCGCTGGTGATGGCGCTGGTGCTGGTGTTGTCGGACCCGCCGGTGAGGGCCATCAGATCAGCCGGCGATTGCAGTGCGCCCCAATCCCGATCGGGAATCTGGCCGCCGATCAGTTGCTCGACCGCGATGCGCATGGAGATGAGGCCGAAGCTGTCGATCGCCAGATCCTTGAAGGGCGTGGCGAAATTGCTGTCGCGGAGGTCGGGGATTTCGGCTTTCAGCAGCGTGCGGAGCTGTTCGGGGCTGGCGGTGCTGCGGGTGGCGACGGCGGGGGCGGCGCTGACGACCGGCGGGGGCAGCGTGATGCCGCCCAGCGCGGCGAGGAAGCCGGCGGCTGTGGCGCGCGAGGGGTGGAGCGCGAAATCGGGGGCGGCGCGGGCGGCTTCCGCCAGCTCGGCGC
Source organism: Sphingomonadales bacterium UBA6171 (assembly GCA_002422985.1). GTDB lineage: Bacteria > Pseudomonadota > Alphaproteobacteria > Sphingomonadales > Sphingomonadaceae > Sandaracinobacteroides. The sequence continues at coordinate 12,268 of DITZ01000052.1, forward strand.
GCGACAGCGTCCACCAGCGGCTGGCTTCGATGACGGCGATGGTGTCGGGATCGAAGCGGAAGCGCACCAGCTTGGCGGGCGCGCCGGTGACGATGGCATAGGGGGGGACATCCTGCATCACCACGGCACCGGCGCCGATGACGGCACCGCGCCCGATGCGGTTGCAGCCGGGCGTGATGATGGCGTTGTGGCCGATCCAGGCACCGTCTTCCACGCGGGGGGGGACCAGATGCGCCTGATCGGCACCCACGACGCCGAACTGTTTCAGATAGAAATAGGGGTGGGTGCTGAGCGCATCGATCGGGTGATCGGCATCGAGCAGGCGCGCGGTGCGGGCGATGGAACAATAGCGGCCGATGCGCGAGCCGGGCGGGATGCGCCAGCGATCGAAGCCGCCGATGGAATAGAGGCCGACCTCTATATCATGGTGGCGCTTGAAATAGGCGCGCAGCGGCAGGCTTTCATATTCATTCGACTGGTGCAGACGGACCATGGCACGATCGGCCAGATTGCGGAACATGCCCATAAATTGTCCTGCCTGCGCCTTTGATGGAAAAGGCTTGTTCGTGGTGGGGTTGGCTTAGCGGAGCAATGCCGCCGGGGATATGGGGTGTCAAGATTATGCTGCACTGCGGCATAGATTGGCGCGGGGCAGGTTTTGCGCTAGGCGGCGGCGCATGACGACCGACAGCAAGCAGAAAATGGCCCCGGTGCGGGGGATGCAGGACCTTTTGGGCGAGGAAGCCGCGCGCTTTGAGCATGTGGTGGACCGGTTTCGCGACGTGGCGCGGCGCTTTGGATTCCGGCCGGTGATGGTGCCGGTGGTGGAGCACACGCGCGTGTTTCAGCGCACGCTGGGCGAGACGACCGATGTGGTTGCAAAGGAAATGTATTCGTTCGAGGACCGGGGCGGGGAATCGCTGACGCTGCGGCCGGAATTTACCGCCGGGATTGCGCGCGCCTATGTGAGCGAGGGGTGGCAGCAGTTTGCGCCGCTGAAGCTGGTGACGCATGGGCCGCTGTTTCGTTATGAGCGGCCGCAAAAGGGGCGGTATCGGCAGTTTCACCAGATTGATGCGGAAGTGCTGGGAGCGGGCGAGCCTGCGGCCGACGTGGAGATCATCGCCTTTGCTGATCTGCTGCTGAAGGAGCTGGGCATCGGCGGGGTGACGTTGCAGCTGAACACGCTGGGGGATGCGCAGACGCGGACCGCCTGGCGGGCGGCGCTGGTGGCGCATTTTTCCGCGCATATGGAGATGCTTTCGCAGGATAGCCGGCGGCGGCTGGAGAGCAATCCGCTGCGCATTCTGGATTCGAAGGATGCGGGCGACCAGGCGCTGGTGGCGGATGCACCGGGCATCGACGGCTTTATGAGTGCGGAGGCCGGGGCGTTTTTCGAGAGTGTGCAGAAGGGGTTGCAGGCTAGCGGCGTGGGATTCGTTCGCGCGGCGCGGCTGGTGCGGGGCTTTGATTATTACCGGCATACGGCGTTTGAATTTGTGACCGACCGGCTGGGTGCGCAGGGGACGGTGATTGGCGGCGGGCGCTATGACGGGCTGGTGGAGGCGATGGGCGGGCCGCCGACGCCGGCGGTGGGCTGGGCCGGCGGGATCGAGCGGCTGATGATGCTGGTGGATTCGCCGGTGACGGCGGTGATTGATGTGGCGGTGGTGCCGATGGGCGCGGCAGCCGACGCCGAAGCGGCGGCGATTCTGGCGGAGCTGCGGTCGGCCGGGCTTTCGACGGAGCAGGGCTGGCGCGGCAATGCGAAGAAACGGATGGAGCGGGCGGCCAGAAGCGGCGCGCGCGTGGCGCTGATATTGGGCGATGATGAAGTGGCGGCGGGCACGGTGACGGTGAAGCTGCTGGACACGGGCGCGCAGGAGCAGGTGGCGCGCGGCGATCTGAGGGCGCGGCTGGCGAAGCTGTTGGCATGACGTTGTTGGCCGATGATCGTTTGAAGCAGTTGGTGGATCGGCGGGATTCGCTGGCCAATCAGCTGTCGCGGCCGGATTTGCCGGCAGAGCGTTTTGTGCAGATTTCGCGGGATTATGCGGAGTTGGGGCCGGCGGCGGATGCAGCATCCGCGCTGATGGCGGCGCGGGCCGAGGTGCGGGAGCTGGCGGCGCTGCTGGCGGACCCGGCGGCGGACGCCGAGATGCGGGCGCTGGCCGAAGATGAGCTGGTGGCGCTGAAGGCGGCGCTGCCGGATGCCGAGCGGGCTTTGGCGCTGAAGCTGCTGCCGAAGGATGCGGCGGACGCGAAGCCGGCCATCCTGGAAATCCGCGCCGGGACGGGCGGCGACGAGGCGGCGCTGTTCGCCGGCGATCTGGCGCGCATGTATCAGCGCTATGCCGAGCTGCGCGGCTGGCGGGTGGAGATGATGAGCGCCTCTGCCGCCGAAATGGGCGGATATAAGGAAGTGGTGATGGGGGTGCAGGGCGAAGGCGTGTTCGCCCGGCTGAAATTCGAGAGCGGCGTGCATCGGGTGCAGCGGGTGCCCGCGACCGAGGCGCAGGGGCGCATCCATACGTCTGCCGCGACGGTGGCGGTGCTGCCGGAAGCCGAGGAAGTGGATGTGGCGATCGACGACAAGGATTTGCGGATCGACGTGTTCCGTTCCTCCGGCCCCGGCGGGCAGAGCGTCAACACCACCGATTCGGCCGTGCGCATCACCCACCTTCCCACCGGGCTGGTGGTGATCCAGCAGGATGAAAAATCGCAGCACAAGAATAAGGCGAAGGCGATGAAGGTGCTGCGGTCGCGGCTGTATGAGCAGGAGCGGGAGAAGCTGGCGAATGCGCGCAGTGCGGACCGCAAGGCGATGGTGGGATCGGGCGACCGCTCGGAGCGTATCCGCACCTATAATTACCCGCAGGGGCGGGTGACGGACCATCGCATCAACCTGACGCTGCACCGGCTGCCGGAGATCATGGAGGGGACGGGGCTGGAGGAGCTGGTCTCGGCGCTGATTGCCGAGGATGAGGCGGAGCGGCTGGCGGCGCTGGATGCCTGAAGCAGCGCGCGCGCTGCTGCGGGCGGCGGCGCTGACGCTGCCGGGCGATACGGCGCGGCTGGATGCGGAATTGCTGCTGGCGGCGGTGACGGGGCTGGGTCGTGCGCAATTGCTGCTGGGCGATGTGCTGGTGTCGGGCGAACAGCAGCGGGCCTTTGCGGCGCTGCTGGCGCGGCGGCGGGCGCATGAGCCGCTGGCCTATATTCTGGGGGAGCGGGAGTTTTGGAGCCTGACCTTGCGGGTGACGCCCGCTGTGCTGATCCCGCGACCGGACAGCGAGACGCTGATCGAGGCGGCGTGCGCGCATTTTGTGGACCTGGCGCCGGGGCGGGTGCTGGACCTGGGGACCGGATCGGGCGCGCTGCTGCTGGCGGCGCTTTCCGAGTGGCCGGACGCGGTGGGCGTGGGGGTGGACCGGTCTGCCGGGGCGCTGCTGGTGGCCGGCGGCAATGCGGCGCGGCTGGGGATGGCGGATCGGGTGACGCTGCTGCTGTCGGACTGGGCGGAGAAAGTGGACGGGCGTTTTGACCTGATCCTGTGCAATCCGCCCTATATCGGCGACGGGACGGTGCTGATGCCGGATGTGGCTGATTTTGAGCCTTCAGGCGCGCTGTTTGGCGGCGCGGACGGGCTGGATGCCTATCGGCTGTTGCTGCCGCAGATGGCGGGGCTGCTGGCACCGGACGGCGTGGCGTTGTTTGAATTCGGCGTGGGGCAGGCGGAGGCGCTGCTGGCGATGGCGGCGGACGCGGGGCTGCGGGCGGCGTTGCGGGCGGACCTGTCCGGCCGGGCGCGGGCGCTGCTGGTGCAGCACTGATTTCGGGGCGCTGTGCTTTTATGTTGGCAAGGGGCTGGCAAGCGGCTAGAGGGCGGATGACGGCACGGCCGGTCAAGACCATCCCATCGCATAGTCACACTCGCTTTTTTTATCGGAAGATGGGTGCGCGTGATGTGGCTGCACAGGCGCGATGGGCCTGTGCCCGGTGACTGACGGCAGACGGTTCCTTTCGAGGGGCAGCCCTTTTTGACATTGGGCAGGCGGCGCGACGGGGCTGGGCACGGGGCATGGCCCTGATGACCAACAGCCCTGCGGGTGCGGCCCGAATGCCGGGACATTCCACGCTGGTCAGTGACAGACACGGAGACTTTATTTCGATGCAGAACAGGCAGAATGGGCGCAGGCGCCGGGGTGGCAACAACAACCCGCGGCCGATGGGCATGCCCTCTGGCGGACAGACCGCCAACCGCCTGGAAGTGCGGGTGCGTGGCAATGCCAACCAGCTTCTGGAGAAATATAAGGTGCTGGCGCGCGACGCGCACCAGTCTGGTGACCGGGTAGCGGCGGAATATTATCTGCAGCATGCCGACCATTATTTCCGCGTGTTGAACGACAGCCGTATCCGGCAGGAGGAAATGCGGGCGCGGCGCGGCATCTTTGATCCGCTGGACGACGACAGCAATGATGAGGAGCTGGAGCGCGAGGAAGCGGAGCGCGAGGAGCGCGCCGAGCGGCAGGACCGTGGCGACAGCCGCGACCGCAATGATGGCGGCGAGCGCGAGGAACGGGGCAATTACCGCCAGCGCCGCGATGAGCGCCCGCGCGATGACCGGCCCCGCGATGATCGGGTTCGCGATGACCGGAATCGGGATGAACGGAATCGGGATGAACGTCCCCGCGAAGATCGGGTTCGTGATGATCGGCCCCGCGATGATCGAAATCGCGATGATCGAAATCGGGATGATCGGCCGCGCGATGAACGCCCCCGTGAAGATCGCCGGCCGCGTGAAACCGGCGAGCGGGTGCAGCGGGCGGCGCGGCCGCGGGATGATGAGCGTGACGATCCGGGCGGCGGCCGGCTTTCGGATGGCGAGGCGGCGCTCGCGGCCTTTGGCGGCCCGGTGTCTGCGCCGGTTGCGCTGCCATCGCCGGCACCGTTGCCGGCACCGGTGATGGGCACGGCACCGGTGATGGACAGCGAATCGGGCGAGGCGCCGGCACCGCGCCGTCGTGGCCGGCCGCGCAAGGTGGTAGCGGAAGCGGTTCCGGCCGATTCGGCCGACTGATTCGACCGATTGATTTGACCGACCGAGCTGATTCGGCCGATTCGGGATTTTGCGCTGATTTTGGAGGCGGGGATGGATGACATCCCCGCCTTTTTTTGCCCGTTTTTCGCGGCGGGGCCGTTTTGGGGCCGGGCGAATCAGCTGCGGGGCGGGGTTTTTGGCCCTGGCGGCGCATCATTGCCGATGACCTCGTCGTCGGCGCCGCTGGCGTTGGAGAAGAAGACGAGGCCCATCAGCGCGGCCGACAGCATGAGCGAGCCGCCGATCGCCAGCGAGATGGCGATGATGAAATGCAGCGGCATCGGGGTGTCGGTGGCATAGAGCCAGCCGAAGCCGACGAGGATCGCCGCGAGCGTGATGGCGGCCATGATGAGCAGCAGCCGTTTATACTGTGCCCAGGCGCGGGTGAGATGCGGGTTCTTCATCTCTTTTCAATCGGCGCGAATCGGGCATAGTTCAACCGGGTTATCGGCGAGGGAGGCGGCGCATGGGAATTCAGGCCATTTTGAAGACCAAGGGCACGGCGGTGGCGGCGATCGGACCGGATGCGCCGGTTGCGGAGGCGATTGCGCTGATGTCGACGCGGCGAATCGGTGCCGTTCTGGTGGTGGAGGGCGATTCGGTCGTCGGCATTCTTTCGGAGCGGGATGTGATGCGCGGGCTGGCGATCAACGGCGCGCAGGTGCTGGAGATGCTGGTGCGCGAGCTGATGACGGCGCCGGTGATCACGATTCGGTTGCAGGATACGGTGGTGGATGCGCTTGCACTGATGACGGACCGGCGGATTCGGCACCTTCCGGTGGTGTGTCAGGGGCGTTTGGAGGGAATCGTTTCGATTGGTGATCTGGTGAAGGTGCGTATCGAGGAGGCGGAGGCGGAGGCTTTGGCCTTGAAGGATTACATCGTTTCGGCTTGATTCTTTCCGAAAGTTGCGTAGGGTTGGAGGTCTGGCCTGATTTTGCTGCCTGTCGCTGAAAAAGTGACGCTTTGGTGAAGCTGGCTGGAAAAACTTGTTGACGGGTCGGCCGGCCATCGCCATAAGCCGCCTCACAGTCGACGCAGACAACGACGGCAGGCGCTACGGTGCCTCGCCGGGCTTTCCTTTCCCGGAAAGCTTCCTCGGAAGAGGGACCGCTTGAAGCGTTGCTATCTCAACAAGCCGAGAGGTTTGGCCGGTAAGTCAAAGGACCGGTGGGATTTTCTGTCGCTCTTTCTCATGGTTGATTTAGATGAAGGGACATGTGGACGGCGGTCCCGGTCGCCAGGGCTTCAAGGCCTGGATGATCGGTATTAAGTTCGTCTATATGTCTCAACGCATACGCTTGTGGAGGCTGGTTCTTCGATCTTAGGGTCGAAAGATTGGCTTCAATACAAAGTCAGTAGACGTTGTGCAGAAGATGAGCTCCTTGAAACGGATTTTGGTTTGGCTTTTCCGGCTGAACCAGATTTCGGAAATGAACTTGAGAGTTTGATCCTGGCTCAG
>DITZ01000052.1:18964-19088 GCA_002422985.1 Sphingomonadales bacterium UBA6171
ATGACGTAAGTCCAAAGATTTATCGCCCAGGGATGAGCCCGCGTAGGATTAGCTAGTTGGTGGGGTAAAGGCCTACCAAGGCTACGATCCTTAGCTGGTCTGAGAGGATGATCAGCCACACTGG
>DITZ01000038.1 GCA_002422985.1 Sphingomonadales bacterium UBA6171
CGCAGCGCATGCGGCGTGGCGCTCGCCGGCAGCCCGAGCGCCGGCCGCGCCGCCTGCATGGCGCTGCGGATGATCCCGGCATCCAGCGTGCCGCCACGCGCGCCCCGAAACAGCGGTGCCTCGCGGCCCATCGGGAAGGGCAGGGCAGCCACATAAGCCTCCACGGCCTCGCGCACCACCGGCAGCAGCGGCACGGCCCGCATCTTGCCGCGCTTGCCGGTGATGGTCAGCACCTCGCCCAGCGGCAGGTCGGCCCCGGTCAGCGACAGCGCCTCGGAGATGCGCAGGCCCGCCCCCCACAGCAGCAGCAGCACCGCCTGGTCCCGCAGCCGCATCCAGTCCGCCCGCGGCGCCTCGGCCACCACCTCCAGCAGCGCCCGCGCATCCGGCGCCGCCAGCGGCCGCGGCACCCGGCGCGGCAGCTTCGGCGCCCGCACCCCGGCCAGCGCCTCCTCCTTCAGCCCAAGGCTCTGCCGCGCCCAGCGCGCAAAACTGCGCAGCGCCGAAAGCTCGCGGGCGAGCGACACATTGCCCAGCCCCTCGCCCCGCCGGCTGGCCAGCCAGGCCCGCACATCCGCCGCCGTCAGCCGCTCCAGGTGGGCGCAGGTCACCGCCCCGCCCAGGTGCTGCATCATGAAATTGTCAAACCGCTCCAGCGTGCCCGCATAGGCCCGCAGCGTGTGCGGGGAGAAGCGCCGCTGGTCGGCCAGCATCGACAGCCATTGGTCCACAGCCGCTGCCAGCGGCCGCCCGCTGCCCAGGCTGTCGCTCAAAGGATGGTCTGGCCGGTCTTCGCCCAATCGGCGGCAAAACCGGCCAGCCCCTTGTCGGTCAGCGGATGGCTGGCCAGCGCCCGGATCACGCTCGGCGGCATGGTCGCCACATCGGCGCCGATCTTGGCCGCCTGCAACACATGCACCGGATGGCGCACCGAGGCGGCGAGAATCTCGGTCTTGAAGTCGTAATTGTCGTAGATCTGGCGGATGTCCTCGATGAGTTGCATCCCGTCCTGGCTGATGTCGTCCAGCCGGCCGATGAACGGCGAGATGAAGCTGGCCCCGGCCTTGGCCGCCAGCAGCGCCTGGTTGGCCGAGAAGCACAGCGTCACATTGGTCATCACGCCTTCCGAAGACAGGGTCTTGCACGCCTTCAGCCCGTCCATGGTCAAGGGCAGCTTGATGCAGATGTTGCGCGCCAGCTTGCGCAGCACCTCGGCCTCCTTCAGCATGGTCGCGCAGTCCATCGCCACCACTTCCGCCGACACCGGCCCATGCACGATGTCGGCAATCTCCTTCACCACCTCCAGGAAGTTGCGCCCGGACTTGGCGATGAGCGAAGGGTTGGTGGTCACCCCGTCCAGCAGCCCGGTCTCGGCCAGGGCGGCAATCTCGGAAATCTCGGCGGTGTCGACAAAGAACTTCATGGGGCATCTCTCACGCTGGCGTTTCCCCACCTTCTAGGCCGTCAGCGTCCGAAACCCAAGCGGTTGCATGGGCCCGCCGCCTCGTGCAAGCGAAGCCCATGATCGACCCGCAAGACATCGCCCTCGCCCAGGACCTGGCCGACATCGCTGGCCGCATCATCCGCCCGCACTTCCGCAGCCATCTGGCCATCGAGGCCAAGGGCGACACGTCCCCCGTCACCATCGCCGACCGCGCCGCCGAAGCCGCCATGCGCCAGCACCTCGCCAGCGCCCGCCCGCATGATGGCGTCATCGGCGAGGAATATGGCGCCGACCGGCCCGATTCGTCCCGGCTCTGGGTGCTGGACCCCATCGACGGCACCCGCGCCTTCATCGCCGGCCGTCCGCTGTTCGGCACCCTCATCGCCCTGCTCGTCGAAGGCCGCCCCGTGCTCGGCATCATCGACCAGTGCATCATCGGCGATCGCTGGGTCGGCGCCCGCGGGCATGGCGCAACGCTCGGCGGCACCCCCGTCCGCACCCGGCAGGGCGTGGCGCTGGCCGGCGCCCACCTCGCCACCACTGCCCCCGGCTATTTCTCGGATGAGGACAAGCCCCGCTTCGAGCGCCTGCGCGCAGCCGCACAGGACACGCTCTGGGGCGGAGACTGCCACAATTACGGCCTCGTCGCCGCCGGACACCTCGACCTCGTCGTGGAAAGCCAGCTCAAGATCCACGACTGGGCGGCGCTCGTGCCCATCATCGAGGAAGCCGGCGGCACCATGACCGACTGGCAGGGCCAGCCGCTCACACCGCAAAGCGATGGCCGCGTCATCGCCGCCGGCTCCGCCGCGCTGGCCGCCGAGGCTGCGGCGCTTCTGGTCTGAACTGTTTAACAGTCTCGCCCCTTATGGGGCTTTTGTTCATAAATTAAAAATCCTTCATCGACGATCGGGCCGAAGGGGGGAGTTTCAGGATGACGGTTTCGTGTGCGCGCCGGCTGCTGTTGGCGGCTGCAATCACTGCACTTGGGCTGGCGGCGGTGCCGGCCTCGGCCACCACCAATATCGCGGTGGCCGGCAATGACGCAGCGCGGATCGACTTTTCCTTCGGCGGCACGGCCTTTGGTTTCTACCGGTTGCGGTTCGAGCAGTTTGCCTTCGACCAGGCGATCACCGGCCTTGATGCCGGAGAGGCCTATAAGCTGGAGTTTTTCGACAGAACCAACATCTCGCTCGGCGTCGCCGACAGCTTCAATCGCACCCCTTACCTTGACCCGCCGTCAACACTTGGCAGCTTCTACGCCATCCTCTCGGCAACCGGCGCGTCGAATTTCCAGTTCGACCCTGGTTTTACAACGCCGAACAGCTCCGGACTCGTCACCGGGATTTTCGGACAGAGCAGTGGGATCGACTGCGATATCGTCTATCCCTGCCGTATCGTCGGCGGAAACCCGAGCACCGCCAGCGCCACGGCCGTGCGCCTTGCGTCCATCGGCGAAGAAAATCCCAACCCCGGCGGCAGCGTCGTTCCAGAGCCTGAAAGCTGGGCGATGCTGATCGCCGNNATGCGCCGCCGCCGGGTGGCGCTGGCCTGAGGGTCAGCGCTCCAGAACGGCGAACAGCTTCTTCACGAACGCTTCGCGCTCGGCGGCCAGCGCCGCTTCGGCCTCCGGCGAAAGTTCAACATCCTCCACCGAGCCAACCTTGGCTTCGACGGCGGCCAGCCGGGC
>DITZ01000117.1 GCA_002422985.1 Sphingomonadales bacterium UBA6171
GAATCGATCCTGCTGCCGACGGAGACGATGGTCGCGGAGCGGCTGTCGGCGAATGTTGACCCCGATGCCGTGCATATCGCGCGCGAGGCGTTGCGCCGCGGGCTTCTGGAGGGCGTTGGCCGCCAGACGTGGGCAGCACTGCACGCAAGCCTTTCGGACGGCGTCTACGACCTGTCGGCCGACGGCAAGGGTCGGCGTCGCCTGAAGAACGTCGCGCTCGGCTATTTGTTCGCCGATGCGGACGATGCCGCGGTCGCGGCGGCGGAGGCGCAATATCAGGCAGCGACGAACATGACGGATCGCATCGCCGCGCTCGGCCTGCTCGTCGATACGGATGCCCCGGCGCGGGAGCGCGTGCTGCAGGACTTCTACGATCGCTTCAAGGGCGATGCGCTGGTGCTCGACAAGTGGTTCACGGCGCAGGCGTTGGCGACGGGGGACGGCGCACTTGAAAAGGCGATCGCACTTGCCGCGCATCCGGACTTCACGATCCGCAACCCGAACCGCTTCCGATCACTCGTCGGCGCGCTTGCGATGAACCAGTTCGTGTTCCACCGGAAAGATGGCGCCGGCTATCGCTTCGTGGCGGACAAGCTGCTGGAGGTGGATGCGATCAATCCGCAGACGGCGGCGCGCTTCATCGCGCCGTTCGGTCGCTGGCGGCGCATGGAAGACGCGCGCGCCGCGCTGATGCGCGCCGAACTCGAACGCATCGTCGCGGCGCCGGGCGTCTCGCGCGATACGTTCGAGATGGCGTCGAAGAGCCTCGCTTAAGACGCAGGCTTCACGAACTTGAGCGTCATGCGGTCGGATTCGCCGATCGCCGTGTATTTGGCGCGGGTCTCGTCGCCCTCGCGGAAATTGGGCGGCAGCGTCCACACGCCCTTCGGCCAGTCGGCGCTGTCCTTCGGGTTGGCATTCACGTCGGATTCGCCGGCGAGTTTGAAGCCCGCAGCTTCGGCAAGCGCGACGATAGTCGAGCGCTTCATGTAGCCGGAGGACTTCATCGCCTCGTCGGGCCGATCTTCGGGCAGGCGATGCTCGACGACGCCGAGCACGCCGCCGGGCTTCAGCGCCTTGTAGAACGCCTTGAAGGCATCGCCCGCGAAATCGCCCATGTACCAGTTGTGGACGTTGCGGAAGGTCAGCACCATGTCGGCCGAACCGGGGGCCGCTATGCCATGCAAATTGCCCTTGGCGAAGCTGGTGACGGCAACGGGGCCGAACAGCGCCGCCTGTTCCTGCACATGGGCGATGAAGGTCTCGCGCTGGCGCTTCTGCCCGGCGCTGCCATTGGCGCTGTAATGCGCGGCAATCAGCCGGCCGCTGTCTTTCAGCGCCGGGGCGAGAATGTCGGTATACCAGCCGGCGCCGGGCAGGATTTCCACCACCGTCATGCCGGGCTTCAGGCCGAAGAACAGCAGGGTTTCCTTTGGATGGCGATAGGGATCGCGCGCCCTGGCCGCATCGCCGCGATGGGCACCNNCATGTCGGCCGGTTGCGCCGGCACGGCGGAGGCGGAAAATATGGCCGCAGCGGCCACAGCGAGGTAGAGTGCGCGCATGGTTTCTCCTTTGAAACATACCATCCCTATGCCCGCAACCCATTCGCCAAACAAGCAGATGCCGGCTATCAGGCCGCGATGCGTGAGCTTTTCACCGCACCTGTCACCCTTGCCGCCGCCGCCGGTGCCGCCCTGCTCCTTATCGCCTCGGCCATCGGCAGCCGGCGGCGGGGCCTGGGGCGCTGGTCCCTGCTGCCCTATGATTATCTGATGCTGCTGTCTGCCGCGACGCTGCTGGTCGCGCTGGCGCATCTGGCGCGGCTGTGGCGCGACGGGCTATTCCAGTAAACAGGCTATTCCAGGAAATAGTCGATCGTCGTGACCACCCTCACCTTCTGATAGGGGGTGTCCGTTCCCGATCCGCTTTCGCCGTCGCGTCCGGTGATGGAAAACAGCCCCTGTGTCGCCTGCCTGATGCCCCCGACGCCGGTTTCGCTGTCGGCCGCAAATTGCTCCGCGGCGGCGCGGGCGCTTTTGGTCGCCTCGGCAATCATCGCCGGTTTTATCGCATTCAGCCTGGTGAAGCTGTAGCTCAGCCCGCCGCCGCCATCGCTGTCGATGGCCACGCCGTTGCGGATCATCTCCGCCTGATTGGCGAAGGCCGCCTGCATGCGCTTCACATCGGTGGTGCGCGCCAGGAATCGCTGGCGGATGGTGATGTTGAGCCGGCCGGCATTGCTGTCAAAATATTGGCTGACCGACGATCCGCGCGGCTGGATTTCCGCGGGCGTGAAGCCCTGCGCGCCAAGGAATGTGCGCACGGCGGCCGCATCCGCGTCAGACCGCGCCTGCACGGCGGCCAGGTCAGAGCCGTTGGACTGGGTGGCGATGGTCCAGGTCGCCAGATCGGCTTCCACATCGCGTTCCGCCACGCCGCGCACCGTTACCAGCGCCGGGCCCTGCCGGATGTCGGCCAGCCCGCCCGCCACAAAAAAGCCGGCGAGCGCCACGCCCAGCCCGATCAGGCCGCCCGACAGCAGGGTTGAATTGGTCCAGTCCATGCGCCGCACTCTCCCGTCCGGCGAATTCGGCATGAAGCCTGCACCGCTGTCAAGCGGCTAAAAGGCCCTGCCGCTGTCAAGCGGCAACCAGCATACGCCGCTGTCAAGCGGCCACAAAGCCGGACCTGCCGCTTCTGCCCCTTTTGGACGGCGCGACAAGGCGCTATCATGGCGGGCATGAAATATCTCCACACCATGATCCGCATATCCGATCCGCAAGCGACGATCCGCTTCTTCAACCTGCTTGGCCTGAAGGAACTGCGACGGATGGACAATGAACAGGGCCGGTTCACGCTCATCTTCCTGGCCGCGCCCGGTGACGAATCGGCGCAGATCGAGCTGACGCATAATTGGGACGAGCAGGGCTATGGCGAGGGCCGCAATTTCGGCCATGTCGCCTATGCGGTGGAGGATATCTATGCCACCTGCCAGCGGCTGGCGGATGCCGGCATCCCCATCAACCGCCCGCCGCGCGACGGGCATATGGCCTTTGTCCGCACCCCGGACGGCATTTCGGTGGAACTGCTGCAAATGGGCGACCGGCTGCCGCCCGCCGAGCCATGGGCGTCGGCCGCCAATATCGGCCACTGGTGATGGAGAAAGCCCCACTCGCCCCCGTGCACCGCGTGCCCGTGCTGTCCGACAATTATGTCTGGCTGTTCGAATATGCCCCCGGCCTCTGCGCCGTGCTGGACCCGGCCGAAGCCGCACCCGTGCTGGCGGCGGCAGAGGGGCTGGGCCTGCGCATCAGCCATATCCTCAACACCCACTGGCATCCCGATCATGTCGGCGGCAATCTTGCCATCAAGGCGGCCAGCGGCTGCGCCATCATCGGGCCGGCGCGGGAGAAGGACCGTATCCCCGGTATCGACCGGGCGGTGGACGAAGGCGAGCAGGTGGGGCTGGGGAAGCATGTGGGCGACATATTGTTCGTCGGCGCGCATACCGCCGGCCATATCGCCTATTATTTCCCCTGGGCGCGCGCGCTGTTCTGCGGCGACACGATGTTCGCCATGGGCTGCGGCCGATTGTTTGAAGGAACGGCGGACGACATGTTCGCGGCACTGGCCAAATTCCGCCGGCTGCCGGCCAGCACGCGCATCTTCTGCGCGCATGAATATACGCTCTCCAACGCGCGCTTTGCCGTGACGGTGGAGCCGGACAATGCGGCACTGGCGGCGCGTTATGCCGCGGTTCAGGCGGCGCGGGCAAATAATGAGGCAACCGTGCCCTTTCTGCTGGCGGATGAACTGGCGACCAATCCCTTCATTCGGGCAGCCGACAGCGCGGAACTGGGGCTGAGGAGGAGGGCCAAGGATGCGTTCTGAGCAGATAATGCTGCTGGCCGGGCTGGCGCTGCTGGCCGCCTGCGCGCCTGCCTCGCCGCCGGCCGCCGCCGCCCCGGCACCGGGCCGGGTGGATGTGGCGACCTTCAAGGCCACCGGCGCGCCGCGCCGCTGCATCCCCTTGCGCAACACGCAGCTGACGGGCGCCGGCGATAATCATGCCATGGCGCGCAGCGGTGCCAACCGCTGGTGGCGCAACGAACTGCGCACCCGCTGCCCGGCCATGTCGCGCAACCATACCATCGTGCTGCGCACCACCACCGGCCAGATGTGCGACATGGACATGTTCGAGATCATCGATCCGGTGTCGCGCATGAGTTTCGGCTCGTGCAGCCTGGGGATGTTCACGCCGGTGGAAGTGCCACGCGGCGCAAGCTGGTAGCGCCGTTTCGCCGCGCGATTTGCGGAAATGCCGCGGGGCGACTATCGCGACGCGCATGATTGTTACCCGTTTCGCTCCTTCGCCCACCGGCCGGCTGCATGTCGGCAATGTCCGCACCGCGCTGCTGAACTGGCTGCTGGCGCGCCAGGCCGGCGGCCGCTTCCTGCTGCGGCTGGACGATACCGACAGCGCGCGCTCCACCGAAGCCTTTGCCCAATCCATCCGCGACGATCTGGCCTGGCTGGGCATGGCGCCGGATGCGGAGGAAAAACAGTCGGACCGGATGGCGCGCTATGAAGCCGTGCTGGAGCAGCTGGCGGCGGCCGGCCATGTCTATCGCGCCTATGAAACGCCCGACGAGCTGGACCTGAAGCGCAAGGTGCTGCTGGGGCGCGGCCTGCCGCCGGTCTATGATCGCGCCGCACTGGCCCTGACCGACGATGACCATGCCCGCTTGGCCGCCGAAGGCCGCCACCCGCACTGGCGTTTTCGCCTGTCGGCCGATCTGCCGCACAATTGGACCGACCTTGTCCGCGGCCCGTCGCATATCGACCCGGCCTCGCTGTCCGATCCGGTCATCCGCCGGGCCGATGGCAGCTGGCTCTATATGCTGCCATCGGTGATCGACGATGTGGACATGGGTGTGACGCATGTGGTGCGGGGTGAAGATCATGTGACCAACACCGGCATCCAGTTGCAGATGTTCGCCGCCATGGGGGCCGCCGCGCCGCTGTTCGGCCATGCGGCGCTGCTCACCGGGGCGGACGGCGCGCTGTCGAAGCGGCTCGGCTCCATCGGTGTGGCGGAATTCCGCGACCGGGGCATCGAGCCGATTGCGGTGAAGGCGCTGCTGGCGCGGCTGGGCACCTCGCTGCCAGTCGAGCCGCTGACGTCAGACGCGCCGCTGATTGCCGCCTTTGACATCGGCCATCTCGGCCGGGCGACCGCGCGCTTTGACGAGCTGGAGCTGGAGCGGCTGAACGCGGCCATCCTGCACCACTTCGATCATGCCGCCGTCGCCGGGCGCACGCAGCTGAGCGCGGCCGAGTGGAATCTGGTGCGCGGCAATATCAGCAGCGTGGCGCAAGCCGATATCTGGAAGCCGGTGCTGTCCGGCGACATCGCCGCGCCGGCCATGGCGGCGGAGGACAGGGCCTTTCTGGCCGATGCGGCGGAAATCCTGGCCGCCCTTCCCTTCGATGAGGCTGTATGGGGGGCGCTGACCGCCGCATTGAAGGAAAAGACCGGTCGCAAGGGCAAGCCGCTGTTCCAGCCGCTGCGCCTCGCGCTCACCGGCCAGCCCCATGGGCCGGACATGGGCGCGATGCTGCCGCTGATCGGACAGGCGCGCGCGCTCCAGCGGCTGCGGGCCGCTATCTAGCCCTGGAACCGCAACAGGCTGTTCATTTGCTGAACGCGGCGGCTGTGAACGCGGCGGCTGATGGGCGGCATGGCGTTCAGGCTGCCAAAAGGGCGATACCAGTTATCGCGGTGCAGCCACGGTTCGGGCGCAAGGTGGTGAACAATGTCAGCGCTTCTGTCGTGTCAGCACCTCGGTGCGATAATGCCAGGCTGTGCGACCCGACCGGCCGCCGCGCGACAAAGCGAACGCGATGGCATCCTCCGGGTCCGGTGTCAGGCCTTCGGCGGCCAGATGGCCGCGCACCATCGCCAGATAAGTGTCCTGATCGGGTGGATGGAAGCCCAGCACCAGCCCGAAACGGTCCACCAGCGCCAGCTCATCATCCATATGGTCGCGGGCGTGCCGCACCTCCTGCTCGCCATGCGCGGGTGCGCGGCGCAGCAGATGGCGGTGGTTGGAGGTGACGACAAGCCGCACATTGGCCGGACGCGCCGCCACGCCGCCGTCCAGCAGCGATCGCAGCACCCGCGCCGCGCCGTCGCCGGCATCAAAGGCGAGATCATCGACGAACAGGATGAAGGCCCGGCTGCACGGCGCCAGCCGGGCGAACAGCGCGGGCGCGCCGCTCAGCCCGTCGGCACCGGTTTCCACCAGCGACAGGCCGGCCTCCATCGCCAGCGCGCGGGTGAGGGCGGACTTGCCCATGCCGCGCGCGCCCCACAACAGGCTGTCATGCGCCGCGCCGCGCCCGGCCAGCGCCGCAAAATTCCGGCGGAGCGCGGCGATCTGGCTGTCCACCCCATGGAAGCGCGCCGCGGGCAGCGTGGCGGCGGGCGGCAGCGCCACCAGCCGGCTGCCATTCCAGCCCATCACCGGCGTGTGCGCCGGGTCGGCTTCCGGCGGCGGCGCGGGGGCCAGCCGTTCCAGTGCGGCGGCGATGCGGGCGAGGTCTGATTCGTTTCCGGTCATGCGCGCTCCTATGGCCTGTTCGTGCCGATTTGAAAAAGCCGCGCCGGCCGTGTAAGCGCTCCGGCTCGCACCCCGTCACCCAGGATATCGCACCATGTTCTCTACCCCCGCCTTTGCACAAGCCGCCGGCACGGCCGGATCCGGTACGCAGGGTCTTCTCATGCAGATCGTTCCGCTGATCCTGCTGTTCGTGATTTTCTGGTTCCTGATCATCCGCCCGCAGCAGCAGCGCGCCAAACAGCACCGCGCGATGATCGACTCGGTGAAAAAGGGCGATGATGTGGTCACCGGCGGCGGCCTTGTCGGCCGCGTGCTGAAAGTGACCGACAATGAGCTGGAAATCGAACTGTCGCCAACCGTGAAGGTGCGCGCGGTGAAGGGCACGCTGCAAAGCGTCACCCCGCGCGGCGCGGCGACGCCTGCCAACGACGCCAAGGGCTGATCCCGCTTATGCTGGATCTTCCCAGGTGGAAGGTGTGGAGCATCATCGGCGTCCTGCTCGCCGCGCTGCTGTTCACCCTGCCCAATTTCCTCAGCCAGAGCGTGCTGGATTCACTGCCGCCCGGCGTGCCTAAGAGCCAGATGAATCTGGGCCTCGATCTGCGCGGCGGCAGCCACATCCTGCTGGAAGGCGCGCGCGCCGACGTGCTGAAGGCGCGGCTGGAAGCGGTGGAGGGCATCGTCCGCACCGAGCTGCGCCGGGCCGACGGCGGGGCCATCGCGCATCAGGACATGGGCGTGCGCGACGGCGCGCTGAGCTTCACCGTGCGCAACCCGACCGATGTCGATCGCGCCTATGAGCTGATGCGCGGCCTGTCGCAGCCGGTGGGGCAATTCTCCACCGAGCGCGATCTGGATGTGCAGCTGGTGGACGGCAACCGCATCACCTTGCGCCCCACCAGCGCCGGCATCGCCCGCCAGACCGATACGGCCATGGCGCAGGCGACCGAGGTTATCCGTCGGCGGGTGGACGAACTGGGCACGCGCGAGCCGACCATCACCCGGCAGGGCGACACCCGCATCGTGGTGCAGGTGCCCGGCCTTGAGAATCCCGAAGCGCTGAAGGCGCTGATCGGCAAAACCGCCAAGCTGGAATTCAAGCTGGTGGACGTGGGCGCCGACATGGAAATGGCCGCCAGGGGCCGTGCACCGGCCGGCAGCCAGGTGCTGCCCTATCCCGGCAATCCCGCCGGCGTGCCCTTCATCGTGGTGAAGCGGCAGGTGCTGGTGTCGGGTGACCAGCTGATGGAAGCGACCCAGGGCTTCGACCAGCGCGATGGATCGGCCGTGGTGAATATCCGTTTCGACGCGGATGGCGCGCGCCGCTTTGCACGGGTGACGCAGGAAAACACCGGCCGGCCGTTCGCCATGATCCTCGACGGGCAGGTGCTGTCCGCCCCCAATATCAACGAGCCGATTCTGGGCGGTCAGGCGCAGATTTCCGGCAATTTCACTGTGCAGACGGCAAATGAGCTGGCCATCGCGCTGAAATCCGGCAAGCTGCCGGTGCCGCTCTCGGTTATCGAGGAACGCACCGTCGGGCCGGATCTGGGTGCCGACAGCATCCGCGCCGGCGCCATCGCCTCCATCGGTGCCGTGCTCATCGTCGCCATCTTCATGATCATGACCTATGGCCGCTTCGGCATCTATTCAGTCATCGCGCTGGTGCTGAACGCAATGCTGATTATCGGCATCATGTCGGTGCTGGGGGCAACGCTGACGCTGCCGGGCATCGCGGGCTTTGTGTTGACCATCGGTGCGGCCGTGGATGCCAATGTGCTCATCAACGAGCGTATTCGCGAGGAGCTGCGAAAGGGCCGGCCGATCATCTCGTCGATCGAAACGGGCTATACCGAGGCGTCGCGCACCATTTTTGACGCCAACGTCACCAATGTGATCGCCGCCGTCATCATGTTCTGGTTCGGTTCCGGCCCGATCAAGGGCTTTGCCGTGGTGCTTATCATCGGCATCATCACCTCGGTGTTCACCGCGGTCACCGTCACGCGCCTCATGGTGTCTTTCTGGCTCGAGCGATCGCGGCCGAAGACGCTGGTGCTGTAAGGATAGCGCCATGCGGCTCATCAAGCTTGTTCCCGACCATACCAACATCCCCTTCCTGCGCTGGCGGACGGTGGCGGTTGGCCTTTCGCTCATCCTCATCCTTGGCTCCATCGCGCTGGTCGCGGTGCGGGGCCTCAACTTCGGCGTCGATTTCGCCGGCGGCCTGCTGATCGAGGCGCGCTTTGAAAAGCCGGTCGATTTCGACGCGCTGCGCAACATCGTGAACGGGGCGGAAGCGGGCGAGGTGCAGTTGCAGCCGTTCGGCGATCAGCGCACGGTCGCCATCCGCCTGCCGCTGCCGCCCGGCAATGATTCCGCGGTGCAGAAGGTGGTGGAGCATGTGCAGGACAGCGTGCGCGCCGGAAACGCCGGTGTGGAGTTCCGCCGCGTCGAAACCGTGTCCGGCAAGGTATCGGGCGAGCTGGTGCGGGACGGGGCGCTGGCCATCCTGTTCGCGATGATCGGCATCTCGATCTACATCTGGTTCCGCTTTGAATGGCAGTTCGGCGTCGGCGCCCTGTTCGCGCTGGTGCATGACGTGGCGCTCACGCTCGGTTTCTTCGCGCTCACCCAGCTGGAGTTTAATCTGAACATCGTCGCCGCCGTGCTGACGATCGTCGGCTATTCGCTGAATGACACCATCGTCGTCTACGACCGCATTCGCGAGAATCTGCGCAAATACCGCAAGATGGAAATCGCCGACCTGCTCAACCTCTCCATCAACGAGACGCTGTCGCGCACCATCGTCACCTCGGTGTCGATGATGCTGGCGCTGGGGACGCTGGTGATTTTCGGCGGCGAAGTGCTGTTCGGCTTCTCGGTCGCGATGCTGCTCGGCATCATCATCGGCACCTATTCGTCGATCTTCGTCGGCGCGCCGCTGCTGATCTGGCTGGGCGTTGGCCCGCACAGCTTCCTGCCCGCGCAAAGCGGCCCGGAAGACCGCAAGGCGAAAGCCGAAGCGCAAGCGCGCGGCCGGGTATAGGATGCCTGCCCCGTCCGGCCGGCAGCCGGACGGGGAGCAGGCTGCCGGCGTCAGGCGTCGCCCAGCGCGTTCAGATAGGTTTCCAGCAGCACTTCTTCCTCGCGCCGGGCGTTGCGGTCCATCTTGCGGATCCTCAGCACCTTGCGGATGATTTTCGGGTCATAGCCCTGCATCTTCAGCTCGGTCATCACATCCTTGATGTCGTCGGCCAGGCCTTTCTTTTCCTCTTCAAGCCGCTCCAGCCGCTCCACATATTGGCGCAGTTCGGCGGAGGAAACGCTGCCGTCGGGCAGATAGGTGTCCGGCTGTGTCGCCATTGTCTGCTATGTCCTTCTTATATTCAAAACGGGGTTGGCCGGGCTGAGTAGGTTGCCGGCCGCGCGCGCGCAACCCGCCCATGGCATTCCCCGACATCACAGGCTAAGGGCGGCACCCTTATGGAGGCCCCCAATCCCCACCATCCGGCCAGCGGTGCCCCCGATGGCAGCTATGGCGAGCTGTTCCGGCTTGCCGGGCCGAATGTGCTGTCGCGTCTGGGCATCATGGCCATGGGGCTGACCGATGCCATCGTGGTGGGCCATTATTCCGCGACGGAGCTGGGCTATCACGCGCTCGGCTGGGCACCAACGGTCACGGTGCTGGTGGCGGGCATCGGCCTGCTGCTGGGGGTGCAGGTGCTCACGGCGCGCCATATCGGCGCGAATCGCCCGGAACGGACCGGCGCCGTGCTGCGGCGCGGTGTGTCCTATGCGGTGAAGATCGGCCTGATCTCCACGCTGGCGCTGATCCTCCTGGGACCGATCGCGATGCGCAATCTGGGGCTGGAGCCGTCGCTGGCGGCCGGGGCCAGCGCCGCGCTCATCATCTTCTCGATCAGCCTCACCCCCTATCTGGTGGCCGATTCGCTGTGGTTCTGGCTGGAGGCGCAGGGCCGGCCGCAGGTGCCGATGGTGGCCATGTGGATCGCCAATATCGTCAATCTGCTGCTCGCCCTGTGGCTGGTGCCGGGCACCTCGCCCTTTCCGGTCGCGGGGGCGGTGGCGGCCGGCTGGGTGACGCTGGTGGCGCGCACCTTCCTGATGCTGATGCTGATGTGGTGGGTGTGGCGCTGGCCGCGCGCGCATGCCATGGGCGTGTTCCGCCGCGCCGGGCGGGACAGGGCCGAAGCCGCCGAGCAGCGGCGCATCGGCTATGCCTCCGGCCTCTCCTATGCGGTGGAGGCCGGCTCTTTCTCCGGCCTGAACTTCGTGGCGGCGCAGCTCGGTGTGCTCGTCGTCGCCTCCTGGGCGGTGGTGCTGAACGTGGCGGCCGCCGTGTTCATGGTGCCGATGGGCATCGCAGCCGCCACCGCCGTGCTGGTTTCCCGCGCGGTGGGAGCGCGCAGCGTGAAGGCGGTGCGGCACGCCTTTCGCATGGGCATGATCGTCGCCATGACGGCGCTGTTCCTGCTGTCGCTCGTCGTCTGGCTGGATGCCGGGCTGATTGCGCGTGCCTACACCAGCGACAGCGCCGTGGTGGCAGCCGTCGCCGGCGCGCTGGGGCTGGCAAGCCTGTTCTTCATGGCCGATGGCGCGCAGGTGGTCGCCTCCAACGCCTTGCGGGCGCGCGGCGACATCTGGTGGCCCACGGGCATGCACTTCTTCTCCTACATCGTCATCATGCTGCCGCTGGGCTGGTGGCTGGCCGTGCGGCAGGGGGGCGGGCTTGACGGGATTTTATGGGCCGTCATCATCGCCAGCCTGATTTCGGGCGGTGCACTGGTGGCGCGGTTTCACTGGCTGGGCGACAAGATGAAGGCAGGCGACATTTGACCGACACGAGCATTCCCACCCAAATTGTTCCACGCTCGCTGCAAACCTATGCCGTGCTCTATGGCGGCCTGCTGGTGGTGGCCGGCGTGCTGGGATTCAAGCTCATCCAGCTGGGGCCGCTCGCCGTGCCGGGCGGGGTGTTCGGCTTTCTGCTGGCCATCGTGACGGTGAACGCCACCGCCGAACTGCATGGCCGGGCGGTGGCGCAACGCATGGTGTTCATGGGCTTTGTGCCGCTGCTGGTCGCGGTGGGGCTGATGCAGCTGGTGCTGGCGCTGCCGCCCGCCGCCAACTGGACGGGGCAGGCGGTGGCGCAGCAGGTGTTCGGCTCCTCCATGCGGCTGATTCTGGCCGGCATGGTCGCCTATGGGCTTTCGCAATCGCTGGACGTGACGATCTTCACCTGGATGCGCGGCCAGCCCGGCGGGCATATGTTGTGGCTGCGCGCCTCGGTCGCGGCGCTGGTGGCGCAGACGGTCGATACGCTGATCTTTGTCACCATCGCCTTCTTCGGCGTGTTCCCGCTGCTGCCGGTGATCGGCGGCCAGCTGGCCGCCAAGGCGATGATCTGGCTGCTGGCGATTCCGCTGCTCTATACCGTGGTGGCGGCAGGGCGGATGCTGGACCGGCGGTAGAGCGGGCCGGCGTTAGCCCGCAAAACCCAGCGCCCGCACATAGGTGGCGAGCGCCTGCGGATAGAGCTGATGCTCTGCCACCAGCACACGGGCTGACAGGCTGTCGGCCGTGTCGCCGGGCAGAATCGGCACATGCGCCTGGGCGATGGGCGGGCCGTCGTCCAGCATATCGGTCACCACATGCACGGTGCAGCCGGCCGTGCTGTCGCCCGCGGCAATCGCCCGCGCGTGGGTGTCCAGCCCCGGATAGCGCGGCAGCAGCGAGGGGTGGATGTTGACGATGCGCCCGGCCCAGTCGGCGATAAAGCCAGGCGTGAGGATGCGCATGAAACCGGCGAGCGCGATCACATCAATCGCCGCCGCCTTCAGCCGGGCCGACAGCGCCGCATCGAAATCGGCACGCGTGGCGAAATCGCGGTGCGGCAGCGCCTCGGCGGCGATACCCATGGCGCGGGCGGTTTCCAGCCCGGCGGCATCCGCCCGGTTCGCCAGCACCAGCACCGGCGCGGCGGGATAGTCCGGCGCTTTGGCCGCCTCTGCCAGCGCCACCATGTTGGAACCACGGCCGGAGATCAGAATCGCCAGCCGCGCCTTACGCATCATGCGCGGCGGTCCAGCCTGCCGCCTGCCCCCACAGGCCCGCGCTGCCGCGCACGTCGCAGCCCCTGGTGCCGGCAGCAATGGCACCAATGAGAAAGGCGGATTCGCCCGCTGCCCGCAGATCTGCGATCACCGCGTCCGCCTGCGCGGCGTCCACCGCCAGCACCATGCCGATACCGCAGTTGAAGGTGCGCGCCAGCTCGGCGGCCTCCATCCGGCCGCGCGCCTGGAGCCAGCCGAACAGCGGCGGCAGCGCCCAGGAATCGGCATCAATCACCGCCCGCGCGCCATCGGGCAGCACGCGCGGCACATTTTCCAGCAGACCGCCGCCGGTGATATGCGCCAGCGCATTGATGCGCCCGGCCTTCAGGATCGGCAGCAGCGGCTTCACATACAGCCGGGTCGGCGCCAGCAGCGTGTCAATCAGCGAATGGCGCGAATCAAAGGGCGCGGGCGCATCCAGATCCACGCCTTCGGCCAGCCGCCGCAGCAGCGAATAGCCGTTGGAATGCGCGCCGGAGGAAGCGATGCCGATCAGCAGATTGCCGGCTGCCACCCGGTCGCCCGTCAGCAGCTGGTCGCGTTCCACCGCGCCCACGGCAAAGCCCGCCAGATCATAGTCGCCGGCGGCATATATGCCGGGCATTTCCGCCGTTTCGCCGCCAATCAGCGCGCAGCCGGCCGCGGTGCAGGCGCGCGCGATGCCGGCCACCACCTGCCCGGCCACGCCGGTCTCCAGCTTGCCGGTGGCGAAATAATCCAGAAAAAACAGCGGTTCCGCACCCTGCACCACCAGATCATTCACGCACATGGCGACCAGATCCTGGCCGATGCTTTCATGGCGTCCGCTGTCGATCGCCAGCTTCAGCTTGGTGCCCACGCCGTCGGTGGCCGCCACCAGCAGCGGATCGGTGAAACCCGCCGCGCGCATGTCGAAAATACCGCCGAATCCGCCGATTTCCGCGTCCGCCCCGGGGCGGCGCGTGGCACGCACCAGCGGCGCAATCATCTTCACCAGCGCATTGCCGGCCTCTATCGAAACGCCGGCGTCGGCGTAGGTTGCTGGGCGCATATCCGTCATTCTGTGCGCTCTAGCGGCTCGGCTCTTGGAATCCCACCCTCCTTGCGCCAAAGGCTGGCAGGATGATTCAGCGGAACCGGGATAGTGCAACTGGCGTGGCGCGCATGCCGCTGATGCTGCTGGCCGTGCTGGCCCAGTTTGCGGCCGTGCAGCCGGCCTTTGCGCAGCGCGCAGCAGATGCGGTGCCGAAAAAGGCCGAAGGCGGCGATCCGGTGGCGCTTGCCGGCGGCGGCGGGCTGGTCGTGGGCGGCGTGGAGGTGGACGCCACCGGCCGCAACGATATCGACGCGCGCATGAACGGCTGGCGGCAGGCGCAGCGCCTCGCCTGGCCGGCGCTGTGGGCGCGGCTGTCCGGCCAGCCGGCGTCCAGCGCACCGGCCATGACCGACAGCGCATTGGACGGCATGGTGAGCGCCATCGAGGTGGAACGCGAACAGATCGGCGGCGGCCGCTATATCGCCCGGCTGGCCCTGGTGTTTGATCGGGCGCGCGCGGCCGCCTATCTCGGCCGCTTTGCTGCGCTCGCCTCCTCGCCGCCCTTTCTGGTGATACCGGTGTTGCAGGATGCCGGCACGCGGCTGGGGCATGAGGCGCATTCGCCCTGGCTCGCCGCCTGGACCCGGCTGCGCGCGGGCGAAAGCCCCATCGACTATATCCGCATCCAGCCGACGCCGGGCGATGTGGTGATGCTGAGCGCCTGGTCCTCTGAACGGCGCGATGTGCGCTTCTGGCGGATGCTGGTCGATCGCTATGCGGTGGCCGATGTGCTGATTCCCGAACTGCTGCTGGAGCGCAGCTTCGCCGGCGGGCCGGTGACGGCGCTGCTGATCGTGCGCTTTGGCCCGATGGGGCGTGAAATCGGCCGGGTGCGGGTGAGCCATGCGGGCGGTGACGTGAACGCGCTGATGGACGAGGCGGTGCGGCGGGCGGACAGCTATTATATCGCGGCGCTGCGCGCCGGAAAACTGCTGCCCGATCCCAAGCTGGTGGAGGAGGATCTGGCGACGGCGGTGCCAGAAGATGCCCCGGAAATCGGCGGCCTGCTGGCCGATGGTGCCGCCGGCCTGCTGCGCATCCGCGCGCAAAGCCCGGACGACGCCAGCCTTGTGGCCATCGAACGGCTGCTGCGCTCCATTCCCGGTGTGGTGCAGGCGCGCACCGATTCCTATGTGCTGGGCGGCGAATCGACCATCGAGCTGACCACCAGCCTGAGCCTCGACGCGCTGCGCGCCGCGATCGAGGCGCAGGGCTTTCGGCTGGAGACCGGCGCCAACGGCCCCGTGGTGCGCCGCCGGGCCGCGGGCGAGGCACCGGCCGCCGCCCCGGCGGCGGTGCCCGCAGCGCCACCCGCCGGAAATGGCGGATAGGCCGGGCATGACCGACGCTTCCGCGCAGTTTCCCCTGCCGCTGGCGTGGAAGGCGGCGCGCGACGCCAAATGCTATTTTGTGTCGGCGGCGAATCAGGATGCCGTGCGCTTTCTGGATGCCTGGGCGACCTGGCCCATCCCGATCGCGCTGCTGATCGGGCCGGCGGGATCGGGCAAGACGCATCTTGCCGCCATCTTCGCCCGTCGCGCCAACGCCCGGCTGGTGGACGATGCGGACCGCGCGGCGGGGGAGGAATCGCTGTTCCACGTCTGGAACGAGGCCCTGTCGGAACGGCGGCCGCTGCTGCTGACGGCGCGCTCGGCCCCGACGGACTGGAACCTGACGCTGCCGGACCTGCGCTCCCGCCTGATGGCAACGCCGCAGGTGCGCATCGGGCCGCCGGATGATGCGCTGCTGGCGCATGTGTTCGAAAAACAATGGCGTGATCGCGGCATCGACATCGCGCCCGAACTCACCCGCTATGTGCTGAGCCGCATCGAGCGCAGCTTCGAAGCAACCGGTCGCGCGGTGCAGCTGCTGGATCATGCGTCGATCGCCGGCAGCCGGCCGCTGACCATTCCGCTCGCCCGTGCAGCGCTGGTGGACCTGTAAGCGCCGGATCCGAAATTATCCGGGTCAGGCTCTAAGACATGGACTGTCATCAAGCGGCTGTTAGGATGCGGCATGGCCAGTCTTACCCGCACCACCAATAGCGAACGCAATCAGCCCGTCCTTGGGCCAGACCGCTATCTGAACCGCGAGCTGTCGTGGCTCGCCTTCAATTCGCGCGTGCTGGAAGAGGCGATGAACCCGGCGCATCCGCTGCTGGAGCGGCTGCGCTTCCTCTCCATCTCCGGCAATAATCTCGACGAGTTCATGATGGTGCGGGTCGCCGGCCTGCGCGGTCAGGTGGATGAGGGCATCGAAACGCCCTCGCCCGATGGCCTGACGCCGGCGCAGCAGCTGGACGAGATTTCGGTCGTCTCGAACGCGCTGATGGTGGAACAGCAGCAGGTGTTCGTGCTGCTGCGCCATGCGCTGGCCGCGGCCGACTATGCCGTGCTGGATGCCGATGATCTGGAACCGGCGCAGGCCGAATGGCTGGAGCAATATTTCCAGCAGCAGATATTCCCGGTGCTCACCCCGCAGGCCATCGATCCGGCGCACCCCTTCCCCTTCATCCCAAACAAGGGCTTCAGCCTGGTGTTCGAAATGCGCCGCCACAATGATGGCGAGCTGATGGACGCGATGCTGATGCTGCCGCCGATGCTGCCGCGCTTCATCCGGCTGCCGGGGCGCTCGGCGCGGCATATCGCGCTGGAACAGGTGTTGCGGCGCTTTTTCCCGATCATCTTCCCCGGATTCGACCGTATCGGCGACGGCGCCTTCCGCATCATCCGCGACAGCGACATCGAAGTGGAGGAAGAAGCCGAAGACCTGGTCCGCTTCTATCAGACCGCCATCAAGCGGCGGCGGCGCGGGCAGGTTATCCGGCTGAAGATGGAATCCGCCACGCCGCCGCGCCTTCAGGCCATGGTGCAGCGCGCGCTGATGGTGGGCGATGCCGACATGACGCTGGTGGACGGCATCATCGGCATCGCCGATCTGTCGATTCTGGTGGACGAGGACCGGCCGGACCTGAAGTTCGAGCCTTTCACCCCGCGCTTCCCGGAACGCATCCGCGAGCATGGGGGCGATTGTTTCGCGGCGATTCAGGCCAAGGATATCGTCGTCCACCACCCCTATGAGAGTTTCGACGTGGTGCTGGCGTTCCTGCGGCAGGCCGCGGCCGATCCGGATGTGGTGGCGGTGAAGCAGACGCTGTATCGCACCGGCAAGAACAGCCCGATCGTGCGGGCGCTGATCGACGCGGCGGAAGCCGGCAAGTCCGTCACCGCCATTGTCGAGCTGAAGGCGCGCTTTGACGAAGAGCAGAATCTCACCTGGGCCGCCGCGCTCGAACGCGCCGGCGTGCAGGTGGTCTATGGCTTCATCGAGTGGAAAACCCACGCCAAAATGTCCATGGTGGTGCGGCGCGAGGGCAGCGGCCTGCGCTCCTATGTGCATCTCGGCACCGGCAATTATCACCCGGCCACCGCCCGCATCTATACCGACCTCAGCTTCTTCACCGCCGACCAGGCGCTGACGCGCGAAGTGGCGCAGGTGTTCAACTATATCACCGGCTATGTGGAGCCGCAGAATCTACAGCATATGGCGATGAGCCCGCTCAACCTGCGCTCGACCCTGACGGGGCTGATAGACGGCGAGATTGCCCATGCCGAAGCAGGGCGCCCGGCGGCGATCTGGGTAAAGATGAACTCGCTGGTAGACCCGGCGATCATCGAGAAGCTTTATGAGGCCTCGGCGGCGGGTGTGCAGATTGATTGCGTGATTCGTGGCATCTGCTGCCTGCGCCCCGGCGTGGCCGGGATGTCGGACAATATCCGCGTGCGATCCGTCATCGGGCGCTTCCTCGAACACAGCCGCATCATCGCGGTGGGCAATGGCCATGGCCTGCCGTCGCGCAAGGCGCGGGTGTTCATCACCTCGGCCGACTGGATGCCGCGCAATTTCGACCGGCGGGTGGAGCTGCTGATTCCGATTACCAATCCCACCGTTCATGCACAGGTGCTGGATCAGGTGATGGTCGCCAATCTGAAAGACACGGAACAAAGCTGGGACATGCTGCCGGATGGCAGCTATCGGCGGCTCGATCCGGGCGAAAAACCCTTCAACCTGCACCGCTATTTCATGACCAATCCGTCTTTGTCGGGTCGCGGTGCATCGCTGCGTGGCGGCAGTGCGCCACGGCTGCTGGTGGAATCGGCCAGCCGTCCGGCGGGCTGAACGGCTTGCAACGGCGGCACTCTTTCCGCATAGCAGCAAAAGGGCGAACGGCCTGACAGCAGGGGTGCAGGATGGCGACAGCCGCGGATGAACGGCCGGATGGCAAGGCAGTGAAGGCACCGGCTGTATTTGTGCCCGCCGATGTGCCGCAGCTTGGCGTGGTGCTGGTCAACTGGAACGGCGGCGACGTCACGATCGAATGTCTGGAATCCCTGCTGCGCTCCGATCTGCCCATCCGTGTGGCGGTTGTGGACAATGGCTCCGAAGACGGCACGACCGAAAAGCTCATCGCCTGGGCATCGGGCGCGACGCCCTATCAGATGCCCGACGGGCCGCTCGGCCATCTGACCGACCTGCCGCTGGAAAAGCCGGTTCCGCTCGCCGTCATCAGCGGCGCGGCGGCGCTGGAAAGCGATCCGGGCGATGCGCGGCTGGTGCTGATCGAAACGGGCGAGAATCTCGGCTTTGCCGGCGGCAATAATGTGGGCATGCGCCACCTGTTCCGCGACCCGAATATCGAAGCCGTCTGGCTGCTGAACAATGATACGGTGGTGGAACCCGGCGCGGCACGCGCGCTGCTGGCCACCATGAAATCCGACCGCAGGATGGGCATGGCCGGCACGGTCGTGCGCTATTATCACCGGCCCGAAGTGGTGCAGGTGCTGAACGGCATGCAGTTCAATATCTGGACCGGCCAGGCCAGCGGCATCGGCGGCAACCAGCCGGTGTCGCGCCGCATCAACCCCTCGACCATCACCAGGAAAACCGATTTCATCCTCGGTGCGTCCCTCGCCGTCTCGCGCCGCTTCGTCGAGGAGGTGGGGCTGATGTCGGAACGCTATTTCCTCTATTATGAGGAAATCGACTGGGCGACCCGCAATCGCGGCCGCTTCCGTCTCGGCTTTGCGCGCGGGGCGACCGTGTTCCACAAGCATGGCGGCGCCATCGGCTCCTCCAGCGTCAAGGGCGGGCGGTCTGCGATGTCAGACTATTGGATGTTGCGCTCGCGGCTCAAATTCTATCGCGCCCATTATCCCGCGCTGCTGCCGCTCATCTGGGTGCAGGGGCTGGCGCAAACGGCGATGCGCGCGGTGCGCCGCCAGCCGCATAAGGCCGGGGTCATGCTGAAGGCGCTGTTCGGGCGGGACTTGTAGCGCCTGTTTGTTGCACCGCGCCGGGCAGACTGCTAGGCGCGCGGGCATGTCGGTAAATGAAAAAATCGTGGCGCGCGTCGCCTCGCTCGCCCGGCTGGCGCTGAAGCCTGAGGAGGCGGCACCGCTGGCGGGTGAACTCAATGCCATCCTCGGCTGGATCGACCAGTTGCAGGCGGTGAACACGGATGCGGTGGAGCCGATGAACGCGGTGATGCCGATCACCCGCGACTGGCGCGCGGACGAGGTGACCGATGGCGGCATCCAGGCCGACATCCTCGCCAATGCGCCGGCTTCAGCACATGGCTTCTTTGCGGTGCCCAAGGTGATCGAATGAGCGCGCTGACCCGGCTGACCGTGGCCCGGATGCGCGAGGGGCTGGCCGCGAAGCGCTTCTCCGCGCGCGAGCTGGTGAGCGCCCATATAGCGGCCGTGGAAGCCGCGCGCCCGCTCAACGCCTTCATCACCGAAACGCCCGACGAGGCGCTGGCCGCCGCCGACGCCGCCGACGCCGCGCTGGCAGCCGGCACGGCGGGCGCGCTGGCCGGCATTCCGGTCGGCATCAAGGATCTGTTCGCCACCAGAGGCGTGCAGACGACAGCGGCATCCGCCATCCTGAAAGGCTTCCGCCCGCCTTATGAATCCGGCGTCACCGCACGGATGAAGGCCGCGGGCGTCGCGTCGCTCGGCAAGCTCAACCTCGATGAATTCGCCATGGGTTCATCCAACGAAACCTCGGCCTTCGGGCCGGTGGTGTCGCCCTGGCGCGCCGTGGGTTCGGACGCGAAGCTGGTTCCCGGCGGATCGTCCGGCGGTTCGTCTGCGGCGGTCGCCGCGCGGATCGTGGCGGCTGCCACCGGCACGGACACCGGCGGCTCCATCCGCCAGCCGGCGGCCTTCACCGGCATCGCCGGCATCAAGCCCACCTATGGCCGCTGCTCCCGCTGGGGAATCATCGCCTTTGCCTCCTCGCTCGATCAGGCCGGCGTGCTGGCGCGCTCGGTGGAGGATTGCGCCATCCTGCTGGAACAGATGGCGGGCTATGATGATCGGGATTCCACCTCCATCAACGCGCCGGTGCCCCACTGGTCCGCCATGCTCAACGCTAAGCTTGCCGGCCTGCGCATCGGCATCCCGCGCGAATATCGGATGGACGGCATGGACGCCCGCGTCGCCGCGCTGTGGGACGAGGGCATCGCCTGGATGAAGGACGCTGGCGCGACCATCGTTGACGTGTCACTCCCCAACACGGCGCATGCGCTCCCCACCTATTATATCGTCGCGCCGGCGGAGGCATCCTCCAACCTCGCGCGCTATGACGGGGTGCGCTTTGGCCAGCGGGTGCTGCCGGATGGCGGGTCGCTGAACGACATGTATGCCGCCACCCGCGCGGCCGGTTTTGGCGCCGAAGTGCGCCGCCGCATCATGATCGGCACCTATGTGCTCTCCGCCGGCTATTATGACGCTTATTATCTGAAGGCGCAGAAGGTCCGGGCGCTGATTGCGCAGGATTTTGAAAAGGCTTGGGAAAGCTGCGATCTGCTGCTGACGCCGACCGCACCCACCGCCGCCTTTGGTCTGGGGGCCAAAAGCGCGGACCCGATCGCCATGTATCTGAATGATGTGTTCACGGTGCCGGCCTCGCTCGCCGGGCTGCCGGCCATGTCGGTGCCGGCCGGGCTTGACGCCGCCGGGCTGCCGCTGGGCTTGCAGGTGATCGGCAGGCCATTGGACGAGGCCGGGGTGTTCAACGCCTGCCTCGCGCTTGAACAAAGGGCGGGCTTCACGGCCGCGCCCGTCCGCTGGTGGTGATGCGATGACGGACATGTACAAGGATGATGGCCGCAAGGCCGGCTGGATCATCGAAGGCCGGACCGGCCCATGGGAAGTGGTGCTGGGCCTGGAAGTCCATGCGCAGGTGTCAACGCTGTCGAAGCTGTTTTCCGGCGCGCCCACGGCCTTTGGTGGAGAACCGAACGCCCAGGTGAGCCTGGTGGACGCCGGCTTCCCCGGCATGTTGCCGGTGCTGAACGGGGCGTGCGTGAAGCAGGCGGTGCGCACCGGGCTGGCGCTGGGCTGCACCATCAACCGCTGGTCGCGATTTGACCGGAAAAATTATTTCTACGCCGATCTGCCGCAGGGCTATCAGATCTCGCAGCATCAGCACCCCATCGTGGGCGAAGGCGCGATTCCGGTGACGCTGGAGGATGGCAGCATTACCAGCGTCGGCATCGAGCGCATCCATCTGGAGCAGGACGCCGGCAAATCCGTGCATGATCTCAGCCCGACGCAAAGCTATGTCGATCTGAACCGCTCCGGCGTGGCGCTGATGGAGATTGTGTCGAAGCCCGACATGCGCTCGCCGGCGGAGGCCGGGGCCTATGTGGCAACGCTGCGCTCCATCCTGCGCGCCATCGGCAGTTGTGACGGCAATATGCAGGAAGGATCGATGCGGGCCGACGTGAATGTCTCCGTCCGCCGGCCGGGCGATGGCTTTGGCACGCGCTGCGAGATCAAGAATGTGAACTCGATCCGCTTCATCCAGCAGGCCATCAGCTATGAAGCGCAGCGGCAGGTGGAGATATTGGAATCGGGCGGCACGATTCAGCAGGAAACCCGGCTGTTCGATCCCGATCGGGGCGAAACCCGCTCGCTGCGATCCAAGGAAGACGCGCATGATTATCGCTATTTCCCGGAGCCGGACCTGCTGCCGCTGGAACTGACGCCGGCGTTCATCGAACAGTGCCGCGCCTCGCTGCCGGAGCTGCCGGCGGCCAAAAAGGCGCGCTTCGAAACAGCGCTCGGCCTCTCGCCCTATCTGGCGGCGGTGCTGACGGCGGATGCAGACCAGTCGCGCTGGTTTGAAACGCTGCTGGCGGAATCGGCGCGGCGCCAGGGCAGGGATGCGGCCGCCGTTGCGGAAAAAGCCGCCAACTGGATGACGGGCGACCTGTTCGGCGCGCTCAACCGGCTGGGGCTGGACATCGCGCATAGCCCGGTGTCGGCAACCCAGGGCGCAGAGCTGCTGGCCCTGCTGGCAGACGGCACGCTTTCCGGGCCGCTGGCGAAGCAGGTGTTTGAAATCATGCTGGAAACCGGCGAAGATGCCGGGGCCATCGCCGAAGCGCGCGGGCTGAAGCAGCTGTCAGACAGCGGCGCGCTGGAGGCCGCCATCGCCGATGTGCTGGCCGCCAACCCGGACAAGCTGGCGGAATATCGCAGCGGCAAGGACAAGCTGTTCGGCTTTTTCGTCGGCCAGGTGATGAAAGCGTCGGGCGGCAAGGCGAATCCGGCGCTGGTGAACGAACTGCTGAAGGCCGCGCTCGGCTGACAGGAGAAAGCGCGGGCGGTGGCCAGACGGGCCTTTCCCGCGCCCCGCCGTCCTGTATAGAGATGGTTCGGATATAGGCTGGGAAGCACTGCATGAAGCTGGTCGTAGAGCGCGCTACACTCCTGAAGGCCCTGGGACATGTTCAGTCCGTCGTCGAACGGCGGAACACCATCCCCATTCTCTCGAACGTGCTGCTGGCGGCCGATGGCGACAGTCTGCGCCTGATGGCGACCGATCTTGATCTGCAAATCGTGGAGGAAATCCCCGCCACCGTTGAAATGGCGGGTGCCACCACGGTTTCCGCCCACACTTTGTTCGATATCATCCGCAAGATTGCCGATGGCGCACAGGTGACGCTGGAGCAGAAGGAATCGCGCGTTTCGGTCTCCGCCGGCCGCGCCCGCTTCCAGTTGCAGACATTGCCGCGCGAGGATTTCCCGGTGATCGGCGAAAGCGACCTGCCGATACTGTTCAGCCTGCCGGCCGAAGGGCTGACGGCGATTATCGACAAGACGCGCTTTGCCATCTCCACCGAAGAAACCCGCTATTATCTGAACGGCATCTTCCTGCACGCTCCGGCTGACGCCGGCACGCTGCGCGCTGTCGCCACCGATGGTCACCGGCTGGCGCGCTATGAACAGCCGCTGCCGGCCGGGGCAGAGGGCATGCCGGACATCATCATCCCGCGCAAATGCGTGGCCGAAGTGCGCAAGCTGCTGGATGAGCGCGACGGCGAGGTGCAGATTTCGCTCTCCGCCTCCAAAATCCGTTTCCGCATCGGGGCGGCCGTGCTCACCTCCAAGCTGATTGACGGCACCTTCCCGGATTACAGCCGGGTGATTCCCACCGCCAACGACCGGCTGCTGAAGATTGACCCGGCGACGCTGGCCGAAGGCGTGGACCGGGTGACGGCCATCGCCAGCGAAAAAACCCGCGCGGTGAAACTCAGCCTGGACCGGGACCGGGTGACGCTTTCCGTCTCCAGCCCGGAAAATGGCACGGCGGCCGAAGATGTGCCGGCGGAATATGATGCCCAGAGCTTCGATGTCGGCTTCAACAGCCGCTATCTGCTGGACATATTGGCGCAGATTAATTCCGATGTCGTGGAAGTGCATATGGCCGATGCCGCCGCGCCCACGCTGATCCGCGAAAATGGCACATCGCCGGCGCTTTATGTGCTGATGCCGATGCGCGTGTGACGCCATGCCCCTGAAGCGCCCCAAGGCGGACAAGCTGCCCAAGCCCTTCAGGGACATAGAGGCCGACCATAGCGAAGCCGACCATTTCCGCATCATCCGGATGCAGCGCGAGCTGGACGCCATGGCCGGCGTCAGCTGGAATCAGCCGAAACATGGCTTCTTCCAGCGGCTGGCCCATATGCCGCGCTATCGCATCTGGGCGATCCTGCCGGCCTTTGGCATGGGCGTGCTGCTGGTGGCCGGCCTTGTCTCCATGTCCAGCGCCGGCATTGTGCCGCCGCGCGTCCTGTGGGTGGAAAGCTGGTCTGCGGAACGCTCGTCGGGCGATGCCGTGGCCGATCGGGCGATGGTGCTGGCCGGAATCCGCGACGATATCCGGCGCACGCTGCGGGTGGTGGAACCAAAAGCCGCAACCGACGAGGAGGCGGCCACCCATGCCGCCGCGCTCCGCCGCTATGAAGCGATGATCGATCAAGAAGAAAAGCAGCGCGAAAAGGAACTGGCCGCGCGCAACAGCGGCGACGCCGGGCGTTGAGCGCGGCCGCCCGGCCGGAGGACAGCCGCTGGATGGCAGCGGCGCTGGCGCTGGCCCGCCGCGCGGCCGGGCAGACCGGCAGCAACCCCAATGTCGGCTGTCTTGTCGTGCAGCAGGGCCGGGTGGCGGGCCGCGGCTGGACGGCGGCCGGCGGCCGGCCGCATGCCGAAGCCATGGCGCTTGCCGAGGCCGGCGATGCCGCCAGCGGCGCAACCGCCTATGTGACGCTGGAACCCTGCGCGCACATTTCCCCCCGTGGCCCGGATTGCGCGGGTGCACTGGTGGCAGCCGGCATCGCCCGCGCCGTCGTCGCGATGACCGACCCGGACCCGCGCACCGCCGGTGCCGGCATCGCCCGGCTGGAAGCGGCGGGAATCGCGGTAACGCATGGCGCCGGCGCGCCAGGAGCGACAGCCGAACTGGCGGGCTTCAGCCGCCGGATGCGCGGCGGGCGGGCGGAGCTGGTGCTGAAGCTGGCCCTGTCGCTGGATGGCCGGCTGGCGCTGGCGGGCGGGCAGAGCCGGTGGATTACCGGCGCGGTGGCGCGCGCTTATGCCCATCGCCTGCGTTCCATGGCGGATCTGGTGCTGGTGGGCGGCGGCACCTTGCGCCATGACGCGCCGCGGCTGGACGTGCGCCTGCCCGGCCATGCGGGCGCACAGCCGCTGCGCGCAATCCTCAGCCGCGCGCCCGTGCCCGCCCCGTTCATCGCGCTGCCTTCGCTCGATGCGCTGGATGCGCTGCCGGGGGTGAACCGCATCCTGTGTGAAGGCGGCCCGGGTCTGGCGACCGCGCTGCTGGCGGCAGACCGGGTGGACCGGCTGATCCTGCTGCGCGCGCCCATCCTGCTGGGCGACGGGCCGGGGCTGGAAGGGCTGGGCCTGCATGATCTGGCCGCCGCCCATGGCCGCTGGCGACTGGAGGATCGCCGCGCGCTTGGTGCAGACCAGCTTGAGCAATTCCGCCGCAACCGTTAGGCAACTGCCATGTTCACCGGCATCATCACCGACATCGGCACCGTCGCCAGCGTGCAGCGCCGGGCCGGCGACGACCTGCGCCTCGCCATCCGCACCGGCTATGATCCGGAAACGGTGGCGCTGGGCGCCTCCATCGCCTGCTCCGGCACCTGCCTCACCGTCACGGCGCTGGAGGGCGACAGCTTCCTCGTTGATCTTTCCGCCGAAACCGTCGCCCGCACCGCGGCCGGCCTGTGGGCGCAAGGCGCGCGGCTCAATCTCGAACGGGCGCTGAAAGTGGGTGACGAGCTGGGCGGCCATATCGTCACCGGCCATGTCGATGGCATCGGCCGCGTTGCGCTGGTCGAGCCGGTCGATGGTTCCCTGCATATCGCTATTACCGCCCCCCTGGCACTGGCCGGTGCGCTGGCGCCCAAGGGCAGCATCGCGGTGGATGGCGTGTCGCTGACGGTGAACAGCGTGGAGGACCGGGCGGAGGATTGCCTGTTTCACCTCAACATCATCCCGCATACCGCGCAATGGACGACGCTGGGCAGCGCAACGGTCGGGCGCGCGGTGAATCTGGAAATCGACGTGCTCGCCCGCTATTTGCAGCGAATGCAGCAGCGAGCCTTCACATCCTGATGTGATTTCCAGCCTTGCGTGGCACATTATGATGTGACAATGCGGCGAGCATGACCATCAGCCTCTCCAGCCTGCGCGACCGCCTGTCGGCGCTTGGCACCAGCCGCTCCGCCATCGCCCGCGCTGCCGGGCTGCACCCCAATTCGCTGCGCGCGATGGACGATGCCGACTGGAACCCCACCGCCGACACCGTCGCCAAGCTGGAAGCCATGCTGAGCGACGGGGCCGCATCGCCCGTGGTGCCGATCGAGGCGATCATCGCCGAGGCCCGCAACGGCCGGATGTTCATCCTGACCGACGATGAAGACCGGGAGAATGAGGGCGACCTCATCATCCCGGCACAGATGGCGACGCCGGATGCCATCAATTTCATGGCAACGCATGGCCGGGGCCTGATCTGCCTGNNCGGGTGGAGCAGCTCGGCCTGCCGCTCATGTCGCGCAACAATCGCACCCGGCACGAAACCGCCTTCACCGTTTCCATCGAGGCGCGCGAGGGGGTGACCACCGGCATATCCGCCGCCGATCGCGCCCGCACCGTCTCTGTCGCCATCGACGCGTCGAAGGGACCGGAGGAGATTGTGACGCCGGGCCATGTGTTTCCGCTGGTTGCGCGTGATGGCGGCGTGCTGGTGCGCGCCGGCCATACCGAGGCCGCCGTCGATGTCTCGCGGCTGGCCGGGCTCAACCCGTCCGGCGTGATCTGCGAGATCATGAAGGATGACGGCACCATGGCAACCATGAACGACCTCATCCCCCTTGCCAAAAAACACGGGTTGAAGATCGGCACTATCCGCGACCTCATCGCCTATCGCATGCGCCATGATCATCTGGTGAAATGCGTGGCCGAAGTGGAAATCGACAGCGAGCATGGCGGCCGCTGGACGGCGAAAACCTATGCCAATGTGGCCGACTATGCCGAGCATATCGTGTTGCAGAAGGGCCGCATCGATCCCGGCAGGCCGACGCTGGTTCGCGTGCATGTGGAATCCATGTTCACCGATCATTTCGCCGAAACCGGCACCCGCCACGGCCTGATCCCCAAGGCCATGAACGCCATTGCCGCCCATGGCAGCGGCATCCTCATCATCATCCGCGATCCCCGGCCCGAGGCGATTTCCGGCCAGATGAAGGCCAAGGGCCAGGGCGAACCGCCGCAGGTGCGCGATTATGGCATCGGCGCGCAGATTCTCGTGGACCTGGGCATCACCGACATGATCCTGCTTTCCGGCTCGCGCCGCAGCTTTGTCGGCATTTCCGGCTATGGCCTGCAAGTGGTGGACGAACGCCCGCTCGACTGACCCTCTGTTCCTGACTGGATAGACCCATGGCTCGCATTCTCATCGTCGGCGCCGGTTTTTATGACCATATCTTCGCCCTGCAACTGGCCGGCGCGCGCGCTGCCATCGCGGCCGCCGGCCATGTGCACGAAATGCTGACCGTGCCCGGCGCGCTGGAAATCCCGGCGGCGATTGCACTGGCGGCCGACAGCGGCCGCTTTGATGCCTTCGTCGCGCTGGGCTGCGTCATCCGCGGCGAAACCTTCCATTTCGAGATCGTCGCCACCGAATCAGCCCGCGCCATCATGGCCCTCACGCTCGACGGCCTGCCGATCGGCAACGGCATCCTGACCGTGGAGAATGAAGCCCAGGCCCTGATACGCGCCGACCCGGCGCAGAAGAACAAGGCCGGCGAGGCCGTGGCCGCCGCGCTCGCCCTGCTGGACCTGAAAGTGCGGCTGGCGGGACAGGGCTGACCCCATCTACCCAAAAATCAAAGCCCGCGACTCCGCGCTGTTCCAGTCCCGGTCCCCGGCATAGCGCCAGACTTCCCTGCCATCCGCCCCATACAGAATCGTCAGCGGCAGCCCCCCGGCCTGCAACGACGCGGCAAAGCGCGTCTGGCTTTCCAGCCGCGTGGCCAGATGCGGATAGCGTTTGCCGTCGAACTGCGCCGACACCTTGCGCCACCCCTCCATATCCTGGCTGACGGGCACCACAACCAGCCGGTCACCCGTGTCGGCCGCCAGCGAATCGAGCGTGGGCAGCTCTTTCAGGCAGGGCGCGCACCAGGTCGCCCAAAGATTGACCAGCAGCATTTTCCCCGGATTGGCGGCCAATATGTCGGCAATCGTCTCGCTTTTGCCCGATACATCCACTTCCAGCGCCAGATCAGGGGCCGGGGTGCCGGCGAAATCCCGGATCAGCCCGCGTTGTCTGGCGGCTGGCGCCGCGCTTTGGGCGTCACTCGCTTGCGGGGCGGGCGCGGGCGCATTACTGCCCTTGTCCGGGCTGCACGCTGCAAGAAGCGCAAGGGCAGTCAGGCTGACAAGGCGACGCATGGGCAACTCCACGAACAACGGCAGTGAACGGCAGATCGAGGTCAATGCACTTTGGGGCGGCCGCTTTCAAGGCGGGCCGTCGGCCGTGATGCAGGAAATCAACGCCTCGATCCCGGTGGATCAGCGGCTGTGGCGCGAGGATATCGACGCCAGCATCGCCCACGCCACCATGCTGGGCGCGCAATCCATCATCGAGCCGGCCGCCGCTCAACACATTGTCGAGGGGCTGCGCACCATCCGCGCCGAATATGCAGCGCATGGCGTGCCGCTGGACCTGTCACTCGAAGACATTCACATGACGGTCGAGACGCGGCTTGCCGCGCTCATCGGGCCGGATGCCGGCCGGCTGCACACCGCGCGCAGCCGCAATGATCAGGTGGCGACCGATTTCCGCCTGTGGGTGCGCGGAGCGTGCGACCAGCAGATGGCCGCCATCCGCATCCTCGCCGCCACGCTCGCCCGCCGGGCGGCGGCGCATCATGCCGATGTGATGCCGGGCTTCACCCATTTGCAGGTGGCGCAGCCGGTTACGCTGGGCCACCATCTGATGGCCTATGTGGAGATGCTGAAGCGCGACCATGGCCGTTTCGCCGACGCCCGGGCGCGGATGAACCGCTGCCCGCTGGGGTCTGCCGCGCTCGCCGGCACCGGTTTTCCGATTGACCGGGCAGCGACCGCCAGCGCGCTGGGCTTTGACGGCCCGACCGCCAATTCGATGGATTCCGTCTCTGCGCGCGATTTCGCCATCGAATATCTGTCGGCGGCCACGCAATGCGCGCTCACTTTGTCCCGGCTGGCGGAGGAAATCATCCTCTGGGCCGCCCAGCCCTTCGGCTGGATCACACTGCCCGATCAATGGTCCACCGGCAGCAGCA
This sequence comes from Sphingomonadales bacterium UBA6171, assembly GCA_002422985.1. GTDB lineage: Bacteria > Pseudomonadota > Alphaproteobacteria > Sphingomonadales > Sphingomonadaceae > Sandaracinobacteroides. Next base: position 29,046 of record DITZ01000117.1, read on the forward strand.
TCATGCCGCAAAAGCGCAACCCCGATGCGGCCGAGCTGATCCGTGGCCATTCGGGGCGCATCCTGGGCCTGATGACCGGCCTGATGGTGACGATGAAGGGGCTGCCGCTCGCCTATTCCAAGGATATGCAGGACGACAAGGCGCCCACTTTCGAGGCGCACGACCTGCTGCATCTCTGTCTCGCGGCATCCGCCGGCATGATGGAACAATTGACCTTCCTGCCCGATCGCATGCGCGCCGCGGCCGCCAGCGGCTTCTCCACCGCCACCGATCTCGCCGACTGGCTGGTGCGCGAACGGCAGATCCCCTTCCGCGAGGCGCACCATATCACCGGCCGTGCCGTGAAGGCTGCGGAGGAGGCCGGCCTGATGCTGGATGCACTGCCGCTCGCCACATTGCAGGCGATTGACCCGCGCATCGACGAAGGAGTGCGCGCCATCCTGTCCGTCGAATCCAGCGTCGCCAGCCGCCGGAGCCATGGCGGCACCGCGCCGGCGCGGGTGGCAGAGGCCGCGGCTGCCGCACTGGCGGACATTGCCGCATGGTGAAGGTCGCCCTCCCCCTCCTCGCGCTGCTGCTGGCCGGTTGCGGCTACAAGGGCCAGCTTTCTGCCATAGACCCGGCGGCGATGGACAAGGCGGCGTTGAAAACGGCGCGGGAAGCCGAGAAGGCCAGCGTTACCCGGGCGCTCACCCCCACGCCCGAACAGCGCCCGGTGCGGGTTGACGATGTCGTCATCCGGCTGGAAGAACGGCGCGACGATCCGTTCAACCTTCCCCCGGAATAGGCGCGATGGACCATTTTCAGATGCGCGACGGCCGGATGCAGGCCGAGCAGATGGCGCTTTCCACCATCGCCGACGCCGTGGGCACGCCCTTCTATTGCTATTCCGCCGCCACGCTGCGCCGCCATGCGCAGGTGATGCAGGCCGCGCTCGCGCCGCTGGATTTTGGCGCCGGCGCGCCGCTGGTGGCCTTTGCGGTGAAAGCCAATCCCAATGTCGCGGTGCTGAAGCTGCTGGGGCAGGAAGGGCTGGGGGCTGATGTTGTCTCCGAAGGCGAAATGCGGCGCGCGCTGGCAGCGGACATTCCCCCGCACCGCATCGTGTTTTCCGGGGTCGGCAAGACGGATGACGAGCTGCGCGCGGCGGTCAGCGCCGGCATCCTGCAGATCAATATCGAAAGCGACGCGGAGCTGCATCGCCTGTCCGCCATTGCCGCGGCCATGGGGCAGCAGGTGGATATCGCCATCCGCGTGAACCCGGATGTGGATGCCGGCACGCTGGCTAAAATCTCCACCGGCAAGGCGGAAAACAAGTTCGGCATCGCCTTTGATCGGGTGCCCGCGCTCTATGCCGGGGCCGCTGCCCTGCCCGGCGTGCGGCCGGTGGGCATCGCGGCCCATATCGGCAGCCAGTTGTTTGATCTGCGGCCGCTCGCCACCGCTTATGGCCGGATGGGGGCGATGGTGGCCGATCTGCGCCGCGCCGGGCTGGGCGTGGAGCGCGTGGATCTGGGCGGCGGGCTGGGCATCCCCTATGACCCGCGCCTGCCGCTGCCGCCGTCGCCGGATGATTATGGCGCGATGGTCGCCCGTGTCACCGCCCAATGGCCCGCGAAGGACGGCCTGCGCCTGATGTTCGAACCGGGCCGGCTGATCGCGGGCAATGCCGGCATTCTGGTGTCGCGCGTCATCACCGTAAAGCATGGCGCCACCCGCAGCTTCGTGGTGCTGGATGCGGCGATGAACGATCTCATCCGCCCGACACTTTATGGCGTCTATCATGATATCCGCGCGGTCGCGCCGCGCGATGGCGATATGGTGGCAACCATCGTCGGCCCGGTGTGCGAAACCGGCGACACCTTTGCCGAGGATCGCGCCATCCCGCCGGTGGAAGCCGGCGATCTGGTGGCGCTGATGACGGCGGGTGCCTATGGTGCAACAATGGCGAGCACCTATAATTCGCGGCCGCTGGTGCCCGAAGTGCTGGTGGATGGCGACCGCATGGCTGTCATACGCGCGCGGCAAACGCTCGACGAAATGATCGGCCAGGATATTGTGCCTGACTGGCTGTAGCGATGGTGGGCCGCCGGGCCGGTCTGGCGGCAACATGGATGTAAAGGGGCTGATTGATGATCGACGTTGCGGTTTTTCCCGTGGGTGGCATGGGCACGCGCTTTCTGCCGGCAACCAAGGCGGTGCCAAAGGAAATGCTGCCCGTCGTTGATCGGCCGCTGCTGCAATATGCCGTTGACGAGGCACTGGAAGCCGGCATCCGCCAGATGGTGTTCGTCACCGCGCGCGGCAAAAACAGTCTGGAAGACTATTTCGACATCGCCGGCGAATTGCAGGCCATGCTGAAAGAGCGCGGCAAGACCAAAGAATTGGAGATTCTGGCCATCACCCAGCTGCCGCCCGGTGACATCGCCTATGTCCGTCAGCAGGAGCCTTCGGGGCTGGGCCATGCCGTGTGGTGTGCGCGCCATATCGTCGGCAACCGCCCCTTCGCCATCATCCTGCCCGACGATCTGGTGCAGGGCACGCCCGGCTGCATGAAGCAGATGGTGGATGCCTATGCCAGGGTGGGCGGCAATCTGGTGGCGGCAGAACGCGTCGCGCCGGAGCGCACCGGCAGCTATGGCATCATCACGCCCGGTTCGGCAGACGGCAATCTCACGGAAGTGCAGGGGCTGGTGGAAAAGCCGAAGCCCGAAGACGCACCGTCCAACCTTGCCGTCATCGGCCGCTACATCCTCCAGCCGGAGGTGATGGAGATACTCTCCGAAGGCAAGCGCGGCGCCGGCAATGAAATCCAGTTGACCGATGCGATGGCGCAGCTGATCGGCAGGCAGCCCTTTCACGGCGTGGCGTTCGAGGGCGTGCGCCATGATTGCGGTGACAAGGCCGGCCATGTCATCGCCAACATCGCCTATGCGCTGGAGCGGGACGACGTCGGCCCGGCCGTGCGCGAATGGCTGAGCGCCAATCTGGGCTGATGCAAAGCCTGCCGCTGTTCCTGTCGCTTCATGGCCAGCCGGTGCTGGTGCTGGGCGACGGGGAGGCAGCGGATGCCAAGCGCCGGCTGGTGGCGGAAGCCGGGGGCGTGCCGGTGGCGGCGCTGGTCCCCGGCACCCGCATCGCCTTTGTGGCGCTGGCAGACGGCGCGGAGGCCGAGGCGGCGCGGCTGCGCGCGGCCGGCCTGCTGGTGAATGTGGTGGACCGGCCCGCACTGTGTGATTTCACCGTGCCGGCCATCGTCGATCGCACGCCGCTGTTGATCGCGATCGGCACCGGCGGCGCGTCCGCCAGCCTCGCCAAGGCGCTGAAGGAACGGCTGGAGCTGATGCTCAGCCCGGCCCTTGGCGCGATGGCCAGTGCCGTGCGCGACGCACGCAGCGCGGTGGCGGCGCGGCATGGCAGCGTGGCGGCGCGTCGGGCCTTCTGGGCCGGACTGCTGGCACCCGGCGCACCGCTGGACCCGCTTGGCACGCCGGACGACCCCGCCCGCGCCATTGCCGATGCCCTCAAAGGCACCGCTGCCCGGCCCGAAAGCCTCCACCATATCCGCGTCGGTCCGGCCGGGGCCGAGGGGCTGACGCTCGCCCAGTTGCGGCTGATGGCGCAGGCTGATCTGGTGGTGCTGGGCCCCGGCCTTCCCGCCGATGTGCGCACCCTCATCCGCCGCGACGCCGCCCGCTTTGAAGGCCGCGCGCCACCGGCTGACGCGCGCGGTCATATCCTTGTTATCGCAATGGAAAGCTGAACCCTTGGCCGATTTCCGCCCCCGCCGCACGCTGCTCTATCTGCCCGCTGCCAATGCCCGCGCCATCGAAAAGGCGCGCGCACTGCCCGCCGACACCATCATCCTCGATCTGGAGGATGCCGTGGCACCAGACGCCAAGGCCGAGGCCCGCGTCGCCGCCCTGGCCGCCGCCAACAGCGGCAATTGGGGCGGGCGCGAAGTCGCCATTCGCATGAACGGGCTGGCGACCCGGTGGGCCGAAGCCGATTTCGCCGCCGCCGCCACATCCGCCGCCGCCTTGCTGGTGCTCCCCAAGGTCGAAAATGCCGCAGAGGCCGCCCGCGCCGTTGCCATGGCGCAGGGCAAGCCCGTGTGGGCGATGATCGAAACCCCGCGCGGCATCCAGCAGGTGGACGCCATCGCCGACACGCCCGGCATCCATGGCCTGATCGCCGGCTTTGCTGATCTGGGCAAGGATCTGCGCGCCCGGCCGGGGGCAGACCGGCTGCCGCTGCTCTATGCCGCCAGCCGCATCGTCAACGCCGCCCGCGCCAGCCATATCCTCGCGTTTGACGGCGTGTTCACCGACATCGGGAACAGTGAAGGGCTGGCAGCCGAAGCCGCGCAGGCGCTGTCGCTGGGCTTTGACGGCAAGACCTGCATCCACCCGGATCAGCTCGCCATCGTCAACCGCGCCTTCTCTCCAACTAAAGCCGACATCGCCCATGCCCATGGCCTCATCGCCGCCCATAAGGAGGCGATGGCCAGCGGCAAGGCTGTCGCCACCTTCAAGGGCCGGATGATTGAGCTGCTGCACGTGGCCGAGGCCGAACGCACGCTTGCGGTGGCTGCATTGCTGGCGAAGGCGGATTAGGCGGCTCCGACGGCAGAGCAGTGCCCTGCACCGCGGCCCTGGCGACTCTGTTACCGGCACCCTCATTTGGCCGTTAAGGATAAATGTTTGTGAAACTGTACAAGTCGAGACGACTCGCGATAGATATCTGATCGAGATGGTGCTAACCCGATACGCGAATCATTGGGCAGGGGTTTATATGCGTTCTACCAGTTTGGCTTTGGTGTTTTTTGGTGCGGCTGTTGTGTCCACACCGGCGTTGGCGGCATTCACGACTGTCAATCTCGACAGCTATGTGAACGGACATGTCGCGATCAATCCGGACACTCTGCCGATTGGCCTGAGCACCGGCAATCAGAGCACAGACATTCCGTTCCTGGTGTCTGCGTCACCGAATAACCCGTCCTACTCGGGCGTGTGGCTCGCGCCCTCTTTAGGGTCTGTGCTGACCGTGACCGGCTTGAGCGTCAGCGGCCAGTCGTCATTTTACGCCTTGCTGAACAATTATTTTGGCTCCTATGGTGTTAACGAATATACCATCACGCTGACCGGTTTGAGCGGCAGCAGCGTTTCGTACGAGTCGATCGGCGGCGTGGACACGCGAGATTATAATGCCAATGTCTTTACCAACACGATCGCCGACACGACGACCGAATGGTATAACAACGGCATCGGCCAGCGCTATGATGTTCGCACCTTCACCTTGCCGTCGACTTTCGCCAATGACACGATTACGTCCTTCTCGATTACGCAGGCCAGCTACGACAATGCGATCTTCGCCGGCCTGACGTTCAGCACGCTTCCCGCCGGCGTCACCTCGGATGTTCCGGAGCCTGCGTCCTGGGCGATGTTGATCATTGGCTTCGGGCTCGTCGGTGGAATGATGCGTCGGAAGTCATCGTCCGTCAGCCTTGCCTAGCCCCAGTGGGTCTGGGCGATTGTCTGCTTAGGCGATTGTCTGCGGTGGGCGTCGCCGCAAATCAGCTTTCGGCGGTCAGCCAGGATGGGGTGAGCAGCTCGGCGGGGCTGCCATTCAGGGTCAAGGGCTGGTCGAGAAAGTCCATGCGGATCAGCGCCATCTGCAGATCGGCATGGCGCTGGCCGCGCAGCATTCCTGCTTCGCGATCGCCGGAAAGGACGGGGCCTTCAGCCGGGGCGTTTTCGGCGACCTGAAGGGGCAGAAGGCGTTTCCTGAGCTTGTCGCGGTGGTGCATCCGCGCGGTGTTTTCCTGCCCGGTGTAGCAGCCCTTGGTGAAGGACACGCCGTTCAGTTCGCGGCCGTTGGTTTCCAGCCACAGCAGTTCGTCGTGGCCGATTTCATCCGCTTCGGGCAGGCCCAGCGGCAGGCGGTGCGCATGCCAGTCCGCCAGTGTCGCGTCTGTGACAGCCCCCGCCGGCGCAATCCATCGCTGGCCAGCCGCCGCCGGCGTAATCCAGCGCTGGCCGGCCGCCGCCGGCGCAATCCAGCGCTGGCCGGCCGCCGCCAGCCGCGGGTCCACCGGATGGGCGGATGCTTCGCCCCACCCCGCATAAACCGCCAGTTCCGCTGCCGGCGCGATCTCCATCTGGCGGCGCAGCCGGAACATCGTCAGCCGCTGCGCCAGCGCCGCCTGCCGATCCGCCGCCACATCGATCAGCACATCATCGCCATCGGCAAACAGGAACAGATCGAACAGCGCCTTGCCCTGCGGCGACAGCAGCCCGGCATAAAGCGGCGCGTCGGCGGTCAGCGCCTGCATGTCATTGGTGATCTGCCCCTGCAGAAACAGCCGCACATCGGGGCCGGAAAGGCGCAACAGCGCGCGCTGGGCAAGGTGACAGCAGGGCATCGCCTCCCTACATAAAGCCGATGGAGCCATCGACAAGCCTTGACCTGATTCTGCGCAACGGCCAGGTCTTTCTGCCCGACGGTCTGGCGGATGCCGACATCGGAATCAGCGACGGCCGCATCGCCGCCATCCTGCCGCGCGGCGGCGGCGCGGCGGCCAGCGTGCGCGACTGCACCGGCCTTGCCATCCTGCCCGGCCTCATCGACACGCAGGTGCATTTCCGCGAGCCGGGGATGGAGCATAAGGAGGATCTGGAATCCGGCTCCCGCGCCGCCGTGCTCGGCGGCGTGACCGGCCTGTTCGAAATGCCCAACACCAGGCCGCTGACCGACACGGCCGAAGCGCTCGCCGAAAAGCTGCGCCGCGCGGCGGGGCGCATGTGGACGGACCATGGCTTTTATGTGGGCGCCACCAGCGCCAATGCCGAACAGCTGGGCGAGCTGGAAAAGCTGCCCGGCTGCTGCGGCATCAAGATTTTCATGGGTGCCTCCACCGGCGATCTGCTGGTGCCGGATGATGAAACGCTGCTGCGCGTGCTGTCGCACGGCCGCCGCCGTGTCGCCATCCATGCAGAGGATGAGCCGCGCATGATTGCCAGGATGGGGGAGCGTATCGAGGGCGACCCGCGCAGCCATCCCCTGTGGCGGGACGACGAGACCGCGCTGCTGGCGACCCGTCGCGCCATCGCCGCTGCACGCGCCACCGGCCGGCGGGTGCATATCCTGCACGTCACCACGCCGCAGGAGCTGGAATATCTGAGCCGGCACAAGGATATCGCCTCGGTCGAGGTGACGCCGCAGCATCTGACGCTGGCGGCCGAGGATGCCTATCCCCGCCTTGGCACCCATGCGCAGATGAACCCGCCCATCCGTTCCGAATGGCACCGGCAGGGCCTGTGGCACTGGCTGGGCCAGGGCGTGCCCGATGTGCTTGGTTCCGATCATGCGCCGCACACGCTGGAGGAAAAGGCCAGACCCTATCCTGCCAGTCCGTCGGGCATGCCCGGCGTGCAGACCATCGTGCCGCTGATGCTGAACCATGTGGCGGCCGGGCGCTTGAGCCTCGCCCGGCTGGTGGACATGATGGCCAGCGGCCCGGCGCGGCTGTTCGGCATCATCGGCAAGGGCCGGATTGCAGCCGGCTTTGACGCCGATTTCACCATCGTCGATCTGAAGGCGCGCTGGACCATAAGGGAGGACTGGCTCGCCAGCCGCTGCGGATGGTCGCCCTTTACCGGCGCGGCGATTGTCGGCCGGCCCATCGGCACCATCCTGCGCGGCCAGACGGTGATGTGGGATGGCGCGCTCGCCGCCGCCCCCACCGGCCGGCCGATCCGCTTCGAAGACACGGACTATCCGGGTAATCATCACTATTAATTGCGGAGAAGGACAATGGAACTGCTGATCGAAAGCAGCCGGACGGCGGATGCATCGGGCGCGCTGTTGCTGTTTGTGGGCGAAGGCGGCGTGCTGAGCGCCGGCGCGCGAGCGGCGGAAACGGCATCGGGCGGACAGCTGGGCCGGGCCATGAAGGCCGCGAATTTCACCGGCAAGAAGGGCAAAATCGTCGAACTGCTGGCACCGGCCGGCATGGGGGCGTCCCGCCTGCTGCTGGCCGGCATCGGTGATCCCGCCAAGGCCGACGCCCGCACCTTCGAGGATCTGGGCGGCGAGGCCGTCGCCCGCATCCAGACGAGCGAGGCCGCGCTTGCCGCCGATTTCACCGATCTCGCGGACCTCGCCGTCGGCCGCGATGTGGCGGCGGCGCATTTCGCCCATGGCATGGAGCTGCGCGGCTATCGCCATGATCGCTATCGCACCAGGCTCAAAGACGAGCAGAAGGCAAAGCTCGGCAGCATCACGCTGATCGGCGTGCCGGACAGCACCGCGGCATTGGCCGGCAGGCTGCAAAAAGTCGCCGATGGCGTCGCCTTTGCCAAGGAACTGATTACCGAGCCGGGCAATATCATCTATCCGGAAAGCTTCGTCGCGCGCGTGCAGGAGCGGGTGGCCGGCCTTGGCATAACGGTAACGGTGCTGGACGAGAAGCAACTGGCGGCACTGGGTGCCGGCTCCATGCTGGGCGTGGGTCAGGGCTCCGCCCGCCCGCCGCGCCTGCTGGCGATGGAATGGAACGGCACCGGCAATCCCGATGCCACGCCGCTGGCGCTGATCGGCAAGGGCGTCACCTTCGACTCCGGCGGCATCTCGCTGAAGCCGGGACCGGGGATGGAGGATATGAAGTGGGACATGGGCGGCGCGGGTGCCGTCGCCGGCATCATGGTGGCGCTTGCCGGGCGCAAGGCGAAGGCGCGGGTGATCGGCGTCTGCGGGCTGGTGGAGAATATGCCCGACGGCAATGCCCAGCGCCCCGGTGACATCGTGACCAGCATGTCGGGCCAGACGGTGGAAGTGCTGAACACCGACGCCGAAGGCCGGCTGGTGCTGAACGACTGCATGACCTGGACGCAGCGCACCTATAAACCCAAAGTGATGCTGGATTTCGCCACCTTGACCGGTGCCATCATCGTCAGCCTCGCCCACCAATATGCCGGCGTGTTCAGCAACGCGGATTCCCTGTGGGAAAAGCTGGACGCGGCGGGCAAGGCGGTGAACGATCTGGTCTGGCGGCAGCCGCTTTCCGAACCCGGCGGCCATTATGACCAGATGATCGATTCCACCATCGCCGACATGAAGAATATTGGGCCGCGTGAGGCCGGCTCCATCACGGCGGCGCAGTTTCTGCAACGCTATGTCGAAGAAGGTGTCGAATGGGCGCATATCGACATCGCCGGTGCCGTGTGGCGGCCCAAGGCCGGCCCGCTGCATGACAAGGGCGCAACCGGCTTTGGCGTGCGGCTGATCGACCGGCTGGTGGCCGAGCATTTCGAGGGCTGATCTTGCCAGTTGAGATCGGCTTTTATCACTGCACGCGCGCGCCCATGGCCGAAGTGGCCGTGCGGCTGGCCGCCAAGGCCTATGCCGCCGGCCAGCGCCTGCTGGTGCTGGGAGACGCGGCCGAACTGGCGGCGCTGGATCTGGCGCTGTGGACCCAAAGCAAGGCCAGCTTCATCGCGCACGGGCTGGCGGGCGGCCCGCATGATGCCGCCCAGCCCATCCTGCTGTCACCCCGGCTGGAGCTGGTGAATAGGGCCAGCCGGCTGGAGCCGGTAAATGGAGCCAACCGGCTGGAGCCGGTAAATGGAGCACGCGTGTTGCTGCTGCTGGGCCATGGCCTGCCGCCGGAGTTCGACGGGCTGGACCGGCTGCTGAACCTGTTCGACGATGGCATGCCCTCGCACGCACGGGCACGCGCAGACTGGAAAGCCATCGGCACCCGCCATGGCGTGGAACGCAGCTATTGGCAGCAAAGCATCCGCGGCGGGTGGGAGAAGAAGGCCTGAACATCCGCAACCGCCGCTGACCCCAAAACCCGACCTGTCCCAAAATACCCAAAGCAGCGCCGCCATGCTCACCCCGTCAGAAAAGCGGCGAAAAAAACGGCATGGCCATCGCTGGCCCCGCCTGCGCCTTTGCCGCGCCAAAGTCCCGCGGCAAAGGCGCTGAAGTCAGCCTAGCGGGCGCTCGCCGCGTCGAACAGCTCGTTCACCCGGCCCCAGTTCACCACATCCCACCATTTGCCCAGATATTCGCCGCGCCGGTTGCGGTAACTCAGATAATAGGCATGTTCCCACACATCATTGGCCAGGATCGGCTTGCCCTTCACCGCCGCCACATCCATCAGCGGATTGTCCTGATTGGGCGTGGACGTTACCGCCAGCGTGCCATCCGGCCGCATGACCAGCCAGGCCCAGCCGGAACCGAACTGCGACAGGCCGGCCTGCTGGAAGGCCGCCTTGAACTTATCCATGCTGCCAAACTGCTTGTCGATGGCGGCAACCAGCCGGGGCGACGGCGCACCACGCTGGCCTTCCGGTGCCATCAGGCCCCAGAAGAAGCGGTGGTTCCAATGGCCGCCGCCATTGTTGCGCACCACCATGGGCAGGGTGGAGGCCCGCGCCAGCAGCGCCTCCAGGCTCTGGCCCTGGAGCGTCGGGTCCGCCGCCACCGCCTTGTTCAGATTGTCCACATAGGCCTTGTGGTGCAGCCCGTGGTGCAGCCGCATCGTCTCCTCATCTATCACCGGCGCGAGCGCGGCATAATCATAGGGCAGCGCATCCAGCACAAAGGCCGGTGCCACCGGCCGGGTCTGGGCAACGGCCGCAGAAGCGAGGATGGCGGGTGTCGCCGTGGCGAGGAGGATAGCTGTCAACAGGCGCATGGAGAGGCTTTCAGCAATTGACGGGCAACAGGTTTAGGGCATCCGGCCCATCTATCCAAGCACCCATCCGCAGAAAACTCAGCCGATGGCCGCCACCTGGTCGCCCTTATACACCAGCGCGTCCGATGCCGCCACAATGGCAAGCGCGCCGGCCACCGGTGCCTGCAATTCCAGCGTCACCTTCTCCACCACCAATTCGGCGATCACATCGCCGGCCGCCACCTGCGCGCCGTCTGCCAGCAGCCATAACAGGGTCGCGCCCGTCCGGTCGTCCTCGTCCCAGAGGTCGGCGGGGATGGTAACGGCGGTGGGCATGGGCGATATTCCTTGTTGTTGGCTGAGCCCTGGAAGCATTCGGCCCGCGCATTGCAATATATAATGCGGCCGGACGCTGCGCCGCCTCTCGCTTTGGGCAGCAGGGCAAGACGGCGGGATGCGGCTCTGCTATCCTCCGGCAGGGCAAAAAGGGAGTGTGGCGTGGGCAAGGAACAGGCTGTTGATTCGCAGGCGGCACTGGAATCGCGCATCCGCGCGGCCGAGGCCGAAGCCAAGGGCATCGACCTGAAGGCACTCGCCGCCAGCGTCGCGGATGCCACGGTGGCGGAGCTGGCGCCCAAGAAGGTGCGCGACGACCGGATGCGCTTCCTCACGCTCAAACTGGGCGATGCCGCGCAGGCCGAGGTGGAGTTTGAGCGGGTGCTGGCCGGCAACGAGCTGCAACCGGTCAATTATCTGGAAAATGGTGCGATTGCTGCGCGCGCCATCTGCCGCATCACCATGCGCGATGCTCAGGGCCGGCATCGCGGCTATGGCAGCGGTTTCCTGATCGCGCCGGGCGTGCTCATCACCAACAATCATGTGCTGCCCGAAGCCGGCTGGGCCTCGCTGTCCTTTGCCGAGTTCGACTATGCCCTCGACTATCACGGCGACCCGATGACGACACAGCTGTTCCGCTTCAGTCCGCAGCGCTTGTTCAGCACCTCCGTGCCGCTGGATTTCAGCGTCGTCGCGGTCGAACCGATGAGCCAGGGCGGCGGCACGGCGCTCGACAGTTTCGGCATCCTGCCGATGATCGCGCAGGTGGGCAAGGTGATGGAGGGTGAGTGGCTCACCATCATCCAGCATCCGGGCGGCGACCGCAAGGCCGTGTGCGTGCGGGAAAACCGCTTCATGAAGCGAACGGACGATGTGCTCTGGTATTCCACCGACACGATGGGCGGCTCGTCCGGCTCGCCGGTGTTCAACAATGACTGGCAGGTGGTGGCGCTGCACCATGCCGGCGTGCCCGAGCGCGATGCCGAGGGGCGTATCCTGACGCTGGACGGCCAGCCCTATGTCGACGGGCGCGACAGCGATGAACGCATCAAATGGATCGCCAACGCCGGCATCCGGATATCCCGCATCGTGGAAACGCTGCGGGAATCCCTGGGCGATCATCCGCTGCTGCAACCGATTTTCGTGGCCAATGTCGCGCCGGCTTCGGGCGTCATCACCGTTGATTCCATGCCGCCCCTGGTGACGGCTGCGCCGCCGGAACCGCCTGTCCCGCCCGCGCCGCAGCCGCCCGCCGCACAGCAGCCCCCGCAGCCGCAGCCGCCCGCTGCCACCGATGGCACCGTCGACATGCCGCGCAGCTCGTCGCAGCCGCGCGAATCGGTGGCGGAATCCTTCGCCGATTTCGACGCACCGCTGGCCGCCGACTATGCCAGCCGCGGCGGCTATGACCCGGCCTTTCTGGGCAATGGTCTCAGCGTGCCGCTGCCCATGCTTTCCCGCGCCCTGAAGGCGGAGGCGGCGAAGCTGACGGCGGCACCCGGCGGCATCGAGCTGCGCTATCTGGGCTATAGCGCGATCCAGCACGCCCGCCGGCGGCTGCCCATGCTGACCGCCGCCAACATTGATTTCAGCGGCCGCTTCGCCATGCGCCGCCCGCGTGACCGCTGGCTGATCGACCCGCGCATCCCGGCCGACCAGCAGCTTGGCGAATTTTACTATGCGAAAAACCAGTTCGATCGCGGCCATATGACCCGGCGCGAGGATATGGAATATGGCGCGACCCGGCAGGAAGCGCTGGAACGCGCAACAGACACCATGCACTTCACCAACTGCGCGCCGCAGCATAGCCGTTTCAATCAGGCCAAAGACACCTGGCAGGGGCTGGAGATGCACCTGCTGGAAGACAGCATCCTGCGCACCGATTTCCGCGCCATGCTGCTGACCGGCCCGGTGCTGGCCGCCGACGACCCCAGCTGGGATCGCTTCCCGGACATCGCCTATCCGCGCCTGTTCTGGAAGGTGGCAGTGGCGCGCACCGCAGACGGCGCGCCCTTTGCGGCGGCCTTTCTGCTCGACCAGAGCGACGCGATTGCCCGTTTCGGCATCGAGGCGGCCGGTCCGTTCGAGCCGTTCAAAACCTTCCAGGTGCCGGTGAAGGAAGTGGAGCGGCTGACCGGCCTCACCTTCCGCCTGTCGTTGAACGGCAAGACCTTCACCCTCTCGCGCTTTGACCCGCTGGCGAAGAAGCTGCCGCCTCGCGGGCCGCTGATCGGCACGGAATCCACCGCTGTGGACGCCGCCACCGGCTATGTGCCGCTCTGGTCCGTGCGTGCGATGATCCGGCCGCAATGACCGGACGCAGTGAACAGGCGGTTCCCCCCTGCCCTGCTTTTCCGCTAGGGGCTGTGTCTGATGCGCAATGATGATGTATTTGACCTGCTGATTATCGGCGGCGGTATCAACGGTGCGGGCGTGGCGCGCGATGCCGCCGGGCGCGGGCTGAAGGTCGCGCTGGTGGAGGCCGGCGATCTGGGCGGCGCCACCTCGTCCGCCTCCACCAAGCTGGTGCATGGGGGGCTGCGCTATCTGGAATTCTATGCCTTCGGCCTGGTGCGCAAGGCGCTGAAGGAGCGGGAGGTGATCCTGCGCAACGCCCCGCACATCGCCGCGCCCATGCCCTTCCTGCTGCCGCTGGAGCCGCATCTGCGCCCCGGCTGGATGATTCGCGCCGGGCTGTTCCTGTATGACCATCTGGCGAAGCGACGCGAAGTGCCCGGCTCGCGCGCGGTGAACCTGACGGCGGACGCCGCCGGGCCGGCCTTTGCCCGCCATCTCACCCGCGCCTTCCGCTATTGGGACGGCTGGGTCGATGATGCGCGGCTGGTGTTGCTGAACGCCCGCGATGCCGCCCAACGCGGTGCCACCATCCTCACCCGCATCGCCGCGACCGACGCCCGCCACGATGGCCGCCGCTGGACGGTGACACTGGCCGACGGCCGCCAGATGCAGGCGACGACGCTGCTGAACTGCGGCGGGCCATGGGCCGGCGATATCGCAACGCGGGTGATGCAGCGCGCCGATGCGCCGGCGCTGGCGCTGGTGCAGGGCGGCCATATCATCACCCGCCGGGTGAACCGCACCGCAGACGCCTGGATGCTGCAACAGCCGGATGGCCGCATCATCTTCGTCATCCCCTATGAAGGGGAATTCTCGCTGATCGGCACCACGGAAACCCCGGTCGATAATCCCGCAGCCCGCACGCTGACGGAGGAGGAGGAAGCCTATCTGCTGGCGGCCGTGAACCGCAGCCTCGCCCGGCCGCTGGGGCCGGAGGATATCGTCCACCGCTTCGCCGGGGTGCGCCCGCTGGTGAAAGAGGAGGGCAAGGGTGCGCGCGAAACCACGCGGGACTGGAAGCTGGTGCATCATGCCGACGCCAGCGCCATGACGGTCATCGGCGGCAAGCTCACCACCTACCGGCTGCTGGCCGAGGCGGTGCTGGCGGCGCTCTATCCGGGCAGCAGGCCCTGGACGGCGGACGCGCCGCTGCCCGGCGGCGACATCGCGCGCCTGCCCGGCGAAACCGCGCGCGCCAGTTTTGACCGCTGGCTGCGCGATACGGTCGCCCGCTATGCGGATTATGATCCCAAGCTGATCAGCCGTCTGGCGCGGCTCTATGGCACCGATTGCATCGCCATGCTGGACGAGGGCCTTGGCGAGAATCTGGGCGGCATTTTCACCGCCGAACTGGCGCATATGCGCGACCGGGAATGGGCGACGACAGCCGAGGACGCGCTGTGGCGCCGCTCCAAACTGGGATTGCACCTGAGCGACGAGGCCAAGGCCCGTGTGGCGGACTGGTTCGCCCGCCACCGCGCCGAAAGCCCGGTGGAGACCCAAAGCCCGGTGGAGCCGGCCTGAAGCCTGTTTCCTGCCTGAAGCCTATTTCTTGACGGTGCAGGTGCGGACGGTGGTGGCCGCCGCCGGATCGGCTATCTTGGCTTCGGGTGCCTGTTGCAGCATCGCGGTGCCATCCTTCTCCCACCAGATAAGCCCAAGGCCGGCTTCCAGCCCATAGATGGTGGCATAGCGCGCGCCCGACGCGGCCGGCACCTGGTGCATCTGGAAATCCGTGCCGCGGATGAAAATGGTCGCGTCCGGCTTGCCCTCCCCATCCACGCCATAGACGGCGGTGATGGTGAGGTCGCCTTCGCATTTGTAGGAAAGCGAGCTGCTCGCCCTGGCGAGCGGCGCGACCGGCGGCTCAGCCGGCTTGTCGGCCTCTTTCGGTGCGCCCCCCTGCCCGCAGGCCGCCAGCAGCAGCGCCAGCGCGGGGATGACGATACGGGCGGCCATCATGCCGCGAGCGCCGCTTCGATGGCCTGCTTCAGTTCCGGGCTGTCCGGCGCGGTGCGGCTGCCGAAGCCGGCGATGGGCTTGCCATCCCTGCCGATCAATATTTTGTGGAAATTCCATTTCGGCTCATTCTCCGTCGGCAGCACCGCCTTCACCCAGCGATAGAAGGGCAGCGCGTCCGGGCCCTTCACCACGGATTTCTCCGTCATCGGGAAGGTGATGCCGAATTTGGATTCGCAGAATTCGGCGATCTCCCCATTCTTCTCATGCTCCTGCCCGCCGAAATCGCCGGACGGGATGCCCAGCACGGTGAAGCCCTTTGGCCCCAGGCTGGATTGCAGCTTCTGCAAGCCTTCATATTGCGGGGTGAAGCCGCAGAAGCTGGCGGTGTTCACCACCAGCACGACCTTGCCCCTGAACTGGCTGAACGGCAGCGGCTTGCCGTCGATCCGCGTCATGTCAAACTGATAGGCATCGGCTGCCCTGGGGGTATTGGCCACCGCCCGCGCCGTCTGCGCCTTGGAAGCCGACATGACCATCCCGGCCCCCGCGAGCACGGTTGCCGCGCCCAGAATATAAAACCAGAAACGCATGGATTTCCCTCAGCAGCAAGTCGCATCCGGCATAGTCCAAAGCGCGAACAAGGTAAACCGCCAAGCCGACACTTTGGCCGCAACCTTGCACCGGCCGGGGGCGGGGTTTAAGCGAACGGCCATGAAGCGCACCACCGGACAGAACCGCACCATCACGCAGGGCTGGCGCCCCGCAACCGTCGCCGTGCGCGGCGGCACCGCCCGATCGGAATATGGCGAGACGTCAGAGGCCATCTTCATGACGTCGGGCTATTGCTATGACAGCGCGGAAGACGCCGCCGCGCGCTTTAGGGGCGAGCAGAAGGGCATGACCTATTCCCGCCTGCAAAATCCCACCGTGGAGATGCTGGAGGAGCGGCTGGCGCTGCTGGAAGGCGCTGAAGCCTGCCGCGTCTCCGCCTCCGGTATGGCGGCGATGTCGGCAACGCTGCTCTCCACGCTTTCCGCCGGCGATCATCTGGTCGCGGGCCGGGCGCTGTTCGGCTCCTGCCGGGTGCTGGTGGACAGCATCCTGCCGCGTTTCGGCATCGAAACCACCGTGGTGGATGGCCGCGACACGGCGGCCTTCCGCCGCGCGCTGCGACCCAACACCAAGGCCATTTTCGTGGAAACCCCGGCCAACCCGACGCTCGACATCGTGGACCTGCCGGCCGTTTGCGCCATCGCCCGCGAAGCCGCCGTGCTTTCCATCGTGGACAATGCCTTTGCCTCGCCCGTGGTGCAGCGGCCGCTCGATCATGGCGCCGACATTGTCGCCTATTCCGCCACCAAGCTGATGGATGGCCAGGGCCGTGTGCTGGCCGGCGCCGTAATGGGCCCGGCGGAATGGATGGAGAAAACCTATCTGGCCTTCACCCGCCACACCGGCCCCGTGCTCTCCGCCTTCAACGCCTGGGTGGTGCTGAAATCGCTGGAAACGCTCGATCTGCGGGTGCGGCGCGCCTGCGACAATGCGCTCGCCGTCGCGCAATTCCTGGAAAAGCGGGTGCCGCGCCTGCTCTATCCGGGCCTTGCCTCCCACCCCCAGCATGCGCTGGCCATGGGGCAGATGACGGCGGGCGGCACCATCCTCGCGCTGCATCTGGATGGCGGCCGGCCGCAGGCCCATGGCCTGCTGGATGCGCTGGCGCTGATCGACATCTCCAACAATGTGGGCGACAGCCGGTCGCTGATGACGCACCCGGCCTCCACCACCCACGCCAGCGTTGCAGAGCATGTGCGCACGGAAATGGGCATCGGCGAGGGCATGCTGCGGCTCTCGGTGGGCCTGGAAGACCCGGCCGACCTCATCGGGGATCTGGATGCGGCGCTCCGCACGGTCGGGCTGTGAGCTTCCCCGCCCTTTTTGGATATGCCACCACAACCGAGGGCATCACCGTGCGGGTGCAGCCGCATTATGCCGCCGACGACAGCGACCCGGAAACCGGCCAGTGGCTGTGGCATTATCATATCCGGCTGGAAAATGGCGGCGGCAGCACCGTGCAATTGCTGGACCGGCACTGGATCATCATCGACGGCAATGGCGAGCGCCGCGATGTGATGGGCGAGGGCGTCGTGGGCGCGCAGCCGGTCATCAAGCCGGGCGGCAGCTATGATTATGTGTCCGGCTGCCCGCTCGGCACGCCCGGCGGGCGGATGCGCGGCCATTTCGGCATGATCGATCCGGGCGGCCGGCGCTTTGAAGTGATCATCCCGCCCTTCGATCTCGTGGCCCCGGCCGGGGGGTTCAGCCGGTGATGCGCCGCTCCCTTCTGCCGCTGAACGCGCTGCGCGTGTTCGACGCCGCCGCGCGCACGCTGAGCTTCACCCGCGCGGCAGACGAGCTGGCCGTAACCCCCGCGGCCGTCGGCCAGCAGATCCGCGCGCTGGAAGAAACGCTGGGTGTCATCCTGTTCCGCCGCACCGCCAAGGGTCTGGAGCTGACCCCGGAAGCCATCCGCGCCCTGCCGCACCTGCGCGCCGGCTTCTCCGCCTTCGAGGAAACCGTGTCCGCCCTGCAGGAGGGGCAGAGCGCCGCCCGCCTGTCGCTGGGCTGTGCGCGCGGCGCCATCCGCCACTGGCTGATGCCGCGACTGGGGCCATGGCTGGCGGCCAATCCACAGGCATCGGTGCAGGTGGTGGCGTTGGACGGACCGGTGGATTTCTCCCAGGCCAATCTTGATCTGGCGCTCAGCTACGGCCCGACGCCCGACGCCGAAGGCGTGTTCGGCCGCAAGCTGGCAGAGGCGGAGCCGCTGGTGCTGGTGGCGACACCCGCGGCCCGAGACTCCGGCCGCATGTTCGGCTGGCGCGTCGCGGATGGCCCCGGCATCGTCCTGCCGGATGCGGGGCAGGCGCTCGACTGGGCGCTGGACGGCCTTGGCCGCGCGCGCGTGCCCTTCACCCTTGCGGCGTCGGCGCTTGCCGCTGGCCAGCTGGTGGAATGCGGCGACCGGGTGCCGACCGACGATGCCTATTGGCTGTGTGCGCCCGCGCCGCAGTGGAAATCCACCAAGGTGAAGGCGCTGGTGGAACAATTGCTGGCCTGAACCGCCGACAGAAACGAAGGCATCAGCAGGACCCAAAAAAGCGGGCGCCGCCATCACTGGCGACGCCCCTTTTCTTTGACGTTACGGGCGAATCAATCGTCCGTCAGGAATGCCGGCAGGCCGGTGTCGCCTTCGGGGGCGTCGCCGCTGCGCTCGCGGCGCGGGCCACGATCACGGCCGCCCTCGCGGCTGCCGCCCTCGCGGCGCGGCCCGCGGTCGCCCCCTTCCCGCCGCGGACCACGATCAGCATCGCGGCTGCCGCCATCGCGGCGCGGGCCGCGGTCCGAACGCTCGCCGCCTTCGCGCGGCTCGCGCGCCGGGCGCGTGTCCGGCAGTTCCTCGCCGCTTTCCTGATCCACCAGGCGCATGGACAGCTTCACCTTGCCGCGATCATCGACACCGATAACCTTGACCTTGACCATCTGGCCTTCGGTCAGCACGTCCGACACCTTCTGCACGCGCTCATTCCTGATTTCAGAAATGTGGACCAGACCGTCCTTCGCACCCATGAAATTCACGAACGCGCCGAATTCCGGCATGCCGACAACCTTGCCGGAATAGATTTTGCCGACTTCGGCTTCCTGGGTGATCGACAGGATCCAGTTGCGGGCCGCTTCGATCTTGTCCGGATCGGACGAGGCGATCTTCACGGTGCCGTCATCGTCGATGTCCACCTTGGCGCCGGTCGTCGCCACGATTTCGCGGATGACCTTGCCGCCGGTGCCGATGATGTCGCGGATCTTGTCCTTCGGCACGCTCATCGTTTCGATGCGCGGGGCGTGGGCGGACATTTCCGTGCGCGTCTCGGTGATGGCCTTGGCCATTTCACCCAATATGTGCGCGCGGCCTTCCTTGGCCTGCGCCAGCGCGACCTTCATTATCTCCTCGGTGATACCGGCGATCTTGATGTCCATCTGCAAAGAGGTGATGCCCTCCGACGTGCCGGCCACCTTGAAGTCCATGTCGCCAAATGCGTCCTCGGCACCGAGGATGTCGGTGAGCGCCGCGTAGCGGGTCTCCCCGTCA
>DITZ01000118.1:0-5972 GCA_002422985.1 Sphingomonadales bacterium UBA6171
TGCGCTTAGAGCCCGCTCCAAGAGCACCGGCAACTGCTTGTCGCGCTTCGCGGCGCGGCGCAGGATTCCCGCACAGGCTCGCGCGCTCAAATAGTACCGCTGCGGCACGGCGCCAGTCTCCAAGATATCCGACAGCGAAGACACGGCGGCGGCGCTGGGGAACTCCGAAATATTGAGCGTCAAGAGTTCGGTAGGAGACCCCATAGCCGAGTTCTGAAAATCCGGCCAGGAGGCAGGAGAACGCATGCGTTTCGTCAGCTTCGTAGCTGTCAGAGACCATGATTTCCGCCCCGTCTTCGGGTGCGTTGTCACCTTCCAGGTCGATGTCCGGTGGACAAGGATCGGCAGCGTCGTGGGAAGTTGCTGAAAAAACGCCGGGCACGTTCTCCCAGACCAGCCAGCGGGGCCGATATCGGTCAGCAATGGCAAGATAGGTAAGGGCGAGGTTGCCACGCGGATCAGCCAGTCCCTTTCGCAGTCCGGCGACGCTGAAGCTTTGGCAGGGGGTTCCACCGACGAGAAGATCGACAGCTGCATCGGGCCACTCCTGGAATTTGGTCATGTCGCCCCAGTTCGGGACATCGGGATAGCGATGGGCCAGCACCGC
Source organism: Sphingomonadales bacterium UBA6171 (assembly GCA_002422985.1). Classification (GTDB taxonomy): domain Bacteria; phylum Pseudomonadota; class Alphaproteobacteria; order Sphingomonadales; family Sphingomonadaceae; genus Sandaracinobacteroides. Next base: position 608 of record DITZ01000118.1, read on the forward strand.
CGCCGGAAAAGCCTCAATCTCGCTGAAGGCCACCGCCCGCCAGCCCAGCGGATGCCAGGCCAGACTGGCCGCCTCGATGCCGGAGCAGACAGAAAGGAAATTCACCGCACCACCCCGCCGGCCATGACGATGCCCCGGCCCTCGGTCGCAACGGCGACCACGCCCCCCAGCACCTCGGCGGCCTGCTGCAATTCGCGCGCAGCGGCATGGTCCGGCACACAGGCGGACAGCATCAGCCGCACGGCCTCCCGGCGCGGCTCGCGGGATTCCCATCCGGCGACCAGCGCGTCGGCCACGGCTGCCGGCGGAAAATGTGCCACCACGCTTGCCTTGGCCGGCATCGGCTGCAGGCGCGGGCTGGTGGTGCGCCCCAGCCGGGTCAGATAGGCCAGAGCCCGGGTGCAGTCCATCCGCACCGAGCTGCTGTACCGCCCCGCATACCCCACCGCTTCCACCGCCGCGCCCAGATAGAACGGCAGCCGATAGGCCTCGATCACGTCATACAGGCTGGCCCGGTCCAGGGGCACCCGCTCAGCCATGACCGGAGGCCCCGCCGCGCCGCGATCCCCGGCTCAGGCTTTGCAGCCCGCTGCCCAGCGCGATGACCGCGCCATCCGCCGCCGCACTGCCCCCCAGACTCCCACGCGCGCCGGGATAGGAACCGCCGCGCGGCACGCTGCCCATCGGGGCCTCGGCCGCGCAGGCCTTCGGCTCATCCTCATAGACCCCGCCGCTGGCCGCGATGGCCGCGCCATGTTGATCCGCACCCTGTCGCGCCATGCGTTCCTCCCAGTCTTCGGTGGTTTCAGCGGCCGGCTCGCCCAGCACAGCGGCATTGCCCGGCGCATCCGGGAAATCCGGCAAGGCGATGATCCGCCCCTTCCCGTCCAGCACCAGCTCGCCATCCGCCGCCAGGTCACGCACGGCATCGCGCACCTGATCGGCGGCCAGCCCCAGCCGTTCCGCCATGGTCCAGATACTCGGATAGGCCTTGCCGGCACCGGCCAGCGCGATCAGATGCCGCCGCACCAGCAGCAGCGGGCGCAATATCTCCGCCTGTGTCGCATGCCGGCGAAAGGGGTATCGGTCCGGCCCGCTGAACGGTGCCCCCCGTGCCGGGCCGGGCACCTCTTCCACCGCACAGCCGCCCGGCACATACAGAAACCGCAGCGGAGTCGGGCGCTTCCTCATCGCCCGCCCTCCCCGCCTTTATCAGCGGCTGGCCCGGTCTTCTCCTCCTGGGCGATGCGCAGATCCAGCTCAACCTGCAGATGCGCCAGCAGCTGCATCAGTGCCTGGCCGCGGGCTTTCATCCCCCGCGCCTCCGCCGCATCCACCCGGCCGGGCGAGGCCTCGCTGGCCAGCGCATCGCAATAGCTGGCGGCCAGATCGGCATAGGCCCGGCTGCACGCCACGATGTCGCGCGCCAGATCATCGCTGGCCGGCGCCGGGTCCAGCCACAGCACCGCGCCGCCGCCCTCGCGCGCCAGAAACTCGGTTACCGCCCGGCTCTTGCCGGTGGCTTCCAGCTTGCGCACATCGCCGACCGGCATGTGGTGCCCGGCCTCGGCATCATCGCAATAGCGCTGCACCTGGCTGCTGGACCGGTCCAGCAATTCCGCCACGCGGACCAGCCCGCCATTGGCATGCACCAGCATCGATACGGCATGCTTCAGGGTCGAGTTGACCCCCCGGCGGATTAACAGGGTATTTGCCATGCTCTTGCCCCTTTTCCTGTTGCGGCCCCTCGGGCCATCATCCCCGCATGAAACTGCGGTCCGTTTTTCTCAGCGCCCGTCCCGGCGCCTTGCTCATTCCGCCCCGGCCCGAAAGGACCGGGCGGCTACTCCGCCGCCGATATGACTCCGTTGCGGCGCATCAGGGCCTGACTGGATTCGGGCCGCGCAACCGGCACCGCCGAGTCGGAGCCAAGGGGATAGAAATGCCCATCCGGGGCCGGTGGCCGCTGCGCCGCCATCTTCAGATCAAGGCGCAGCGCCCGCAGCTCATAGAGAATCTCGGTCAACACCCGGTCGGTATGTGCATCGCCCATGATCGCTACTCCTCTTTCTCAGGGGTGGTGATGAAGAACCGCCGCGCCATCCTGGCGCTGGCCGGTCTGATCCTGCTGGCCGCCTGCCGGGGCCGGCGCGTCCGTCCCCTGCGCTGCTGTCGCCATCAGCTGCGCCAGCGGCTTTTCATAGGCCAGCGCCGTCTTCACGAAACTGTCGCCCGGCGAGGGTTTCAGGATCGCCAGCGCCCCGGCCAGCAGCCGGATCAGTTGCTTCTCGGTCATGCGGCGGGTGCCTCCGCGCCGGGGGCAGGGGCGTGACCCGCCATCCGCGCTTCCTCGGCATCCAGATATTTTTCCGCCGTCTCGACGATGCGCAGCGTCACCCGCCCCTCGCGCAGCCGCGCCACAAAGGTCGCGTCGTTCACCGCTTTCAGGCCAAAGGTGGTCTCTGCCAGCCTGCGGGCTTCGCAATAGGCGGCAATGCGGGTGGCAAACTCCGCCCTGAACAATCGAACATCCGTCATGCGGCTGACTCCTCTGACGTGCCGGCATCGGTCGCGGGCTTGATCATCCAGTCATTGGCGGTCACCTCGCCGGCGGTCGCCTCATGAATGACATGCACCGTGGTCCAGTCCGGCATGTTGATGCCCCGGCACAAACGGCTGATCGTCGCCGCGCTGAGCTGGGTGCGCTGGCCGAACACATCGAGGGTCAGGCCCTCGCGTTTGAGATAATCGGAAAGTGTCATGGCCCGGACCTTACACCGGGTGTAAGTTACACTGCAAGTAAGATTTCACGCCATGGCATGGTGCGGCATTTCATGGGCGCGCATCATACGGACATGGTGAACAGCAATCTCAAGCGGCCCAAATACCGGGCGACGAATCTGCGGGCCTGGCGGGAATATCGCGGCCTGACTCAGGAAACCCTTGCCGAACGCGCCGAGGTGTCCACCGCGACGATCTCCCGGCTGGAGAACGGCAATCAGATTTATACCCAGCCCCTGCTCGAAAGACTGGCCGAAGCACTGGGATGCGAAGCCTCCGACATCATCGTCAGAATGCCCCCAGGCAGCACAGACTATGATTTGTGGGAGGTAATTCACGGCATGACGGATGAAGAACGCCGCCGCGCCGTCAACGTGTTGAAGGCGATTACCGACAAGGTCGCCTGACCGGACAGCATCGGCCTTCCTGTTTTCTCGATTGTCTACATAAGAACCTCTCGCACTCTATTGCAGTGCGGGATTTTTTCGTTATGGGACGGTTAACCTTTTTTACCGAATATTTTATACAACTTTTAATATTACTGTTGTTACACCGGGTGTAAAATATGCCTTGCGTCTAACTTACGCCGGGTGTAAGTCTGTCGGTGTCGCCGCACCCTGTTGTGCCCGACCCGCCAGAGCCGGCCAGCGGTAGAAAAGGCCCGCAAGACAGAAAAGCGAAAGGTGTCTGAGCATCCGTGAGGGTCCAGGGGGCGGCGTCGTGACCCGCCCTCACTCCCCCGGCCTCCGGCCCGCGCTTTGCCTTATGGGACCAGACCATGCCGAAGAAAGGTCACAACGCCGGGCCCCTCGCCTCAGAACGCCTGCGCGGGTTTATTGAGCGCTGGGAGCGGCTGGCCGAGGAAAAGAAGGCAATCACCGAAGACCAGGCCGATATCATGGCCGAGGCGAAAGCCAGTGGCTTCGACGTGAAAACCATCCGCCGTATGATCCAGCTGCGCAAGCTGTCGCCCGATGAGCGCGCCGAACAGGAATCCCTGGACGATATCTACATGGCGGCCCTCGGCATGCTGGCCGATACCCCGCTGGGCAATGCCGCGATCCGCCGGCTCAGCCCGGCACCCTCTTCCCCTGATGATGCTGGCGATCCGGACGGCGATACCCCGCCCTTTATCGCCGACCCGCCGGGTGCAGAACCTGCCCCTGATGTGACGGTCGAACAGGCCGCCGCCCTCGGCAAGGCCGCCCAGGAAGCCGGCAAGCCGGTTACAGCCAATCCCTTCCCCGCGCGGGATCCGCGCCGCGCCGCCTGGGATGGCGCCTGGTGTCAGGCCGCCGGCTCCGATGGCATGGATATTCCCGCATCGTGGAAGCGCACGAAGAAGCCGAAGCCCAATGATGGCGCGGCGGGCGCGGGCGACGATAATGCCGGGCCGGCAGCATGAACGCCCCCGCAGGCAATACCGTCAAACCCCGTGATCTGCGCCCGGCCTTTGTCGAGGTGCCGCGCGAATTGCAGCGCATGGCCCGCATCCACCAGCCCGCCGATGCCGAACCGCCGATCCTGACCGGCCCTGTCCGCGATGCCGTGCACCGCTGGCTGATCGAGATCCAGTGCGAGGAGGAATTGCAGCAGGTTGGCCTGGCACCGCGCCGCACCGGCATCTTCGCCGGGCCGCCGGGCTGCGGCAAGACAACGCTGGCGCATCATCTGGCCGCCCGGCTGGGCGTTGCCCTGGTCGAGGTCAATCTGCAGCAGACCCGCAGCCAGTATATCGGCGAATCGGGGCGCAACATCGACACCCTCTTTTCCATCTGCCGGGAACATCACCAGAAAATGGTGTTGTTCGTGGACGAGATCGACGCCATGGCCGCCACCCGCACGAATGACGGGCAAGGTGGCAGCCGGGAGGCCAACGCCATCGTCGTGGCGCTGATGTCGCAGATCGACCACTACCCCGGCATGATGATCGCCGCCACCAACATGGCCGATAATATCGACCCGGCCTTGTGGCGCCGCTTCGGCATCCAGCTTGAAATCGGCATGCCCGATGCAGACAGCCGCTACGCCATTCTGGCGCGCTATCTGGCACCCTACACCCTGCCGGAACAGGACATCGATATCCTGTGTGATGTCACCATCGGGGCCACCCCGGCGCTGCTGCGCAATCTGATGGAAGGCATCAAGCGCGACATCGTGCTGTCTCAGAAATTCGGCAGTGAAGGCGATGCCGTCACGGTCATAGGCCGGGTCGCCGCCGCCCTTCAGCCGCACGCCAACAGCGACTTGCCGCCCCTGTGGCACGATTTTCCGGCGGCGGCACGCCGGCTGAAACAGATGTCCTGGCCACCGGGCCGCTGATCGCTATCCGCGCCGTGCATCCCCTCCCGGCGCGGTGCCTGGCGGGCGGCCAGATCCCACCCTGCTTTTCCCGGGCAGGGGGCCGCCCGCCACCCCTTTCAAGTCGTGAGGTCGTTCAACTGACGGAGGTTCCGATGCTCCAGGTAAAGCAGATCAAGGCAGGCTACATCGTGGTCGACAGCGAGGTCGGCCAGCTGGGCGCGGTGATGGACACCGCCGAAGAGGCCCGCGCGATGATGGAGGTGATGTTCGATCCCGGCAT
>DITZ01000118.1:6008-6315 GCA_002422985.1 Sphingomonadales bacterium UBA6171
ATCGCCGATCTGCTCGACCAGGGCTTCGTCACCGCCCAGATCGACCGCCACGGCGACGCCGCCCGCGCCCACGCCGCCACCCTGCGCCAGCTGCGCAGCACCCGCGCCGCCTGACACCCAGTCGAGGGAGTACCCCATGTCCCGCATTCTGAACTTCGCCGAAGCGATCGAGGATATCACCCCGCCGCCCATCGGCATGTCCACCCGCCCCGCGGCACCCGCACCGGCACCCTATGCCCCGCCGCCCTTCGCCCAGGCCCTGTACGGCAACCACCCCGTAACAGTGATCTGCCCGCCGGGCCCCGCC
>DITZ01000095.1 GCA_002422985.1 Sphingomonadales bacterium UBA6171
CGCCTTGATCTGGATCACGTGGCTGCCAGCTCCCTCAATGAAAGTCCCGGCTGGGGAACAGCACCTTCGCCTGCTCCCGCGGGTGCCGGGCAGACGACCGCACACTGCCGCCCACGGAGCGCTTGGTTTCATCCGCGCGCCCGTCATTGTTGGCGATCATCACCGGCCGCCCAAGGGTGGTCAGCAGCGGTGAGACATCCTCGACATGCTCGGCGATCAGGTGGAGGACGGAGCCGTCGCGTTCGATCCGGCCGCGCACGCGCACGAGGCGGCCGGCGATCACCGCCTGGCGGAACGCCGCGTAAACCCTTGACCAGACCACCACATTGGCGGTGCCCGTCTCATCCTCCAGCGTCAGGAAGATCACGCCCGATGCCGTGCCCGGCCGCTGCCGGGTGATGACAAGCCCGGTAACGGTGACGCGCCCCTTCGCCTCCCCCAGCCGCTCATGCGGCAGGCTTTCGGGCAGCTTCGGGCGCAGCAGCTCCATCGGATGCGCCCGCAGCGACAGGCGCAGCGACAGGTAATCCTCGATCACCTCCTGCCCCAGGGTCATCTGCGGCAGGCTCACCGCAGGCTCCACCCCGCCCTCGCCCGCCGTGCCGAACAGCGGCAGCGGCGCCGGGGCCCGCAGCGCCCGCGCCGCCCACAGCGCCTCGCGCCGCGCGAGGCCAAGCGCGGTGAAGGCGTCGCCCTCGGCCAGCCGCTCCAGCGCCGCGGGATGCACCCCCGCCCGCCGCCACAGGCTTTCCACATCCGGATAGCCATTGCCCCGCGCCGCCACGATCCAGGTGGCATCCTCCTCGCGCATGCCCTTGATCTGCCGGAACCCCAGCCGCAGCGCCAGCCGCCCATCGGCCCGCGGCTCCAGCGTGCAATCCCATGCCGAATGGTTGACCGACACCGGTCGCACCTCCACCCCATGCTCGCGCGCATCCCGCACCAGCTGCGCCGGGGCGTAGAACCCCATCGGCTGCGAGTTCAGCAGCGCGCAGGTGAACACCGCCGGGTGGTGGCACTTCAGCCAGGCCGAGATATAGACCAGCCGCGCGAAGCTGGCGGCATGGCTTTCGGGGAAACCGTAGCTGCCGAAGCCCTCGATCTGCGCGAAGCAGCGGCTGGCGAAATCGGCGTCATAGCCCCGTTCCAGCATGCCGCCGACAAAGCGGTCGCGGAAGCCGCCGATGGTGCCCATGCGCTTGAAGGTGGCCAATGACCGGCGCAGCCGGTCGGCCTCGGAGGGCGTAAACCCTGCCGCTACCACGGCAATCTGCATCGCCTGCTCCTGGAACAGCGGCACGCCATAGGTGCGGCCCAGAACCTCCATCATCGCGGGGCCGAGGTCCTCGACAGGCTCCAGCCCCATGCGGCGGCGGATGAACGGGNNGGCCGGGGCGGACGATGGCCACCTCGCAGACCAGATCATAGGATTGCCGGGGCCGCATCTTGGGCAGGAAGTTCAGCTGCGCGCGGCTCTCGACCTGAAACACCCCGATGGCATCGGCGCGGCAGAGCATGTCATAAACCTGCTCGCGCTGGACGCTCTCAAGGCTGCTCGGGGCCTCAGTCCCCGGATCGGGCTTCAGGCTCGCCAGATCCATCCTCATGCCGCGATGCTCCGCCAGCAGGCCAAAGGACTTGCGGATCGCGGTCAACATGCCAAGGCCGAGGATATCGACCTTCAGAAGGCCAAGCGCGTCGATGTCGTCCTTGTCCCATTCGATGACGGTGCGGTCGTCCATCGCGGCATTCTCGATCGGGCACAGCTCATCGAGCCGGCCATGGGTGATGACGAAGCCGCCGACATGCTGGGACAGATGCCGCGGAAAGCCGATGATCTCGGCGATCAGCTGGGTGGTCAGCATCATCCGCCGGTCGGTGGGATCAAGCCCTGCATCGCGCATCCGGTCCTGCCCGGGGGCGGTGGAAGACCAGCCCCAGATCTGCCCCGATAGTCGCGCCAGCACGTCCTGCGACAGGCCCATGACCTTGCCGACCTCGCGGATGGCGGCGCGGCTGCGGAAATGGATCACCGTCGCCGTCAGCCCCGCGCGTTCACGCCCATAGCGTTCATAGATCCACTGGATCACCTCCTCGCGCCGTTCATGCTCGAAATCGACGTCGATATCCGGCGGCTCGCCGCGTTCCTTGCTGATGAAGCGCTCGAAGATCAGGGTGATGGTCTCGGGCGGCACCTCGGTGATGCCCAGAAGGTAGCAGACCACGGAATTGGCCGCCGATCCGCGCCCCTGACAGAGGATGCCCTTCGAGCGGGCAAAGGCCACGATGTCATGCACCGTCAGGAAATAGGGCGCATATTCGACGTCGCGGATCAGCGCCAGCTCCTTGTCCACCCGCGCGATGATCTTGGGCGAGGCGCCACCCGGGTAGCGCCACAGCACGCCCTTGCGGGCCAGCCGCTCCAGCCGGTCCTGCGCGGGTTCGCCGTTCTGCGCCTCGTCGGGATATTGGTAGCGCAGGTCGTCCAGCCGGAAGGCGCAGCGATCAGCAATCTCCAGCGTGCGGCGCAGCGCGGCGGGGTGGCGGTGGAAGAGCCGCGCCATCTCGGGCCCAGATTTCAACCGCCGCTCGCCATTGGGCAGGCGGCGCTGGCCGATGTTGTCGATGGTGCAGCCCACCCGCAGGCAGGCCAGCACATCGGCCAGCGGGCGGCGCGAGGAGCGGTGCATCAGCACATCCCCCACCGCGACCAGCGGCAGGTTCGCGCCCTGCGCCAGCGCCGCCAGAAGGTCGAGCCGCGGCTGGTCGCGCCCGTCATAGCGCGGCGCGGCGCCGAGGAAGCACTGGCCGGGGAAGCCGCGCGCCAGTTGCAGCAGGTCGCCCCGCGCGGGGCCGGCCTCCACCGAGTTGGCTTCCATCGGGTCGGGGGGCAGCGCGATCAGGATCATGCCGGTGCCCCAGCTCCTCAGGTCGGCGCGAGTCAGGTGACACTCGCCTTTCGGCGCGCGGCGCTTGCCAAGGCTCAGCAGCCGGGTCAGCCGCGACCAGGCCGCCAGATCGGTCGGCAGCGCCAGCCATTCCACCGCAGAGTCGGTCAGCACCAGCCGCGCCCCGGCGATCAGCCGCGGCAGCGGTGTCGCTGGCAGGACCGGCGCCGCAGTCTCGCTGGCGCGCTGCGGCACGGTCTGGCGGCTGGAATGGTCGGTGACGCGCTGCGAGCGGATGGCGGGGCCCTCTTGCGCCGCCTCTGCCTCCGCCACCTGCTCGTGGAACTCCGTCCGCATCCGTTCCAGCTCCTTCAGCGCCGAGAAGGCCCGCACCACGCCCGCCACGGAATTGCGGTCGGTGATGGCGATGGCCGCCAGCCCCAGTTCGGCAGCGCGGGTCACCAGTTCCTCGGGATGCGAGGCGCCGGTCAGGAAGGTGAAGTTGGAGGTGACGCACAGCTCGGCATAGGGCAGCGCGCCCTGGCGCTCTTCTGGCCGGGTCATGCGAACTCTCCCTGCACGCACCAGCCGGGGGTTTGCGGCGTGTGGAACAGCCACAGGCGCGGGCCCTGCTGCGTCTCGATCCGCCAGTAGTCGCGCAACCCGCTGCGCCAGGCGGGGTCGTCGAACCACCATTCCGGGGCGATGCGTTCGGGGCCGGTGGCGCGCAGCGTGGCAAAGCGCATCCGCCGCCAGCGGAACGAGGCCGGCGGGTGGCCCGAGGCATGGCTGACGGGCTCGGGCGGGAACAGGGTGACGGGCCGCGCCGGGCCGCTGCGGGGCGGCGGGGCGACGGGGGCGGTATAGGCGGCGGGGGCCAGCAGGAAGCTGCGCTCGGGGATCAGGCTTTCGGCGGGCAGCAGCCGCAGCACCCGGTCGAAGCCGATGCGGTTGCCGACCGAAGACAGCAGGTCCGCCAGCGCATCCTCATGCCGCACCGCCGGGCCGCCGCCCGTCTGCTCGGGCGCCATCGGCTCGGTCAGCGGCGCGGTCAGGCGCAGCGCGTCGATGCCGAAGCCCGCGTCGATCTCATCCACCCCGCGCGCGAACAGCGCCGCGATGCGGGCCGGGTCGCGCATCGGGCGGGCAAGGCCGATCTCGACCTCCACCGTGCCGCTGTCCACCCGCCGCAGTTCCAGCCGCAACCGCCGCGCGCCCTGATGGTGCAGCGCCAGCTTGGCACAGAGCCGGTCCAGCAGCCGCGCCAGACCCGCCATCACATCCGATTGCAGGCCGATCGGTTCTGGCAGGGTCATCCGCACCCCGTAATGCGGCGGCTCCGGCTCTGCCGCCACGGGTTCGGACTGCGCGCCAAGCGCCTGATCCAGCCGCAGCACCAGCCCTGCCCCGAACCGCCGCACCAGCGGCGCGCGCGGGAGGGCCACCAGATCGGCGATGCGCGACAGCCCGACGCGGGCCAGCGCCTCGGCGGTGGCGTGGTCGATGCGCAGGGCCGACACCGGCAAGCGGCCGATGCCCTGCACCAGCGCCCCCTCCACCACGATGCCGCCGCCATGCCGCGCCAGCGCGCAGGCCGCCCCCCGCGTCCCGGCAATGGCGCTGACGGCGGCCAGCCCCGCCCGGTCAAGCCGCGCCTGCAGGTCGGCACGCAGATCCGCCTCGCCGCCGAACAGATGCGCCACGCCCGAGATGTCGGCGATCAGCCCGTCCATGCCATCGGTTGCCACCATCGGCGCATAGCGCCCCGCCCACCGGCGAAGGGCGGCCAGCGCAGCCGCCTCGCGCGGCAGATCGGCGGGGCGGGTGGCGAGGTCCGGGCAGATGGCGCGGGCATCGGCCAGCGGCATCCCGCGGTGCAGGCCGCGCGCCGTGGCGACAAGGCCCACGCAATGCAGGTGATCGGAATTGCCCGACCGATGGGTCAGGGCGAACGGCCCCTCAACGGGGCGGCTCCGCAGGCTCGTGTCGCTGGCGAGCCTCGGGAACCAGATGGAAAGCAGCCGTCGCGCCATGCCAGTTCACAACCCAACTTTCGCATGTTCCTGATTTGTTCTTGATACGGGACCAGTGATGCAGAGTCGAGTCCGCCCCGAGGCTGGCCTGCGGCTCGCAGGCCCACCGCGTCTGGGTGGCATTGCTGCCGGCCTCCTGCCGGATTAGCATCAGCCCCGTCGTGCGCCCCGCCTCGGCCGCCAGTTGCAGGCGGCGGCCTGCAGTCAGCGACAGCGGCTTTTCCGGCTCGGCGATCACGAGGCCGACCGGAGCTGCGCGCAACGCCTCCTCCACGCACCACAAAAGATCAGTTTCCCCCGCGGGGCGCAGCAGGTGCAGCCGCGCGCCGAGCCCCTGCGGCAGGCCGGCCAGCATCGGCATCTCGGGCGCATGGGCGGGCAGGATCCAGATCAGCGGGCCGGGGTGCCGCGCCGCCTGGAACAGCGCAAAGGCCCGGCGGCCCCGCCCCATCGCCTCATGCACGCGGGCGGGGGCGAGGGAGAGGGTGAGGTCGTCGCCGGAGAAGCGTTCAAACCGCATGATGCCGCCCCTCCCTCACGAATCCGCTATACCCGCCATCGCCACAGCGCAGGGAACTTTCGGGAACATATAAGGCCGTGAAAGGCGCGGTCCAGCCCTCCATAGCTCAGGATGGGATGGCTTGTCCCCGGCGGCGCAAGCCGATGGCACGCGATGGCAGTCAGAGGGCAGCGACAGTCCGCCGGGTGGGCGAGCAACAGGCGTTCTAGGCGCTTTATGGTTCAACACCCCTCCACCGAATTTCTAGGCGCGACCCTACGCCGTGGACTCATAAGCCTT
>DITZ01000040.1 GCA_002422985.1 Sphingomonadales bacterium UBA6171
CGCTCCATCAGCGTCGGCATCAGGTGGATGACCGTCACCTTCATGCCGCGCAGGGACAGGCCGTGCGCCGCCTCCAGCCCCAGCAGCCCGCCGCCGATCACCACGGCGCTGCCGCCGCGCCCGGCGGCGTCCAGCATATGGTTCACATCATCCATGTCGCGAAAGGTGATGACACCGGGCAGATCCCTGCCCGGCACCGGGATGATGAAGGGATCGGAACCGGTGGCAATCAGCAGCCGGTCATAGCCCGCCACCAATCCGTCGCGCGTTGTCACCTGCCTTGCATCACGGTCAACCGCCACCACCGGATCGCCGCTCACCAGCCTGATGCCATTGTCGGCATACCATTGGGCGGCATTGATCACGATGTCGTCAAAACTCTTTTCGCCGGCCAGCACCGGCGAGAGCATGATGCGGTTATAGTTCACCCGTGGCTCGGCGCCGAAAATCGTCACCCGATAGCGGTTCGGATCGCGGGCGAGCAGTTCCTCCACCGCGCGACAGCCGGCCATGCCATTGCCGATCACCACGAGATGCGCGCGCCTGTCGGCCGGGTCGTCCAGGATGCGTTGCTGTTCCATCAGAGAGTCCAATCCAGTTGCAGCCAGAATTTCTGCGTGTCGGTGGCGAAACTGCTGGCGCGATAGTCGGCAAAGCGCGCCGACGCCGTGGTGCGGCCGAGCCTGGCGCTCGCCAGCAGATTCCATTCATCGCCATAGCGGCGGCTGTTCCGGTCCGCGTCGAAGCGGTGATATACGGCCTGCACCTGCACCGCCCTGGCCTTGCCGATCCGCTTCCAGCCCCAGCCGGCGCTGGCATAAAGGTCGCGCACGCCATCGGGCGGCGTGGTCAGGAATTTATCGGCCCAGCCCTGAAATTTGAAATTGGTGCCCAGCGGCATCTGGAAGCTGGTGAGCGCCCGGCCATCGTCCGCCCCCAGCACTTCATAGCCGACACCCAGCTTCGGGCCATTCAGATCGAGCGACAGGTCCGCCAGCCAGTAGCTGGCCTGATAATCATTCGGATTCCGCCCATGATCCTGCTGCCGCGCATGGTTCAGCTGCCAGCCGAGCCTTGCCTTGCCGACGGGGGCACCACCGGCCAGCCGCGCACCAAAAGTCTTGCTGGAAAGGCGGAAGCTTTGCAGCGCCGCCATATCCATATCGAGGAAATAGCCGAAGCCGGAAAGCGTGCCAAACGGCGTGACACAGGAGAGGCCGGCAAGGATGGTGTCGCCGGGGATGGAACGCGGGCGGGCGCCATTGCCCTCGATGCCCCAGATGGTTTGCACCCGCCACACATAGGCGGCATCCAGCTTCACGCCCTTCATCGGCGTCAGCTCCGCGCGCACCGCGTCAAAGCTCTGGCCATTCTGCCGGAAGCCCACGCCACCGACAAACCGCTCGTCATCCAGCAGGATGCGCTGGCGGCCGGCGGTCAGCGTGACGCCTTTCGCCTTATATTGCAGTTGCGCGCGGGACAGCGCCACATTCTCCGGGTCTGCCACCAGCGGGCGGGTCGCCGCCCCGGAAAGACCGTCATCATAATCGCCGACGACGGCAAACATGCCCTGCGCCTCCACCAGCGCGGTGAAGGGGCCTTCCTGTGCCGCAAGGCCGGCCCGCGCCCGGATGGTCAGCGCATCGGCATCATTGGCCAGTCCGTCCTGACTGGCATGTTCATAGCGGAGGCGGGCATCAGCCAGTGGCTTCACCGCGATGGCGGCGGCGGGTGTCCCCGCTGCCAGCACCGCCGTTGCCACCAGCATCCCGAATGTCAGGTGCCGCATGGCCTCAGATCCGCACATATTGGGCGGCATCCCAGCGTGCGCGCCATTGGCGCTTCACAAAGGTGAGGCCAGCAAGCGCCAGCACCGCGAGGCCGGCAAAGATGAGGAAGCCGGGGGCGAAGCTGCCCGTCAGCTGCCTGGCAAAGCCCAGCGAGGAGGCGAGGTAGAAGCCGCCGACGCCGCCGGCCATGCCAACCAGCCCGGTCATCACGCCGATTTCCGCGCTGAAGCGTTGCGGCACCAGCTGGAACACCGCGCCATTGCCCGTGCCCAGCGCCAGCATGGCAAGGACAAAGAGCGCGAGGGCCGACATCACCGTCGCCGCCATGCTCACCCCGATCAGCGCGATGGCCGCCACGATGAACACGCCGGTCAATGTCTTCACGCCGCCGATCCTGTCCGCCAGCGCGCCGCCCATCGGCCGCACCAGCGAACCGGCGAACACGCAGGCCGCCGTGGCATAGCCGGCTTCCACCGGGGTCAGGCCGAAGCGATCGGTGAAATAGATGGGCAGGCTGGCCGCCAGGCCGACGAAGCCGCCGAAGGTGACGGCGTAAAAGCCCATCAGCCACCAGCTGTCCGCCGTTTTCAGCGGGTCCATATATTGGGTGATGGTTTTTGCTGCCGGCTGGTTCGGCGAATCCTTCGCCATGACCATATAGAGGATGAAGACGATGGTGAGAGGGATGCAGGCAAGCCCCAGCACCGCGTTCCAGCCGAACAGCCTGGCAAGGCCCGGCGCGAACAGGGCGGCGAGCACGGTGCCCGAATTGCCCATGCCGGCCAGACCCATTGCCTTGCCCTGATGCTCCGGCGGATACCAGCGGCTGGCCAGCGGCAGGGCGATGGCGAAGCTGGCACCGGCAAAGCCCAAAATGACACCCAGCGCCAGCGTGCCGGCAAAGGTGGAAACCCCGAAAAACCAGGCGGCAAACAGCCCGACGATCACGATAACCTGACTAATCGCACCCGAGCGCTTCGGCCCGATGCGGTCAACCAGCAGCCCGTTCACCACGCGCAGCAGCGCGCCGACCAGCGTGGGGGTGGCCACCATCAGGCCCTTTTGCGCGGGCGTCAGCCCAAGTGCTGCGGCAATGTCGGGCGCAAGCGGCCCCAGCACGACCCACACCATGAAGGCGAGGTCGAAATAGAGAAAGGCCGCGATCAGCGTCGGCGTATGGCCGCTCGCCCAGAAGCCTTTGCCGGATTTGCCTGTTGCGTCCCAGAATGACGTCGCCATCTGCTTACCCCTCTTTGCTGGACAAAGAAAAAGCCGCCAGAATGGCGACCTGTGCGGTGCATCCTGGCGGCTTCATTGCCTGTTGCGGTGGCCCACCATGGGCTTCCCGCAGTCCGCGATCATCAGCCCTCGTTGGCGATGGTCAGCGTATGTCTCGTATCCGGCCTGGTTACCGGATGATCCGGGTTCATTACCGAATGATGAAAACTGCCTGATTCGCAGCGATTGTGCAACTGTTAATTCGCACGCGCAGCATTAACCCTTTGGCAGCGCCGCCAGATAGGCGGCGATATCGTCCGGATCAAAGGCCCGGCCATCAAAGAAACGGTCATTCCCCAGCAGCAGCCGCCCCTGGGTGGAGCCGGCCGCCAGCGGATCGCCGATCGCCCCTTCCAGCTTGGAACTGGCGCCCGGCAGCGTCGCCCCCGATCCGGCGAGCGCGGCGCGATAGACATCGGGGCGGAACACGGCTTCGGCCGCCTTTGCCTCGTCTGCCAGCACCGGCAGGCCATCCCAGCGTTGCATCTGCGAATAGAGCCAGGCCGCCTGACTGCGCCAGGGGAAATTCGCCGCTTCGCGATACTGGAACATGAAATCGGGCACATGCAGCGGCGGCGCGCCCCTGGAGAGCCGGATACGATCGGTGATGGCGCGCAGGATCGTATCGACCGGGGCATCCAGATATTCGCGCCGGGCCAGAATCGCGGCATTTTCCGCCACGGCCTCCGGCGCCACGAAATGCCGGGCGGCGGCATGCAGCGCCCGCACCAGCGCCGCCACGTCCTCGCCGCGTTCGGCCAGCGTATGTGTCTGCAACGCCAGCACCTTTTCCACGCCGCGCCGCCAGATCTGTGCCGTCACCAGCGCGATTCGCCCAACGCCCCGATCGACCGCCACACTGTTCCACGGTTCGCCCACGCAGATGCCGTCCACCTCGCCGGCGGCCAGTGCGTCGGCGGCAAAGGGCGGGCTGGTGACGCTGATTTCAACCTCTCTGTCCGGCACGATGCCCACCGCCGCCAGCCAGTAGCGCAGCATATAATTATGGCTGGAATAGCGGTGCACCACGCCAAAGCGCAGCGGCCGGCCGGCCGCCAGCCGTTGCAGCGCCAGCGTCTTCAGCCGCCCGCCCAGCGCCATCGGGTCCGCCAGGCCATCACCCAGCCCCAGCCTGTCGCCAAGCGCGGTGGACAGCGTGATGGCATTGCCGTTCAGCCCCAGCACAAAAGGCACGCAGAGCGGCACCGCTGCCCGACCGCGCCCCAGCGTGGTGGCGATGGCCAGCGGCGCGATCAGATGCGCGGCATCGCTATGGCCATATAGCAGCCGATCGCGCACGGTCGCCCAGGTCATGTCGCGCACCAGATCAATCTCGATCCCGGCGTCCGCTGCAAAGCCTTGTTCGCGCGCCAGAATCGGCAAAGCTGCATCCACCAGCGGCATGAATCCGATACGAAACAGCGGCAGGCTCATGGCATTTCCCCCATCAGTGCGTCGCTTGTGACGATGGATTCCGCAATCTCCACGATGCGGCGGTTGGTCCGCATCGCGTGGCCGCGCAGCAACGCATAGGCCGCCGGCTCGTCCAGCCCGCGACGCTTCATCAGTATGGCCTTGGCCCGGTCGATGCTCTGCCGGTCCGCCAGCGCGGTGCGCGCCTCGGCCAGCTCGGTTTGCAGCCGGCTGAAGGCCTGAAAGCGGCGCACCGCAACATCCACCACCGGGCGGATGCGCTGCTTCGAAAGCCCGTCCACCACATAGGCCGAGACCCCGGCATCGATCGCCGCGCCCATGGATTCGGTGTCGCTCTGGTCCACGAACATGGCAATCGGCCGTGCGAGCGCCCGCGACATGGCGAAGAAATCCTCCAATATGTCGCGGCTGGGATTTTCCAGATTGATCAGCACGACATCGGCTTTGGCCTGTTCCAACTGCCGCAGCATCGGCTGGCCGGCATCGATCACCACCAGATCATGCAGGCCGGATTCGCGCAGCCCATCGGAGATGATCGCCGCACGCGTGCTGCTCGTGTCGATGATGGCGATGCGCATGGCTCCATTATGCTGCCTTGCAGCAGAATGCCAAGCGCGCAGACGATCCGGCTGCCGGCTATCGCACCCGGCTTTTGGCGATGCCCGTCCGGACATTGGCGGTGCGGCAAGCCTCGCTCATCGGTTTCTTCGCTGCGCCGCGCGTCAGAGCGGCGCGCCGAGCGACACCCACCAAGTGACACCGGCAGACAGCAGCAGGCCGGCGGTGAGGGCGGCCCATGAGGCGGATGCGCCGCCTTCGGCCTGCGGCGGCAGCCGCTTTTTGCCCGTTACCATCGGCTCCACGATCCGGTCGCGCTTCACCAGCTGATAGTAGAGCACCGCCAGCACATGCAGCGCGATGAGCGCCGCCAGCAGGTTGAACAGCCTTTCGTGCCATTCGCGGGCGGCGTCTGAAAGGTCATAGCTGATCAGGTGGGAGAGCGGCCCGGAGAACAGGCCGTCGCTGTCCTGCGCGAACAGGCCCAGCGAGATTTGCGTGGCCATCAGCCCCAGCAGCGCCACGACGCTGAGGGCACCCAGCGGATTATGGCCGACAGGCCTGGACGCCCTGCCGCGCAGATAGGCGTTAATCGCCGCCGGCCCGCGCATGAAGCTGGCGAAGCGGGCGTTGCGGGAGCCGGCGAAGCCCCAGTAGAGGCGGAACAGCAGCAGGAACAGCAGCGCATAGCCAAGCTGGCTGTGCCGCTCCATCTCGCCATTTTCCGCCGTCCACCACAGCGCGGGGATGAGCAGGAGGAAGCCCAGATGCGTCAGCCGCACCGGCAGGTCCCAGACGCGCACCCGCTGCATGGTCAGTCCTGCTCCTTGAAGTCGGCGTGGCAGGCCTTGCAACTGGCACCAATTTTCGGAACGGCGGCCTGAACGGCGGCCAGATCGCCAGCGGCCGAGGCGGTTTTCATCGCCGTGGTGGCGGCGCGCAAACCGGCGGCGGCCGCAGCAAATTTCGCCGGCTGTTCCCAGATGGCGGGCAATGCATGGGTTTTCACACCCAGCTTCGGGCCACTGCCTTTGGGGAACCAGCCCGGAAGCTCGGCGGCCATCCTGTCCAGCTTCACCGCATTGGCGGCAATCGCCTTCATATCCGGCGCGGGCTTTTTCAGTTCATCATTGATGGCCTTGTTGGTCCTGGCGATCAGCTTGAATTTTGTCTCGCGAAACGAGTCCGCCGCCTGCACGGCAGTGGTGCTCACGCCGGCCAGCATCAGTGCGGCAAGCGCGGCGGCCATCGGCAATCTCTGCATTCCACTCTCCTCTGAAACAGGGCCCGGGGCGGGACTTAGCAGATATTGCTGCGCAGAAAAGTGGCAGCACCGCCGTTCCGCCACACGGGACCTGAGGCGGCTTCCGCCCCCGATTGACCCCGTCACGCCGGGTCAACAGGGGCAGACACCGCTCTACACCGGCAAAGGCCCGTTCAGCGCCAGCGCCTCGCCCACCAGATGCAGCGATCCGGTCATCAGCACGCGTGACGCGCCCGCCACGCGCGCCACCGCGTCGGGCAGGCTGGTGGCCGCGTCGGCCTGCATCCCCAGTGCCCGCGCATCGGCGGCCAGCGCGTCCGCGGGCACGCCATCATGGCCGCTGATGGGCACCGCGGTTATCCGCACGCCGTGCGGCATGGATTTCAGGAAGGCCTTATGATCCTTGGTCGCCAGCATCCCCACCAGCAGATGCAGCGGCAGCGCCGGGCTGGCACCGGCGGCAAAGGCCGCCAATGCGCGGGCGGCCGCCGGATTATGCCCGCCGTCCAGCCATAGTTCCGCGCCTGCCGGCAAGGGCGCCACCAGCGGGCCGGCGGTCAGCCGCTGCAACCGCCCCGGCCATTGCACCCAGCCCATGGCAGAGCGCAGCGCGCTGTCCGGCACGTTGAGCGCGCTTTGCGCGCGCAGCATGGCGATGGCGAGGCCGGCATTGTCCGCCTGATGCGCGCCGGCGAGCTTTGGCACCGGCAGGCGCAGCGCCTCCTCCAGCGACGGATCGCGCCAGGCGAGCTGACCGTCATAGACCGCACAGTCCCAGCTCTCCCCACGCGGGCGCAGCAGCGCACCCTTCAGCGCCGCCACCTCGGCAACCGCGGCGTGAATCGGTGCCGGATATTTCTGTGTCACCAGCGGCACATTGCGGCGCGCGATGCCGGCCTTTTCCTGCGCGATATGGCGCAGCGTCGGCCCCAGGATCGCCACATGATCCAGCGCCAGCTGGCTGATGCCGGTTACCAGCGGTTCGGGGACGACATTGGTGGAATCGAGCCGGCCACCCAGCCCCACCTCCAGCACCACGGCATCCGCCGGGTTGGCGGCAAACAGCAGAAAGGCGGCCGCCGTGATGCATTCGAAAAAGGAAATCGGCTGGCCGGCGTTGAAGCGCAGCACGTCGGCCAGCGCTTCGGCAAATTCCTCGTCGCTTACCAGCGTGCCACTCACGCGGATCCGCTCGTTCACCCGCACCAGATGCGGCGACGTGAACATATGCACCCGATGCCCGGCCGCCTCCAGCGCGGCGCGCAGGAAGGCGCAGGTGGAACCCTTGCCGTTGGTGCCGGCCACATGCAGCACCGGCGGCAGCCGCCTGTGCGGGCTGGCCATGCGCGCCAGCAGCCGTTCGATGCGATCGAGCGTGAGATCAACCCCCCACACCCGCTGCTGGCCGGCGGCGCGCAGCAGCCGGTCGAGCACGGGATCGTCGGATCGGGCAAAATCCGCCATCGCCCCCGTCATTGCCGCCCCAAAAGCCCGATCAGCCGGCCCAGTGTCCCGCGCAGATCATGGCGCGGCACCACCATGTCCACCATGCCATGATCGCGCAGATATTCCGCCCGCTGGAAGCCTTCGGGCAGCTTTTCGCGGATGGTGGATTCAATCACCCGCGCCCCGGCAAAGCCGATCAGCGCGCCCGGCTCGGCGATATGCACATCGCCCAGCATGGCATAGCTGGCGGTGACGCCGCCGGTCGTCGGATCGGTCAGCACCACGATATAGGGCAGACGCGCGTCGCGCAGCTGCGCGATGGCAACGGTGGTAGCCGGCATCTGCATCAGCGACAGGATGCCCTCCTGCATCCGCGCGCCGCCGGCGGCGGTGAAAATGATGAACGGGCAGCCGCGCGCAATCGCGGCATCGGCGGCCGCCGCAAAGGCCGCGCCCACGCCGATGCCCATGGAGCCGCCCATAAAGGCGAAATCCTGCACCGCCACCACCGCAGGATGGCCGGTGATGCTGCCGGCCGCGACCAGCATCGCATCCTGCTCGCCCGTGGCCGCCCGCGCCGCCTTCAGCCGGTCCGGATAGCGTTTCTGGTCCTTGAACTTCAGCGGATCGTCGGGCAGCACCGGCACCGCAATGCGTTCATGCGCGCCATCGTCAAACAGCGCGGCAAAGCGCGCCTTCGCGCCGATCCGCTCATGATGGCCGCATTCGGGGCAGACGGACTGGTTCGCCTCAAAATCGCGGCTATACAGCATCGCGCCGCAGCTGCGGCACTTGGTCCACAGATTGTCCGGCGTCTCGCGCCGCTGGATGAAGCTGGTGATGCGCTGGCGCGACTTGGTGATCCAGCTCATGCGCTTTGCCTTTCCCGCGCGCTGCGAACCGCATCCGCCAATGTGCTGACAAAGGCGCGCACCTCGCCGGGCAGGTCGTTGGATTTGCGGGCGGCGGCATCCCCCACCAGCTCCACGATGGCGGAGCCGACGACAACGGCATCGGCAACCCGTGCGATGGCCGCGGCCTGTTCGGGCGTGCGCACGCCAAAGCCCACCGCCACCGGCAGGCTGGTCGCCGCCTTCAGCCGGGCAACCGCCGCGCCGATGTCGGCCGCGCTGGCGCTGTTGGCTCCCGTGATGCCCGCCACCGCCACATGATAGAGGAAACCCGACGCCCCATCGAGCACGGCCGGCAGCCGCCGCTCGTCGGTCGTCGGCGTGGCGAGCCGCACCAGATGCAGGCCATTGGCGGCCAGCGCCGGCGCGAGGTCAGCGGCTTCCTCGGGCGGCAGGTCCACCACGATGCAGCCATCCAGCCCCGCTGCTGCCGCATCGCGCGCAAAGGCATCGGCACCATAGGCCAGCAGCGGATTGAGATAGCCCATCAATATGAGCGGCGTATCGCCATCGCGCGAACGGAAATCCGCCACGATAGCCAGCAGCCTGCGCAGGCTGATGCCGGCCTCCAGCGCGCGGATATTGCCGGCCTGAATGGCCGGACCGTCTGCCATCGGATCGGTAAACGGCATGCCGATCTCGATGATGTCGGCGCCGCCGGCCACCAGCGCTTCCAGCACGGCGGGGGTCAGGTCCGGCGTCGGGTCGCCGCCGCACACAAAGGTCACCAGCGCCGCACGGCCTTCGCACGCGGCAAAGCGGCGCGAAAGACGGTCCCCGCTCACAGCGTCACCCCCAGCACCGACGCCACCGTGAAGATATCCTTGTCCCCGCGGCCCGACAGGTTGACGAGGATGATATCGTCCTTCGCCATGGCGGGTGCAGCCTTCTGCACCCAGGCGATGGCGTGCGCGGATTCCAGCGCCGGGAGGATGCCCTCCACCCGCGCCAGCAGCTGAAACGCGTCCATCGCCTGGTCGTCGGTCACACCCTCATAATGCACGCGGCCGATGGCGTGCAGCCAGGCATGTTCCGGGCCGATGCCGGGATAATCCAGCCCCGCGGAAATACTGTGCGCCTCGCTGATCTGGCCGTCCGCGTCCTGCAACAGATAGGTGCGGTTGCCATGCAGCACGCCCGGCCGGCCGCCGGAAAGGCTGGCGGCATGTTCGGCCGTGTCCAGCCCATGGCCGGCGGCCTCGATGCCCACCAGTCGCACATCATCGTCCAGAAAGGCATGGAACAGGCCGATGGCGTTCGATCCGCCACCCACCGCGGCCACCGCCACATCGGGCAGCCGGCCTTCGGCTTCCAGCAGCTGCGCCTTTGCCTCGGTGCCGATCACGCTCTGGAAATCGCGCACCATCTCCGGATAGGGATGCGGGCCGGCGGC
>DITZ01000035.1 GCA_002422985.1 Sphingomonadales bacterium UBA6171
TGCGACACAATGAGTCGGTGACCTAGGCCCCATCACCTGCAATTACAGACAAAAAGAGGCAATCGCCGACAATCAGCGAATGCCCATCACTATCAGAAATCAGGGATTTTCAACTGTCAGCGATCATCGTCAGACAGGATATTGGAGGCCCGAGCCGGAATCGAACCGGCGTGCACGGATTTGCAGTCCGTTGCGTCACCACTCCGCCATCGGGCCGCCGATGTCGTGGAGGCGGGGCCTTAGCAGGGCATTGCGGCCAGCGGAAGACCCAAACGCATGCCTGTCTGGCAGCGTGGTTCAGGGATTGGTTTGCAGATGCGCGCCAATCTCGTCGAAAAAGCGTTCCAGCTGGTGCAGCACGTTCAGCTTGAAGGCATAGTTCACATCGGCTGAATTGCTCTCGATGATGGTCGAGCTGTCCACCTTCTCCGCATAGGCATCGGCCAGGCTTTTCACATAGGTGGGCGTCAGTTCGATATGGCCGCGATCGGCCAGCAGGCGCAGCTGCACCACCATCATCTGGCGCACCAGCATCTCCAGCGTGGTGATGCGGGCCACCACCACCACCGGGTCCAGCTCGATCTGTTCCTGCTCGCCGTCCTCGCTCATCCCTTTGTCCTCACCAAAAGCGCAATGCCCATAGTTGCAGCGCAATGAAGCTGCCGATCAGCACCCACAGCAAAATTACCAGCACGGCCCCCAGCCGGCTGACCGGCCGTTCGGCGGCGGCGTCCGCCTGTTCGCGAAACTCGTCCATCAGTGGCGGGGGAATCAGCCACAGGGCGAACATCAGCCCCACGGGCACCACGATCAGCTCGTCCAGCAGGCCGAACAGCGGCACGAAATCGGGAATCAGATCGATGGGGGAGAGGACATAGGTCGCCACCAGCCCGGTCACCAGCTTGGCCAGCAAGGGCGTGCGCGGATCCTTCGTGGCGATCCACAGCAGATGGGCGTCGCGTCGCAGCTGGTGCGACAGGGCCTGGAGGCGTTGCTTCAAAGACATGCACAATCTCTAGCCCGGAGCGATGCGGCAGGCTAGGCCATTGCCCATGCCAATCCTGTCTGCCCGTATCGCGCGTTTCACCACCGCCCGGCCCTTTGTCATCGCGCGCGGCAGCAAGACCGCCGTGGAAGTCGTGGTCGCCGAGGTGAGCGACGGCCAGCATATCGGGCAGGGCGAGGGCACGCCCATCTATTATCGCGGCGACAGCGCCGAAGCCGCGCTGGCGGCGCTGGCCGCCATGGCCGATGCGGTGGCCGCCGGCATCGGTCGCGCCGACCTGCTGGACGCGATGCCGCCCGGCGCCGCGCGCAATGCGCTCGATTCGGCGCTGTGGGACCTGGAGGCAAAGCAGACCGGCATCCGCGTGTGGCAGCGCATCGGTCTGCCCGCACCGCGCCCGATGCTCACCGCCTTCACCATCAGCCTGGGCACGCCCGCCGACATGGAGGCGCAGGCGAAAGCCGCGGCGCACCGCGAATTGCTGAAGCTGAAACTGGGCGGTGCGCAGGATGTGGAGCGCGTTGCCGCCGTGCGCCGTGCGGCGCCGCATGCGCGCCTGATCGCCGATGTGAACGAAGGCTGGGCCGGGCTGGATGTGGAGGCGATGTGCCATGCGCTGAGCGCGCACCGGGTGGAACTGATCGAACAGCCCTTGCCCGCCGGGGCGGACGAGGCGCTGATACATGTGAACAGCCCGATTCCGCTGTGTGCTGATGAAAGCGTGCAGGATCGCACCGATCTTGGCCAGGTGATCGGCCGCTATCGCTTTGTGAACCTGAAGCTCGACAAATGCGGCGGGCTGACGGAAGGCCTGGCGCTGATCCACGCCGCAAAACAGCGTGGCCTGGGCCTGATGACCGGCTGCATGCTCTCCTCCTCGCTTGGCGTTGCGCCGGCCTTTCTGGCGGCCACGCACGGCAGCTTTGCCGATCTGGATGGGCCGTTGCTGCTGGCAGAGGACCGCCCGCACGGGCTTCGCTTTGAAGGCAGCGATGTTCACCCGCCCGAGGTTGCGCTCTGGGGCTGAGGCGCTAGAGCAGGCGGCGCGCCGGAATCGCAACAACAGGAGCAGCCATGACCGCCATCGTCGACTTCATCGCCCGCGAAATTCTCGACAGCCGTGGGAACCCCACCGTGGAGGTGGACTGCATCCTGGAGGACGGCAGCATGGGCCGCGCCGCCGTGCCATCGGGCGCGTCCACCGGCGCCTATGAAGCCGCCGAGCGCCGCGACGGCGACAAGAGCCGCTATCTGGGCAAGGGCGTGCGCGATGCCGTCGCCGCCGTGCACGGCGAATTGTCGGACGCGCTGATCGGTCAGGACGCGGAGGAGCAGGAAGATATCGACGCGCAGATGATCGCGCTTGACGGCACGCATAACAAGGCGCGGCTGGGTGCCAATGCGATTCTCGGCGTCAGCCTTGCGGTTGCCCGCGCGGCGGCCGATGCACGCGGCCTGCCGCTTTATCGCTATGTCGGCGGCACGGCGGCGCGCCAGCTGCCGGTGCCGATGATGAACATCATCAANNCAGGAATTCATGATCATGCCGGTTGGCGCGGAAAGCTTCTCCGAAGGGCTGCGCTGGGGGGCGGAGATTTTCCACACGCTGAAAAAGACGCTGCATGATTGCGGGCTGGCAACGGCCGTGGGCGACGAAGGCGGCTTCGCGCCCAATCTTTCCAGCGCCACGGCAGCGCTGGACATTATCCTGCAAGCCATTGAGAAAGCCGGCTACAAGCCCGGCACCGATATCATGCTGGCGCTGGATTGCGCCGCCACCGAATTCTTCCGCGATGGCGCCTATCATATGGAAGGGGAGGGCAGGACGCTGTCGCCACCGGAAATGGCGGCCTTCCTGGCGGATCTGACCGCCGGATATCCCATCGTCTCGATCGAGGATGGCATGGGCGAGGACGACTGGGCCGGCTGGAAGACGCTGACCGACAGCATCGGTGCCAGGGTGCAGCTGGTGGGCGACGATCTGTTCGTCACCAATGCCGCCCGTCTGCGGGATGGCATCAGCAGGGGCGTCGCCAATTCCATCCTCATCAAGGTGAACCAGATCGGCACGCTGTCGGAAACGCTGGAGGCGGTGAACACCGCGCACCGTGCCCGCTATACCGCCGTGATGAGCCACCGCTCGGGCGAGACGGAGGATTCGACCATCGCCGATCTGGCGGTTGCCACCAACTGCGGCCAGATCAAGACCGGTTCCCTGAGCCGCTCGGACCGGCTGGCCAAATATAACCAGCTGCTGCGCATTGAGCAGGAACTGGGCGGCACGGCCTGTTATGCCGGCCGCGCGGCACTGGCCCGTTAAGGAAATCCGGCCTGCCGGCAGACCGGCGGGCCGGAATTTCTGCTAAATCTTACAAGCCGGCGAAATGGACGCGATGCGGTCTTGACGACCGTGCACAGCCATGATTCTACAGTGAATATGCAGGCCCACCCGATATTCGAGCTGATGCGCCGGGCGGCCGTGCCCGGCCTGTGCCTGTTGGTGGCGCTCTATTTTGGATCGCATGCGCTGTTTGGTGGCTCCGGCATTTTTGCGCTGGACGATATCCGCCGCGAACAGGCGCGGATCGAGGCGAGCAATGTGACGCTGGAAGCCCGCAAGCGCAGCCTGCAACAGAGCATAGCGCTGCTCGATCCCAATGGCGTTGATCCGGACTATGCCGATGAACTGGTGCGCCGTCAGCTGGGCGTGGTTCGTCCTGATGAGGTGATAGTGCCACTGACGCCGCCCGCAGGCCGGTCAAACGGATAGGCGGCTGTGCAAAAAATACCCGACAGCCGATAAGAAATCCGCTTTCGCCCAGGAATAAGCGGCTCCGTGGTTGAATTCAGCCCCTTTGCGGCTAGAACGGGCGCCAAGGTTTGAGAGGGGACTTCTTCTTGGCTAAGGCATCGGCAACAGCCGCCATAAAGACTGCCACCGGGCGTTTGGGCACCGTGCCCGCACCCGTGCGGCACAAGGCTGGTGAAACGGAATATCGCGAACTCTACCGGATGATGCTGCTCATCCGCCGGTTTGAGGAAAAGGCCGGCCAACTCTATGGCATGGGTCTCATCGGTGGTTTCTGCCATCTGTATATCGGGCAGGAGGCGGTCGTCACCGGCCTGCAGGCTGCCATCATGCCCGGCCGCGACAGCGTCGTCACCGGCTATCGCGATCATGGCCATATGCTGGCCTGCCATATTGATCCCAAGTCCATCATGGCGGAGCTGACCGGCCGCGCGGCCGGCATCAGCCGTGGCAAGGGCGGCTCCATGCACATGTTCTCGGTGGAACAGGGATTTTTCGGGGGCCATGGCATCGTCGGCGCGCAGGTGCCGATCGGCGCCGGCCTTGCCTTCGCGCACAAATATAAGAATGACGGCGGCGTGGCGCTTTCCTATTTTGGCGATGGTGCCGCCAATCAGGGCCAGGTTTACGAGAGTTTCAACATGGCCGAGCTGTGGAAATTGCCGGTTATTTTCGTTATAGAAAATAACCAATATGCCATGGGCACATCGGTTAATCGTGCGTCGGCTGAAGATCAGCTCTACCGGCGCGGCGAAAGCTTCCGCATCGCGGGGTTGCAGGTGGACGGGATGGATGTGCTTGCCGTGCGCGGCGCTGCCACCAGGGCGCTGGAATGGGTGCGCGGCGGCAACGGCCCCATATTGCTGGAGATGAAGACCTACCGCTATCGCGGCCACTCCATGTCGGACCCGGCGAAATACCGCACGCGGGACGAGGTGCAGAATGTCCGCGACACGCGGGACCCGATTGATCTGGCGAAGAAGGAGATGCTCGAACTGGGCTTTGCCGACGAAGCCTGGTTCAAGGCGTGCGAAAAGGCGGTGCGGGCCATCGTCGCGGAGGCTGCGGACTTCGCCGAACAGGCGCCCGAGCCGGATCTCGCCGAGCTTTACACCGACGTTCTCGTGGGGAAATATTGATGCAGTTGAAACTCCCTGCCCTGTCCCCCACGATGGAGGAGGGCACGCTTGCCCGCTGGCTGGTCGCCGCGGGCGATGTGGTGAAGCCCGGCCAGGTGATTGCGGAAATCGAAACCGACAAGGCGACGATGGAACTGGAAGCGGATGAGGCCGGCACGATCGTCTCCCTCGACGTGCCCGAAGGCGCTGATGGTTTGAAGGTCGGCACCGTCATCGCCGTTATCGCCACTGATGGCGAGGAAGCCGCGCCTGCGCCGAAGCCGGCTGCCGAAGCGCCAAAGCCGGCCGAGGCCCCGAAGCCGGCCGAAGCCCCGAAACCGGCCGAAGCGCCGAAGGCGGTGGAAAAGCCTGCGCCGGTCGCCCTGACGCCGGCCACGGCCACGGCGCTTGCCGGTGGCACCAGCAAGCAGACTGTGCGCGAAGCGTTGCGCGATGCCATGGCCGAGGAAATGCGCGCCGACCCCGGCATCTTCGTGATGGGCGAGGAAGTCGCCGAATATCAGGG
>DITZ01000103.1:0-214 GCA_002422985.1 Sphingomonadales bacterium UBA6171
CCCGTCACGGTCACGAACCGGCCGTTGCCCGGCCGGCGCCTGTCGGGCAGCGGCACCGCGCGGCGTCCGGAAAGATAGTCGCCGGTCAGGCTTGCCGGATTGGCGAGAATATCCTCAAGCGTGCCCTGGGCCACCACGCTGCCGCCCTGCCGGCCGGCACCCGGCCCCATGTCGACAATATGGTCCGCCGTGCGGATGGCGTCCTCGTCATGCT
>DITZ01000103.1:247-49871 GCA_002422985.1 Sphingomonadales bacterium UBA6171
CGCCCGACAGGCCGGAGCCGATCTGGCTGGCAAGGCGAATCCGCTGCGATTCCCCGCCCGACAGCGTGCCCGACGTGCGATCGAGCGAGAGATAGCCCAGCCCGACATTCACCAGAAAACCCAGCCGCTCGTTGATTTCCTTCAGGATGCGGCTGGCGATCTCCAGCTGCTTGGGCGTCAGCGCCGCCGGCAGATCGAGGAACCAGCGCGCGGCCGCCGCGACCGGGCGGCGGGTGGCGGCAGAGATATGCTCGCCGCCGATTTTCACCGACAGCGCCTCCGGCTTCAGCCGTGCGCCTCCGCAGGCTTCGCACGGGGCAGAGGATTGGTAGCGGCCCAGCTCCTCGCGCATCCAGGCGGATTCGCTGCCCTTGAAGCGGCGATCGAGATTGGCGATGACGCCCTCGAACGGCTTGGTCACGTCATAGCTTTTGCGGCCGTCCTCGAAGCTGAGCGCGATGGCCTTGCCGCCGGTGCCATAAAGAATGGCCTTGCGGGTTTCTTCCGGCAGCTTCGTCCATGGCTGCCTCAAGGTGCCGCCATAGGCGCGCACGACCGATTCCAGCACCTGCATATAATAGGGCGATGGCGGCGAGGATTTGGCCCAGGGCATCACCGCCCCCTCCGCGATGCTCAGCGCCTCGTTGGGGACAACCAGTTCCGGGTTGAAGAACAGCCGTTCGCCAAGCCCGTTGCAGGTGGGGCAGGCGCCTTGCGGCGCGTTGAACGAAAACAGCCGCGGCTCGATTTCCGGCAGGGTGAAGCCGGAGACGGGGCAGGCGAATTTTTCGGAGAAGGTGAGGATATGGTCGGCCGGGCGTTGCGCTTTGCCGGACGCCCCCACCCCCGGCCCCTCCGTGTAAGGGGAGGGGAGATCGACCAGCTCCACCATTGCCAGGCCATCGGCGAGTTTCAGGGCGGTTTCGAAGCTTTCGGCAAGGCGGCTGGCGATGTCGGGCCGGACGACGAGGCGGTCCACCACCACATCGATGTCATGCTTGTATTTCTTGTCGAGCGCGGGGGCTTCCTCAATCTCCACCACCGTGCCGTTGACGCGCAGGCGCTGGAAGCCGGCGCGCTTCCACTCGATGATTTCCTTGCGATATTCGCCCTTGCGGCCGCGCACCACCGGGGCCAGCAGCATGATGCGCGTGCCTTCGGGCAGCGCCAGCACCCGGTCCACCATCTGGCTGACGGTTTGCGCGCTGATGGGCAGGCCGGTGGCGGGGCTGTAGGGCACGCCGACGCGCGCCCACAGCAGCCGCATATAATCATAGATTTCGGTAACGGTGCCCACCGTCGAGCGCGGGTTGCGGCTGGTGGTCTTCTGCTCGATGGAAATGGCCGGCGACAGGCCTTCGATATGATCGACATCGGGCTTCTGCATCAGCTCCAGAAACTGCCGGGCATAGGCCGACAGNNCGCTGGCCTTCGGCATAGATGGTATCGAAGGCGAGGCTGGATTTACCCGATCCGGACAGGCCGGTAATCACGATCAGCTTGTCGCGCGGCAGATCAATATCCACCGACTTCAGATTATGTTCGCGGGCCCCGCGGACGGAAATGTGGGTCAGCATGATGTGGCCCCGGTGCTGACCGGACGGAATCGACTCGACATGCGATTTGTTCTAGCTTCGTTCTTCCGGGCTGGGAAGGGCCGGCACAGCGATTGCGCCGGCAGATCATACCCGGATGTTGACGGCCGGACGGGTGGAGGAAGGCTGGGGCGCCTTCTGCCAGTCGCACAGGCGCAGCGGCTGGGGCTGGGGCTGGGGCGTTGCCAACGCCCGGCAGCCGGGGCGGGGGGTGCCGGGCAGCGGCTCGACCTGAGGCGCGGTGGCGGACGCCGGGGCGGCGGCGGCCAGGGCGAGCGTCAGGGCAAGTCTTTTGCGCGGCATCCGGCAATTATGCCGCCTGACAGGCCATCAGGTCAATCAGCGTTGCAGCGCGCTGCCGGCCGGTGACGCGGGTGCTTCGGCCAGCGTGAGGCTGACAGCCGCCAGCAGCAGCGTGCCGACAAGCGGACGCAGCACCTGCTGGCGGCAAAAGGCGGGCGGGATTCTGGCAGGCGGGATTCTGGCGGGCGGGATTCTGGCGGGCATCGCGATCACTTTCGCTGGAACATTGCTGTTCCCCTCTGCCGGCCTGCTATGCCCTTCCGCCCGCATTGGATTGGACGGAATCGACCGAAATCGCCGTCAGGGTCAGCCCGGTATCTCCAGCCGGCGCTGTTCATAGGTGAGCCGCCATTCGGCGAGATCGACCAGCATGACGGCGGCGGCGGCATTGCCGAGCGCCGCCGCGCGGGTGAGGGAGGTGCAGCCGTCCAGCTGGATACGGACCTCTGCCAATGCCTTGGCGGTTTCGGCGGAACGCGCGGCGCTGCCGGCGAAATCGCCCTGCACGCGCAGGCCATAAGCGGCGCTGCCAAAGGCCGGGAGCGCGGCGGTCAGCACCGAGAAGATGATCGCGGTGGTGTGGGATTTTTCCATCAGCGCGGCATAGAAAAGAAAGCCGACGCACAGCAGCACCGTCGTCAGGAAGCAGAGGGAGCCGAACTGGTGCAGCCGGTGGTTCACATGCTGCATCCGGTGCGCGTTTTTCTGGTGATAGCGGATTTCCGGGCCGATCTCCTGATCCTGCAACAGCGCCAGCAGCTCGGCGATGCGCGCTTGGTCGATGCGGCCGGATGGCAGGCCGAGCTGGCGCCAGATGGCGGTGGCATACCAGTCGATCCAGCGCAGCGAGCCGGTGCGGCTGGCGGCGCTGACATTGGGGGGCTGGGCGATGCCGAGCAGTTTCAGGCTGCGCATGGGGCGCAGCCGTTCGGCCAGCTGGCGGTAATCCAGCCAGCGCTGGTGCCAGGCCTCGCGGTGGCCGATGCGGGTGTTAAGCACGATCATGCCGATCAGCAGCAGCTCCACGCCCACCAGCCCGATCTTGAAGGCGGGGGGCAGCAGCAGGCCGGAAAGCGCCAGCGCCACGGCAAGCGCCGAGAAGGCGAAGTTGATGACATGGCCGGAGCGGAAATATTGCGCGAAACGCGATGCCAGATTGTCGGCGAAGGCATAGGCGCCTTCCAGCATGTCGCGCGGGCGCGGCTCGATATGATCGCCGATGGCGGCATCAAACGGCGTCCACCACTGGCGGGTGGACTGGCGGTAGGGCTCTTTCTTCCAGCCGTTCTTCGGGAATTTGTCCACCCCCGTCGCCCACAGCAGCAGCGGATATTCGATGCGGTGGACGATGAGCTTTTCCTCCTCGTCCAGAAAGGTGGCGAGCGCGCGCTGTTCGGCCGGGTCGGCCGGCGGCAGCAGCCGGCCCGCGAGCACCTGTTCCAGCCCCTCCAGATCAAAGGGTCGCGATGGCGGCTCGATGGCGGAGTGCCAGGACCCGCCGGCCGGCCCGTCGCCCGGCCACAGGATGCGGATCGGCTGTTCGGGCACGATCGGGATGTGGATGACGGGCTTGCCCTGCGCCAGCGCCGTGGCCACCGTATCGCCCGTGCCGCCGCGCCCGCCACTGCCCTGCCCGTTCCACACGGCAATCAGCATGTCGGCCACCGCCAGAATCGCGGCACCGGCCAGCGTATAGGCGGTTTCCTCCTGCGCGCGGGTGCCGGGCAGCTCCAGGATGGTGCCGGCCGACGCCAGCAGCGCCTGAAACTGGGTGCGCGATTCGTCGGTGGGGAAATCGCCCTCATAGACGCTGCGCTCGAACGGCGTGGCGACATCCAGCCGGAAGCCGGCATCCAGCGCGGCGGCGGCGGCCAGCCGGTCTGCCCCTTCGGCGAGCGCGGAAACAAGGCGGATGTCGGGGCTGCTCGTCTGGAACCAGTCCGGCCCGATCGCCTGCAACTGGCTGGCGGCGATGGCGACGGCGGCCATCACCTCTCCCAGCCGGGAGGCGACGAGCGCGGAGGAAAGCGGGTCGAGCCGGTTCAGCCGGTGGCCGGTGATGCCCATGATGAGCATGAAGGGCGGTTTGGGCGGGCGATGCGCGCTGCTGGCCGGGGCATCGGCAGGCGTTGGAGATTCAAGCTGTTGCAGCACGGCGTCACCCCGGTTCAGGATGGCCTTTCCATGGGCGGAAAGCGGCCGGCATGGCAAGCCCATGCAATGATGTGCGGGCCACAAATCAGACGGCGCTTGCGCGATGCCCGCGGATTGCCTACCCTGCGGGTCTGACGGCCGCCCCGCGAGGGGTGGCCATTTTATTTTCAGCTTCCGATTGGGAGAACCAAAGATGGCCAACGCACCCCGCAGCACCGCACCGCAGCCGCAACCGCTGATGCCGCACGCGACCGCCACCTGGCTGGTGGGCAATACGGCGCTGACCTTCGCGCAGATCGCGG
This sequence comes from Sphingomonadales bacterium UBA6171, assembly GCA_002422985.1. GTDB lineage: Bacteria > Pseudomonadota > Alphaproteobacteria > Sphingomonadales > Sphingomonadaceae > Sandaracinobacteroides. Next base: position 4,602 of record DITZ01000103.1, read on the forward strand.
CCTTCTGCCAGATTCATGTGCTGGAAGTGCAGGCCATCGCCGATGAAACGGCGGCCACCAAGCTGACCCCGCGCGATCCGCTGCGCGCCGGTGATCTGACGCAGGCTGAAATCGACAGGGGCCAGGCCGATCCCGCCTATCGGCTGAAGATCATCGCCGGGCCGACGCCGGTGCGCCGCACTTCCGGTCCGCGCTATACGCCGCTGGCCAAGCGGCAGGACAAGCCGGACGGCATCGCCTGGATCATCCGCAACCATCCGGAAATCACCGACGGGCAGATTTCGCGGCTGATCGGCACCACGAAAACCACCATCGCCGCCATCCGCAATCGCGAGCATTGGAACATCGCCAACATCACGCCGAAGGATCCGGTGACGCTGGGCCTCTGTTCGCAGCGCGAACTGGATGCGCTGGTGGCCGCCGCCGCCAAAAAGGCCGGCATCGTGGCCGTGGATGATGGCCGGCTGGGCAGTGACCGGGAGGCGATGCTGGCCGAGCTGCGCGCCGAACGCGAAGCCGCCGCCCAGGCGCCGGTTGAAGCGCCGGTGGAGCATACCGCGGAAACCCTGTTCAAGACGCCCGGCGCCAGCCCGGCCAGATGATGGCCGCCGCGCCCGTTCAGCCGATGGAGGAGCGCGGGCTGATCTATCCGCACGGCAGCGTCGTGCCCGATATGGGCGGGATGCTGGAATTATGGCCCGGCATCTTCTGGGTGCGGATGCCGCTGCCTTTTGCGCTCAACCACATCAATCTGTGGGTGCTGGATGGCGGCGACCATTGGGTAATCGTGGACAGTGGCGTCGCCATTGCCGCCATCAGGGATCATTGGCGCGCGCTGTTTGCCGGGCCGCTGGCAGGCAAACCGGTGGGCCGGGTGATCATCACCCATTATCATCCGGATCATATCGGCCTCGCCGGCTGGCTGGCGCACACATGGGGCGTGGTGCCGGAAATGACGCGCGGCGAATGGCTGATGGCGCGGATGCTGACGCTGGATAACGCCGATCATCCGCCGGCGGAGTCGGTCGATTTCTACGCCCGGCATGGCTGGCCGGAGGCGGCCGTTTCCCGGATGCGCGCCAGCAGCGGCGGCAGGTTTGCTGCCGGCGTGCACCGGCTGCCGATCGGCTATCGGCGGCTGCGCGACGGCGACTGCACACAGATCGGCGGGCGGGAATGGCGTATCGTCACCGGCTCCGGCCACAGCCCGGAACATGCCTGCCTGTTGTGCGAAGCCGACGGCCTGCTGATCTCGGGCGACCAGGTGCTGCCGCGAATCACCTCCAACATCTCTGTCTATCCCGGTGAGCCGGAAGCCGATCCGCTGGGGGAATGGCTGGACAGTATCGCGCGATTCCGGCTGCTGGATGCCGGGTTGCGGGTGTTTCCGGCGCATGGCCAGCCGTTTGAACGGCTGCATGTGCGGCTGGACCAGCTGGAGGCGGACCATAGGGCCAAGCTGGAGGCGCTGGAGGCGGCCTGTGCCACGCCGCTGACGGCCTATGAAAGCTTCTCCATCATGTTTCGCCGGCCGATCGGCGCGGATGAAATCCAGATGGCGACCGGCGAGGCGCTGGCGCATCTGCACTGGCTGGAGCGGCGCGGACAGGTGGTGGCGGTGATGGACGGCGCCTGGCAGCGGTTTGCGCGGGTGGGGTGATATTGGGGAGTGGGGCAGCAACGCCCCGCCTGCGGCGCGAAGCCGCAGGAGCGGTTCATGGCGGCAGTTTCCGGTCGCCCTATTGAATATTTTGCCGTTTCGCACCAGATATGCAGCAGAGGCGGCTTTATCCCCCTTTTGCCGTCTCTTGTGAGGCTGCCGGCTGTTAGCGCGGCTGGCGGACTCCCTCCCTGAACCCTGGCCGCTGCGCCCATAGGCGCAGCGGCTTTTTTCTGTTGCGCGCTGCGCCCATAGGCGCAGCGGCTTTTTTCTTGTTCGCGCAGCGCGCATAGGCGCAGCGGCTATTCTATCCTTTGGTCACAAAGCAGGGGCGGCCGGCGGCGGCGAGTTCGGCGCAGAGATTGCGGGCAGCGTCGCGTTCGGTGAAGGCGCCGACTTGTAGCGTCACGAGTCGGCCGCGCTGCACATAGTTGGGCTTCTGCCCCTTCAGCAGCCCGGCCGATTGCGCCACCAGCGTGGCCCATGCGGTGCGGGCGGCCTGCTCGCTGGCATAGGCACCAAGCTGGACGCGCCAGGCCGCCGCGGCGGGCGTTGGTTCGGCCTTTTCTGCCCTGACGGATTTTTCGGTTTTCACGGCCTTTTCCGGCGCTTTGTCAGCCGGCCTGTCTGCAACGCGCACGGGCCTGTCCGCAACGCGCACGGGCTTGTCCGCCTCTGGCGCGGCACTGTCGGATTCGGCGGATTCCTCGCCGCTGTCCTCGGTCGCACCAGCGGTGACGACCGGTTCCGGCGCGCGGCCGCCGGGCGAGATCAGCTCCACGGGCACCGGCTCTCCGGCGGCCAGCGCGGCGGCGGCGGCTTCGGCGCGGGCGCGTTCGGATGGCGACAACAGGGTTGCCATGCGCGCGGCCTGCTGGTCTGCCTGCTGCATGCTGCCCTCGCGGGCGCGCAGCATATAGGCATAGCCCAGCACCGGATTTCTGGCCGCGCCATCGCCGTTGAAGGTGGCGATGCCCATCACGAAGCTGGCGCGCAGATCGCCCTTGTCGGCCGCAGACCGCAAATAGGTCATCGCCTCGGTGCGGCGGCCTTCCTGAAACAGGGTGATGCCAAGGTTGGCGGTGGCGGCGACATGGCCCTTTTCGCTGGCGCGGCGATAATATTCCAGCGCCGTCTGGTTGTTCTGCGGCACGCCGCGGCCAAGGCGATAGGCCTGGCCCATGTTGAACATCGCGTCCGCATCGCCGCGCGCGGCCGGCGTCTGCCATTCAGCGATAGCCCCCGCCCAGTCGCCGGCGCGCCATTTCTGCACACCGGCGGGTACATTGGCCGCCGCTGCCGCTGCCACTAACAGAAACGCGGGCAACAGCGCCCAGCGCAATACTATATTCACCCGAACACGACCTCCCCGCCTTTCAGCAGCATATCAATCCGGCCCATCACCGGCAGCCCGTCGAACGGCGTGTTGCCGCCCTTTCCGGGCAGTTGGCCGGAATCGATGCGCCAGGGGGCGTCCGGCCGGAACAAAAGCAGGTCGGCCGGCTTGCCCGGCGCAAGGCTGCCCGCCTCCAGCCCGAAGCGGCGCGCGGGTGCCAGCGACAGCAGTTCCAGCAGCCGGTGCATCGGCAACAGCCCGTCATGCACCAGCGTCAAAGACAGGGCGAGCAGCGTCGCGGCCCCGGCCGCGCCCGGCTCGGCATCGGCAAAGGGCTGGCGCTTTTCTTCGGCCGTGCGCGGATCGTGCCGGCTGGCGATGATGGTGATGGTGCCATCGGCCAGCCCGTCGCGCACCGCCAGCCGATCGGATTCGGCGCGCAGCGGCGGAGAGAGGCGGGCAAAGCTGCGATAGCCGCTGACTGCGGTTTCGTTCAGCATGAAGGCTTCGGGCGTGGTGCCGGCGCTGACATCCTGCCCCTGTGCCTGCGCCGCCCGGATCAGGGCGATGGCCTCGGCCGTGGTGATGCAGGCGAAGTGGATGGCCGCGCCGGCCTCCTGGGCGAGGCGCAGGTCGCGGGCGACCTGCATCGCCTCTGCAATGGCGGGGGCGGCCGCAAGCCCAAGGCGGGTGGCATAGTCGCCCTCGGTCGCCACGGCACCGGCGGTCAGCCCCGGATCCTCGGCGTGCGCCACCGTCACCAGCCCCAACCCGGCGGCGTAGCGCAGCAGGCGCAGCATGACGGCGGCGTCGGCAATGGCGGCGCGGCCGGTGGCAACGCCGACCGCGCCGGCTTCCTGCAACAGGCCGATTTCGGCCATGCGACGGCCCTTCAGCCCCTGGGTGGCGGCGGCCAGCGGCCGCACCCACAGCGTTGGCTTGCCCAGCCGCTCGGCCCGTTCGACGAGCGCCGGTTCATCGAGCGGCGGCGACTGATCGGGCATCAGGATGGCATGGGTGATGCCGCCGGCGGCGCAGGCTTCCACATCGGCGCGGAACGGCCCGCAATCGACAAGGCCGGGGGCCAGCATGCGGCCATTGGCATCGATGATGCGGGCGCCTTCGGGGGCGGCGAGATTCGGGCCGATGGCGGAAACGGTGCGATCTTCCACCAGCAGATCCGCGGGCGTCACGCCGCTGGCGGGTTCCACGATCCGGGCGTTGCGAAACAGGATGGCGGTCATGCCGCGCCCCATTCGCCGCGCCGGGTGCGGGTGAGGATGTCGAGACAGGCCATGCGCACGGCGACGCCCATCTCCACCTGCTCGCTGATGGCGGAGCGGTGGATGTCGTCGGCCACGTCCGACGCGATTTCAACGCCCCGGTTCATCGGGCCGGGGTGCAGCACCAGCACATCGGGGCCGGCGGCCTCCAGCCGGGCGCGGGTGAGGCCGAAATGGCGAAAATATTCGCGGGTGGAGGGCACATAGGCCCCGTCCATCCGTTCCAGCTGAAGCCGCAGCATCATCACCACATCGGCCCCTTCCAGCCCGGCGTCCATGCGGTGGAAGGGGGTGACACCCAGACATTCGATGTTGGCCGGCATCAGCGTGGGCGGGGCAACGGCGCGCACTTCGGCGCCAAGCGCCGTCAGCAGGTGGAAGTTGGAGCGGGCGACCCGGCTGTGCAGGATGTCGCCGCAGATGGCGACGCGCAGGCCGGCGATGCGGCCCTTGCGGCGGCGGATGGTGAGCGCATCGAGCAGCGCCTGGGTGGGGTGTTCGTGCCGGCCATCGCCGGCGTTCAGCACCGGGCAGCCGACCTTTTCCGCAATCAGCGCAACCGCGCCGGAGCTTTCGTGGCGGATGACGATCACATCGGGGCGCATGGCGTTCAGCGTCAGCGCCGTATCCAGCAGCGTCTCGCCCTTTTTCAGCGAGCTGGAGCCGGCCATCAGGTTCACCACATCGGCTCCCAGCCGCTTGCCGGCGATTTCAAAGCTCAGCAGCGTGCGGGTCGAGCTTTCGAAAAAGGCGTTGATCTGCGTCAGGCCGGCCAGCCGGTCGTCATGCTTGCGCGGCTGCCGCCCGGCTTCGGCCCAGCGGTCCGCCTCGTCCAGCAGATAGCGGATTTCGTGCGGTTGCAGCCCTTCGATAGCCAACAGGTGCGGATGCGGGAAAGGGTGCACGCCGGCGGGGAGGGTCTCGGCCATGCCGCTGCCTTAAGCGGTTGGGCCGACAGCGGCAAGCCGCATGAGCGCGCCTTCCAGGATATGGGCGGCGGCCAGCCGGTCCACCTGATCGGCGCGGCGGGCGCGGCTGACATCGGCGGCGATCATCGCGCGCTCCACCGCAACCGTGCTCCACCGCTCGTCCCACAGCAGCAGCGGCAGGGCGAGCGTTGCCACCAGATTGCGCGCCTGCGCGCGCACCGATTGCGTGCGCGGCGTATCGGAACCGTCCATGGAAAGCGGCAGGCCGGCCACCAGCCCGACGATGGATTCGCGCACGCACCAGGCTTTGAGCGCGGCCATATCCTCGCCGGCTTTGGTGCGTTTCAGCGTTTCGCGCGCGGTGGCAAAGCGCCAGTCCGCGCTTGCCGTCGCCAGCCCGATGGTGCGGGTGCCGATGTCCAGCCCCAAAAGCCGGCCGCCCTGTGGCAGGGCTTCGGCAAAGGCGGCGGCATCGGTCGTCAACAGGGCCATCAGGCGCGCTGGCCGGCCATGGCGGGCGCGCCCGGCCAATCCATGGCGGCGGGCATGACGGCGGCGGCGGGCATCCGCGCCGCGCCAAAGGCAGACAGCCGGGCTTCGGCATCTGCGCGGATGTTGGCCCAGAACAGGCCATAATCATAGACGTGGAAATTGCCGCCCGGCAGCACGAACGGCCCCACGTCGCGCGGGGTGGGATCGATCAGCAGCAGGCCATCGGCGGAACATTCAGCGCCGGCGCGGGCGGGTTGCAGTTCCTCGCCGATCAGCGTGCCGAGATTGCGTTCGGCCAGGGCCTTGCCCGGTGCGCCGCCGGTGAGCGGATTGGTGCACAGATGTTTGCGGGTGCCGACCGGGCTGCCGTCCAGCGCCGGGGTTTTGGAGAGAGCCGCGACCGCCTGCTTCAGGTCACCGTCTGCGGAATAGCTCATCCAGCTGAGCAGACAGCCGGCCTGTTCCGGCCCGGTGCAGGGCGGGATGCCCGATACCAGCGCCAGATCGCCCGGCAGCGCCACCGACCAGCCGATCGCATAGACGGCGACGATGCGGCGGCTGACCGCGGGATCGAGCCTGTTCAGCAGGTGCAGCAGGTGCCGCGCGCCCTGGCTGTGGCCCGACAGGATGATCGGGCCATCACCGGGGTTGGCGGCAAGAAAGGCCGCGAACGCGCGCTGCACATCGCCAAAGGCCAGGTCCAGCGCCTCATCACCGGCCGGATTGTCTGACAGAAAGGCACCGAAGGTCGCCTGCCGATAGCGCGGCACCCAGATGTCGGCGACGCCGTTGAACACGCTCGCCTGCATCTTGGTGAAGCGGTCCAGCCGCTCGTTGGTTTCCGCATCATCCAGCGGCGCGTTCCAGCGGCTGCGCGACAGCCAGGCCGTGGGGGGGATGTGGAAGGCGACCGCGGCAGCGCGCGGCGCGGCGCTGTGCCCCGGCGGCGTCCAGCGCGCCGGGTTGGGGGTCATGCCGGGGCGGGCCACCCAGGCGGCGTCGCGGCTGTAATCCGGCGCCGGCGCCACCGGGCTTTCGGCATAGGAAAGGGTGGGGACAAAGGCGAAGCGCACCAGTTCGCCGGCAAACAGCCGCCAGCCAATCGCCAGCAGCAGGACGATGATAGTGAGGATGACAACCACCCACAGAAATTTGCGCGCCATCTGCTTCCCCCTTTGTCAGGGCATGAACTCAGGCCGGGCCGCCGGCCAGCCATCGCGCCCTGATTGCCGCTGCGGTATCGCCTTTGCCGTCGGGTTGCCAGCCCGGTGGACGGGCAATACGGCCCCAAGCCTCGCCCACAGAGCGAGCATGGCGCAAGTCTCCGGCAATCGCCACCCATTCATGCACGGCTGCCCATAATGGATTAAGGCGCGCGAGATTTTTGACGATGCCATAGCGCGGCGGATCGTCGGCCCGCTCCGGCTCGAAACTGCCGAACATCCTGTCCCGGATGATGAACACGCCGGCATGGCTGCGATCAAGGTGGCGCGGCAGGCCGATCTGTTCCGCGTGAATCCGGAATTGATAGACAAGGTTCAGCCCGCCAGCCATGCGCAGGCCCAACATCGAGGGTGCAGGGAAATCATTTCCCTGCCGGGTTCCAGGGGCAGCGCCCCTGGCCGCCTTAGGCTGGGCAGGCCCTTACCGCACCCCCGCCCAATACATCGGGCCGCCGGTGGCGCGCGGCCAGCCATAGCCGTTGACCCAGACGACGTCGATGTCGGATGCGCGCTGGGCGATGCCTTCGGCCAGGATTTTGCGGCCTTCCTCCACCATCGGGGTCAGCAGGCGGGCGAGCATGTCGTCGCGCGACAATGTTTCCGCCACGCCGCCCTTTTCGGCCACATAGTCGCGGATCAGCTGTTCCACCAGCGGGCTGGGGGTGCGGCTGCGGTCTTCGGCGTAATCATAGAATCCGGCGCGGCTTTTCTGGCCGCGCCGGTCCAGTTCGCACAAGCGGTCGCGCAATGTTTCGCCTCTGCTCGTCGCGCGGTTCCAGCCGATGTCCAGCCCGGCAAGGTCGGACATCTGGAACGGGCCCATGGGGAAGCCGAAATCGGTGAGCGCCCGGTCGATGTCCCAGGGCATGGCGCCCTGCATCAGCATATCATTTGCCGCCGCCTGCCGGGTGGCGAGCATGCGGTTGCCGATGAAGCCGGGGCAGACGCCGGAGACGACCGGCACCTTGCCGATCTTCACGCCGGTTTCCATCGCGGTTTTCAGCACATCGGGCGCGGTGGCCGCCCCCCGCACCACCTCCAGCAGCCGCATCACATTGGCGGGCGAGAAAAAGTGCATCCCCAAGACATCGGCCGGCCGGCTGGTGGCCGATGCGATCTCGTTCACATCCAGAAAGCTGGTGTTGCTGGCGAGAATCGCGCCCGCTTTTGCCACCTTGTCCAGCCGGGCGAAACTGTCTTTCTTTATCGCCATATCCTCGAAGATGGCCTCGATAATCAGATCCGGCGCGGCCAGCGCATCGAAATCGAGCGTGCCCGTCAGCAGCGCCATGCGCGCCTCCAGCGCTGCCTCCGTCAGCTTGCCGCGCTGGACGGAGCGTTGATAATTGCCGCGAATGGTGGCCAGCCCGCGATCAAGGGCGGCCTGTTCGCGCTCCACCATCACCACAGGGATGCCGATGTTGGCGAAGTTCATGGCGATGCCGCCGCCCATGGTGCCCGCGCCGATCACCCCCACGCTGGCAACCGGGCGCAGCGGCACATCCGGGCCGATGCCATCCACCTGTGCGGCCAGTTTTTCGGCCCTGGCGATATAGTCCAATGCGGCGTCGCTCATCTTTCCCTCCCTGCGGCATTGCATTAAGGCCATCATGAAGGAGCCAAGGTGATGGATGCAAGACTGGGTGAGCGGGACAGCCTGCGCGGGCTGGACCTGAAGGCGGAAATCCAGCGGCTGAAGCGCGAGCGCAACGCCGTGATCCTGGCCCATTATTACCAGACGCCGGATTTGCAGGACATTGCCGACTTTGTGGGCGATTCGCTGGAATTGTCGCGCAAGGCGGCCGAGACGAACGCCGATGTAATCGCCTTCTGCGGCGTGCGCTTCATGGCGGAGGTGGCCAAAATCCTCTCCCCCAACAAGATCGTGGTGCTGCCGGACATGGACGCCGGTTGCAGCCTGGAGGACAGTTGCCCGCCGGATGAATTCGGGGCCTTTCGCGCGGCGCATCCGGATCATCTGTCGCTCACCTACATCAATTGTTCGGCGGCGGTGAAGGCGCATTCGGACATCATCGTCACCTCCTCCAGCGCCGAGAAGATCATCAACGCGCTGCCGAAAGACCAGAAAATCCTGTTCGCGCCGGACAAGCATCTGGGCGCCTGGCTGGCGAAGAAAACCGGGCGCGACATGCTGTTGTGGGACGGCACCTGCATCGTGCACGAGGCGTTCAGCGAAACCGAACTGCTGAAGCTGATGGCGCTGCACCCGGACGCGCCGGTTGCCGCGCACCCGGAATGCCCGGCCTATATTCTGGATCATGCGCAGATGATCGGCTCCACCAGCGCCATCCTGAAATTTGCGCTGGAATCACCCAGCGAGACGATCATCGTGGCGACCGAGCCGCATATCATCCACCAGATGGAAAAGGGCGCGCCGGGCAAGCTGTTCATCGGTGCGCCCGGTGCCGACGGCAAATGTTCCTGCAACATGTGCCCCTATATGGCGCTCAACACGATGGAGAAGCTCTTTCTGGCGCTGCGCGATCTGGAGCCTCGGCTGGATGTGCCGGAGGAATTGCGCGTGCGGGCGCTGCTGCCGCTGAACCGGATGCTGGCGATTGCATCGGGCGCGGCAACAGACCTGACGCCGGCGCAGACGATGCCGCCGGTGACGGGGGACTGAACGGCCGGGACAGGAGGCGGACCGGGGCGGGATAGTGCGCCACGGCCGCTTCCGATGTCAGCAGCTTGGAACGGCCGGCCCGAACAGCGCGCCGATCGCCTGCCGCCCATCCGGTCAAGGTCTTTTCATCTTCCGGCAGCCCGGCTAGCAAACCAGACCAGAGGAGTTCCCATGAAGCATTGGATCACAGCCGCCTTGATGTTCACCGCCGCACCGCTCGCCGCGCAGGCGCCAGCCGATCCGCACCAGTGGCTGGAGGATGTCACCGGCGCCACGCAGCTGGAGTGGGTGCGGGCGCGCAATGCCCGTTATCTGCCGGAGCTGGAGGCGGTGCCCGGCTTTGCGGCCTGGCGGGCCAGGGCCGAGACGATTTTGCAGGACCCGCGCCGCATCGCCTATCCCACGGGTGCGAACCCCAGCGGTGTCACCGCCACCCACGCCTATAATTTCTGGCGCGATGCCACCCATGTGCGCGGCATCTGGCGATCATCGCCGCGCGCGGATTTCGATGCCGGTAAGCCGGTGTGGACGACCCTGTTGGACATGGATGCGCTGGAAAAGGCGGAAGCCGGGAATTTCCAGTTCAGCGGCGCGAACTGCCTGGCGCCCGATTATCGCCGCTGCCTCATCAGCCTCTCCATCGGCGGCAAGGATGCCGTGGAGGTGCGCGAGTTCGACATGGCGACCAACCGCTTCATCCCGGCATCCGAAGGCGGCTTTGTCAGCAGCGAAGCCAAGCAGACCATCGCCTGGCTGGATGAACAGCGACTGCTGGTGGCCACCGCCAGCGGGCCTGTCACCACATCGGGCTATGCGCGCGAAGTGCGCCTGTGGCAGCGCGGCACGCCATTTGCGCAAAGCCGGCTGCTGCTGACGGCCGCCGAAACCGATATGGGCGGCTGGCCATCGGCCTATGGCGATGGGGCCGGGCGCCGGGCGGTCATCGACCAGCGCCAGACCTTCTGGACCGGCAGGCTCAGCCATGTGCAGCCCGATGGCAGCCTGATCGCCAGCCCGCTGCCGGATGATGCGGATTTCCGCTTCATCGCCGACACCGGCGACGGCCCGCGCGCCTATGCGCTGCTGCGCACCGATTTCAACGGCATCCCCAAGGGCAGCCTGGTATCCTATGCCGTGCCGGCCGCCGGCGCGCCGGGCGCGGTGGAGCGGCTGTTTACCCCCTCTGACACGCAGGCGATTGAGGGCGTGGATGCCAGCGGTCGCGCCATCTATCTGGGGTTGCTGGATAATGTGGCCGCCAGGCTGGTGCGGCTGTCGCGCACGGATGGGAAGGTCGTGGCGCGCGACGTGGCGATCCCCGGCAACAGCGCGCTGGGGCTGGTGGCAGCCGACGATGGCGATACGCTCTATGCCAATGTCGTCGGCTTTACCGAGCCGCCGCGGCTGATCAAGGTGACCGACGGTGCGGATGCGACCGTGCTCGCCTCCGCACCCGCGCAGTTTGACGGGTCGAAGTTCGAGGTGACGCAGCGCTTTGCCACGTCGAAAGACGGCACGCGCGTGCCCTATTTCGTGGTGCGCCCCAAGGGCGTGACCGGGCCGCTGAAAACCTATTACTGGTCCTATGGCGGGTTCGAAATCCCGATGGTGCCGGCCTATGCCCAGCCCGATGTGCAATTCTGGCTGGAGGCGGGCAATCAATATGTTGTCGCCAATATCCGGGGCGGCGGCGAATTCGGGCCGCGCTGGCACCAGGCCGCGCTGCTGGAAAAGCGGCAGAACAGCTATGACGATCTGCACGCCGTCGCCGAAACGCTGAAGAAGGAAGGGCTGGCGACCAGCATTGCCGTGCATGGCCGTTCAAACGGCGGGCTGATGTCGTCCGTTGCCTATACGCAGCGGCCCGATCTGTATGACGCCGCGCTGGTGGGCGTGCCGCTGGCGGACATGCGCCGCTTCCATCTGCTGCTGGCGGGGGCATCGTGGATGGGCGAATATGGCAATCCCGACACGGCGGACTGGGATTTCATCCGCAAATACAGCCCCTATCAGAATATCTTCAAAGACAGGAAATATCCGCGCGTGTTCTTCTATACCTCCACCAAGGATGATCGGGTGCATCCGGCGCATGCGCGCAAGATGGCGGCCGAAATGGAGGCACAGGGCCATCCGATCTATTATTATGAGAATATCGATGGCGGCCATGCCGGCGTCGCCAACCTGAAGGAATCCGCCTATCGCTATGCGCTGATGCTCGCCTATCTGAACCGCGAACTGCAATAGCGATGGATTTTGCCATCGCGGGATTCGACCTCGCCGCCTTTGTCGATGCGGTGCTGGCCGAAGATCTGGGCGGCCTGGTCGATATCGCGGGCGACCTGACCGCCATGGCCTGTCTGGAGGCCGATGCGCGGCTGAAGGCGGTGCTGGACAGCCGCGACGCGATAACCGTCGCCGGCCTGCCCATCGCCGCCGCTGTCTTTCGCCGGCTGGACCCGGATTGCGCCATCCGGCTGCTGGCGGCAGAGGGCGATGCCGTGGCGGCGGGAACCGATCTGATGCTGGTGGAGGGCAGGGCCCGCGCGCTGCTGGCGGCTGAACGGTCGGCGCTCAACATCGTGCAGCATCTGTCCGGTATCGCCACGCTCACCCGCCGGCATGTGGCCGCGATCGCCGGCACCGGCGCCACGCTGCTGGATACGCGCAAGACGCTGCCGGGGATGCGCCACATCGAAAAATATGCCGTGCGCATGGGCGGCGGCACCAATCACCGCATGAGCCTTAATGATGCGCCGATGGTGAAGGATAATCATATCGCCGCCGCCGGGGGCGTGACGCAGGCGGTTTCCGCCTGCAAGCGCGCGGGGTTGCGGAATATCACCGTGGAGGTGGACCGGCTGGACCAGATTGCACCGGCACTGGCAGCCGGCGCAGACCGGCTGCTGCTGGACAATATGCCGCCCGCGGTGCTGCGCGAAGCGGTGGTGCTGGTGGCCGGCCGGGTGCCGACCGAGGCATCAGGCGGGGTGACGCTGGACAGCATCCGCGCCATTGCCGAAACCGGCGTGACCTTTATCAGCGTCGGCCGCATCACCCAGAGCGCGCCGGCCGCTGACATCGGGATGGATTATGGCGGCTGAGCCGACCATCCGCGCGCTGTTTGCCACGCCATTATACACGGCGCACATTGATGCGCCCGCCCTGCTGACGGCGCTGGCGCACAGCATCCGCACGCTGGCGGTGGATGATCCGGCCGGGCGGCGCTGGTGCCGCGACAATGGCTATCGCGGCTACACCAGCTATGCCTCGCTGGACGATCTGCCGCAGCGCGATCCGGATTTCGCCGCGCTGAAAAAACATCTGGACCGGCACGCCATGGCATTCGCGCGGGCCGCGCAGATGGAATTGGGCGGCACAAAGCCCCGGCTGGACAGTCTGTGGGTGAATCTGCTGAAACCCGGCGGCATGCACAGCGGACATATCCACCCGCACAGCAGCATTTCCGGCACCTTCTATGTGGAGGTGCCCGATGGTGCCGGCGGCCTGCGGCTGGAAGATCCGCGCCTGCCGCTGATGATGGCCGCCCCGGTGCGGCGGGAGGACGCGCCGGAGGAAAACCGCCCCTTCGTGACACTGCATCCGCAGCCGGGAACGCTTTTGCTGTGGGAAAGCTGGCTTCGGCACGAAGTGCTGCCGGGCAAGGGCGAACGGCTCAGCATCAGCTTCAATTATAGCCAGACCGGTTTCATCCCCCGCGGGTGAACAGGGCCGAAAAGCGCTCTAAGGCCCGGTATAACCGATATTATCCTGCCGATGGTCCGGCTGGTCCGCTTTCCGGCGCGCCGGGCCGAACGGTCGTTCCAGGCGCAGGCGGACGCGTTTGCCGCCCTCTGGGGCGTGGAATCGGTCGGCTTCCACCTGCAATTCCCGGTCTGAATGGGTGAAGCGGCTGCGCTGGCGCAGATAGTCGCCCCAGGTGGGGAACTGCAAGCGTTCGGTCCACAGCGACGGGTCGCCGATGTCGCGCGCCAGCCCCCAGGAGAAAGCGCCGCGCCGCAGCCGCGCGCGCTGCATCCGGCGCATCACATCATAGAAATCCCGCGCGCGCTCCGGCTCCACCACATAATCTATCTCCACCGTCACCGGCCCGCTGCGCATCGACATGCCGAGCGCCACGTCCGGTGCCGTCTGGATGGGGGCGAGTTCCACATCGGCAAAGTCCGGCTGCTCGACACGCAGCAGCAGGCCGATGAGCGGCAGGGTTGTCACCAGCACCGCCGACAGCAGAAAGGCCGGCGTGACGCCAAAATCCGTCGCCACCAGGCCCCAGCCCCAGGCGCCGATGGCAACACCGCCGGTGAAGGCGGCGGAAAACAGCGACAAGGCGCGCGCCGTCACCCAGCGCGGAACGCTCATCTGCACGCCGACGTTCAGCAGGGCGATCGTCAGGACATTCGTGCTGCCCATCAGGAACATCGCCGCCCCCGTCAGCAGCGGCGCGCGGCTGAGGCCGATGGTGGCGATGCCGGCGGCGCTGATGAGCGCGGTGATCGTGGTGGCCCGTTCGGTAGTCATATTGTCGCGCACGGGCCTGATCAGCAGGGCGCCGACCACCGCGCCGGCGCCCAGCGCTCCCAGCAGCATGCCAAACAGCCCTGCGCTGCCGCCCAGCAGATCGCGGGCCACCAGCGGCGCCAGTGCCATGGCGCTGGCGGCGGCCGCGCCAAACAGCATGGCGCGGATCATCAGGTTGCGGACGGACGGCGCATAAAGCGCATAGCGCACGCCGGAAAGGATGGCCCGGTCCAGTCGCTCGGGTGGCAGGCGCGCGGGCAGCTGCTGCCGCCGCCAGAGCAGAAAGGCGATGAACAGCGGCGCATAAAAGAGCGCGTTGATACCGAAAGCGGCCTGCGCGCCAAAGGCGAGAACGATGACGCCGCCGACAGCCGGACCGAAGCTGCGCGCCACATTATAGCTGATGGTGCCCAGCGCGATGGCGGCGGGCATCTGCTCCGGCGGCACCTGTTCACGGATGGAAGCCTGCCAGGCCGGACTGTACAGCGCGACGCCGGCCCCGATCAGTGCGCAGAAGGCCAGCAGCAGCCAGGGGGTTAACAGGCCGGCCAGCCCCAGCAGTGTCAGCACCAGCGCCGCCAGCATGGAGAAGCCCAGCCCGGTAAGGGCGATCTTGCGGCGATCGAACATGTCCGCCACCGCGCCCGCCGGCACGGACACCAGCATCAGCGGCAACATCATCGCCGTCTGCACCAGTGCCACCATGCTGGCAGTATCGGTGAGTCTGGTCATTTCCCAGGCCGCAGCGACGCCCAGCATCAGATGGCCGAAGTTGGAGATCAGGCTGGTGAGCCAGATGGAGCGGAACAGCGGCAGCCTGAGCGGCGCGAACGTGCCCCCCGATCTGCCATCGCCGTTCATGCCCCGCCCCCGTTCATCGCTGCACGCACAGCGCCCGTCACCATGGCGCGCTGCCCGCCGGCCATCAAGCGCCGCCACGATATGCCGGGGGATCGGCCCGTGTTAAAGCCTGTTACGACAGAAAATGGCCAGCCTTGGGAGCGATTTCCTGCCGCGCGGCTGACGGAGACACGCATCCGCGATCCTGGCATTGACCATGCCCGCATCAACGGCAATGATGCTGCGATCGCGCCTGGGCGGACCGGCGGCGGCTTTGGGCTGGTGCCAAAAGGGACTGGCGACAAAAGGGGCTGGTGACAAAGGGGCAGGTGATAACAGGTGCTTAGGGCGGCATGGCGCCGGCCATCATTATCGAGCATTCCGGGGAGGCAGGCATCACCCAAGCGGAGCCAGAGAATCAAGCGAAGCCCGAGAATAAGCGCCGGGACCTGTCGCAGCGGCTGGCCGTTATCGCGCGCCGGATGCGGATGCGCTTTGACGAAAGCGTGCAATGTGTGGGTGTTACCCGCGCGCACTGGACGCTGATCGCCGCCGCCGCGCGCATCCCGGACGCCACGCAGAAAAGCCTGGCACAGGCACTGCAAATCTCCGAAGTGTCGGCCGGCCGGCTGATCGACCGGCTGTGTAGCGAGGGGCTGCTGGACAGGAAGGCCAGCAAGGCCGACCGGCGCGCCTATGTGATCACGCCCACCGAGCGCGCCCGGCCGATGCTGGAGGCGCTGGCGAAGCTTGCCGCCGAACAGGAGATTTTCGCCTTCCAGGGGCTGAGCGGCGACGACCTGACCAGATTTGACCATATCCTCAGCCTGATCGAGCGGAATTTCGAACCGCGCCCGGCACCCGGCACCTGCCGCAAGCCGGAATAGCGCAGGAAATAAAAAGGGCGGCCCCCGAAGGAGCCGCCCCTGTTCCGTACCGCCTGAGCCGGCAGCCTTCCTTACGCCATCACAGCGGGTCGGAATGGACCTCGCGGCTGGCGAGCAGGTCCGGCCTGCCGAGGTTGGTGGTGGCCTTGCCGTCTGCCACCGTGATGGAAGCGGCAGGCACCGTCACCATCCTGCCGTTGAGAATGATGTGGACGGTGCCGTCGTCCCCGACCCGATAGATGGCGGCAAGGCGCTTGCCTTCGGCCGTGTAGAGCATCTTGCCTTCGGTCAGCACGGCGTCCTGCGCCATGGCGGTAACCGGCGAAACGGCGATGATGGCGAACGCCAGCGCAGCAGCGAACTTCTTCATAGATTTACTCCAATAGCGGTTTGGCCAATAGCTGTTCGGACAATAGCTGTTCGGACAATAGCTGATTGGCCGGTAACTTATTGGCGGCCAAGCGGCACAGCGCCATTACTTACCTACGTAAGTATGAGCAGCGCCGAAGTCAAGCCGCCGGTCCATGCCGCACCGGCGATGCAGCCCCGCATTTGCTGCATAGCAGCGTGAAAATCCGCCAGCAAAACGGCATCCCCCGACAGCGCCCGCGCCGCCATGCCCTGCGCCGCTCTCAGCGGTTCACATCCACGACCACGCGGCCGCGAATCCTGCCGTCCATCAGTTCGCCGGCCGCCGCGATCGCCTCACCCAGCCCGATTTCGCGGGCAATCAGCCCCAGCGAGGCCGGATCAAGATCGCGCGCCAGCCGCGCCCAGGCCGCCAGACGCGGGGCCATGGGTGCCATCACGCTGTCCACGCCCAGCAGCGCCACGCCGCGCAGGATGAAGGGCATCACGGTTGCAGGGAAATCCCTGCCCTGCGCCAGCCCGCAGGCGGCAACCGCGCCGCGATAGCGGGTCTGTGCAACCGCATTGGCGAGCGTGTGGCTGCCGACCGCATCCACCACCGCGCCCCACCGCTCATTCTGCATCGGCTTGCCGGGTGCCGACAGTTCGGCGCGATCCAATATGGTCGTCGCGCCAAGGGAGTGCAGATAATCCGCCTCATCCGCCTTGCCGGTCGCGGCGGCGACGGTGAAGCCGGCCTTCTTCAACAGCGCGATCGCCACGCTGCCAACGCCGCCGGTCGCCCCCGTTACCAGCACTTCGCCGTCGGCCGGGGTCACGCCATGGCGCAGCAGCGCATCCACGCTGAGGGCGGCCGTATAGCCCGCCGTGCCGATGGCCATCGCCTGCGCCGGGGTGAAGGCCGCCGGCAGCGGCACCAGCCATTCGCCCTTCAGCCGGGCCAGTTGCGCCAGCCCGCCCCAATGGGCTTCGCCCACGCCCCAGCCATTCAGCACGACATGGTCGCCGGCCTTCCAGTCTGCATGGCCGGATTCGCGCACCGTGCCGACCAGATCGATGCCCGGCACCATCGGGAATTTCCGCACCACCGGGGCTTTGCCGGTGATGGCCAGTCCGTCCTTGAAATTGAGCGTGGAGTAGCTGACGTCGATCAGCACATCGCCTTCGGGCAGTTGCGCCTCGTCAACCTGCCTCAGGCTGACCGATTGTCCGCTGTCGTCGCGGTCGATGATGATGGCATTGAACATGGGAACATTCTCCTGGGGGAAGGAAGATGGAGATGGGGACGGGTGATGGCTCATGTTGCAGTCAGGCGCGGCGCAAAGCTGGCGCGTAGCGGAAGTTCCGCCCGAACGGCAAGGCGCGGGATCATCGTCACTCCCATGCCGCGGCCGATTGTGGTGGCGGCAGCCGGCCGGCATCTTCATTTTCAGGCAATTCTGCGCGATGACCGGCTTTGACCATATATGGACGTTCGAACAGCAACAGGCGCACAATCGGGCGACGCGACCGGGGAGGGATGGCAATGAAGATTACAGCAGCCGTGTTGCATCAAAGCGGCGGTCATCAGCAACCCTATGCCGGCACCGCGCCGCTTGCAGTCGGCCCCGTCACGCTCGCCGATCCGCTCCCCGGCGAGCTGCTGGTGCGCATCGACGCCGCGGGCATCTGCCACTCCGATCTCTCCGTCATCAACGGCGATCGCCCCCGCCCCATGCCGATGGCGCTGGGCCATGAAGCCGCCGCCACCGTCATCGCACCGGGCGACCCGGCCGACAGCCAGTTCGCGGTGGGCGACCGGGTGGTGCTGCTGTTCCTGCCCGCCTGCGGCGATTGCGTGCCCTGCCGCAGCGGCCAAGCCTATCTGTGCGCCAATGGCGCGGCGGCCAACGGCGAAGGCCGGCTGCTGCGCGGCGGATACCGGCTGTCGGACAGCGATGGCCAGCCCATCCACCACCATCTGGGCGTCTCGGCCTTTGCCAGCCACGCCGTGGTGGACCGCCGTTCCGCCGTGAAGGTGGACGCCGACATCCCGCCCGAAATTGCCGCGCTGTTCGGCTGCGCCGTCCTCACCGGCGTGGGCGCCGTGATGAACGACGCGGCCGTCCGTCCCGGTGAATCGGTCATCATCTATGGCCTGGGCGGTGTCGGGCTTGCGGCGCTGCTGGGCGCGCTGGCCTCCGGCGCGCAGCCGCTGTTCGCCGTTGACCCGTCGCCGGACAAGCGCGCGCTCGCCATCGAACTCGGTGCCGCACGGGCCGTCGCGCCAGAGGAGGCCGCGTCGCTCCCCATGGCCGATGTCGTCATCGAAACCGTCGGCCGCGCGACGGTGCTCGCCGATGCGTATCGCGCCGCGCGCCGTGGTGGCCGCATCGTCACCGTCGGCCTGCCCAACCCGTCGGAAATGTTCAGCATTCCCGCCGTGTCGCTGGTGGCAGACGCCAAAACCATCTCCGGCAGCTATATGGGCAGCGCGATCCCCGCGCGCGACATTCCCCGCTATGTGGCGCTGTGGCGCGCCGGCCGACTGCCGGTCGAACGGCTGCTGACCTCCGTCAATCCGCTCTCCGCGATCAACGAGCTGATGGACGAACTGGCCGCCGGCCGCGCCATCCGCCAGATCGTCCTGCCCGGATAATCACCGGTCGGGCCGCGCTTGCGGCGAGGCTGCGGCCGGCGTCACCCATGTCGGCGGAGCCGTCCGCAACGGGGGTGTGGCAATCAGTCGATTTGAATGGACTCGCGTGCCGCCAGTGCCAGCAGCTCGGTGCGGATATTTGTGCCGGGCGTTGCCAGCCAGTCGCGCATCGCGGCGCGCAGCGTTTCCAGTGTTGCGGTGCGGATGGCCGCCTTCACCGGGCCGACGGCGGCCGGGGTGATGGAAAGCCGGCGCACGCCCAGCGCCACCAGCGCCAGGGCCTCCAGCGGCCGGCCGCCCATTTCGCCGCACACGCTCACCGGCACGCCGGCCGTGTCGCACGCCCGCACAATCCGCTCCAGAAAGCGCAGCACCGCGCGCGACAGCCAGTCGAACCGATCCGCCAGCCGCGGATTGCCGCGATCGGCGGCAAACAGGAATTGCGTCAGATCATTGGTGCCGATGGAGAGGAAATCGACGATCGGCAGCAGCTCGTCCAGCACCTCGGCCAGCGCCGGCACCTCCAGCATCGCGCCATAGCGCACATGGCTGGCGTGCGGGATGCCGGCTTTGGCCAGCCGCTGGCGCCGGTCCTCCACAATGGCGCGTGCCTCGGCAAATTCCCAGGTTTCAGATACCATCGGGAACATCAGGTTCAGCGTCTGTCCGGCGGATGCCTCCAGCAGCGCGCGCGCCTGCGCCGCCAGCAGCCCCGGCCGCTCCAGCGCCAGCCGCAGCGCCCGCCAGCCCATCGCCGGATTCTCCTCGGGATGCTCCCGGTCCGACATATAGGGCACGGCCTTGTCGCCGCCGATGTCCACCGTGCGGAAAATCACCGGCCGTGTGCCGGCCGCGGCCAGCACATCGCGATAAAGCGCCACCTGCCGGCCCTTGCGCGGCAGGGTGGCCGACACCAGAAACTGGAATTCGGTGCGGAACAGCCCGATCCCGTCGGCGTTGGTCATTTCCAGCGCCGGCAGATCGGTGCGCAGGCCGGCGTTGATCATCAGCCCGATGTGCACCCCGTCCAGCGTTTGCGCCGGCAGGTCGCGCAGCCGCCCGAACGCCTCCTGCTTTCTGGCACGCAGCGCGCTCTGCTCTTCAAAGCTTTGCAGCACGGCCGCCGGCGGCCGCACAATCAGCGCACCCGAAGGCGTATCCAGCAGCAGCGGATCGCCATCCTGCACCGCTTCGCGCAGGCCCCGGCACCGCCCCAGCACCGGAATCCCCATGGCGCGCGCCAATATCGTCACATGCGCGGTTAAAGACCCTTCCTCCAGCGCCACGCCCTTCAGCCAGCGCCGGTCATATTCCAGCAGCTCTGCCGGCCCCAGATTGCGCGCGATCAGGATGGCGTCTTCGCGCAGCCCCAGCTGCGCGGCCGTTCCCGACTGGCCGGACACGATGCGGATCAGCCGGTTGGACAGATCCTCCAGGTCGTGAATCCGCTCCCGCAGATAGGGGTCCGATGCAGAGGCCAGCTTGATGCGCTGCGCCTGCGTCACCGCCTCGATTGCGGCCTCCGTCGTCAGCCCGCTGTTGATCGCATCGTTGATGCGCCGCGCCCAGCCTTCATCGAAGGCGAACATCTTGTAGGTTTCCAAAATCTCGTCATGGTCGCCCGGCCCGGCAAATTCCGCGCGGCTCACCATCGCGTCGATATCCTCGCGCATCCGCACAAAGGCATGCGCCAGCCGCGCGCGTTCCTCGTCGGCGTCTTCGGCCACTGTCTGAGTGATCGTCACGCGCGGCTGGTGGAACACGGCAACGCCCTGTGCCATCCCCTCCACCAGCCTGATGCCGGCAATGCGCATCGGCAGGTCGTTGCGCGGCCGCGCCGCTGACGCATCCTCATCCACCAGACCGGCCGCCGTTATCAGTTCGGCCAGCACCATGGCGACCGTCTGCAACGCCTCGATCTCCACCTCGGCATATTCGCGCGGCTGCACATGCTGCACCGCCAGCACGCCCACCACCCGTTCCCGCCGGACAATCGGCACGCCGGCAAAGCTGTGGAACAGCTCCTCCCCGGTTTCCGGGCGATAGGCGAAATGCGGATGCGCGCTCGCCTCCGCAAGATTCAGCACCGCGCGCTGATCGGCGATGGTGCCGATCAGGCCCTGCCCGAAGGCCAGCCGCGTGACATGCACGGCGGCCTGCTTCAGCCCGCGCGTGGCGAACAGTTCCAGCATGCCGTCGCGCAGCAGATAGATGGAGGCAACCTCGGATTCCAGCGCCTCGGCAATCAGCCCCACCACCTGGTCAAGCTTCGCCTGCGTCGGCGTGCGCGCCGCCATGACGTCGTGCAGCCGCCGCAGCAATTCGCGTGCGCTGCCCGCCGCCATCAGCTGCCCCGGCGCGCGAGCGCGGCTTCCGCCTCGCCCACCAGACCATCGATCACCGCCTGCACCGGTTCTTCGGCCGTCACCATGCCAACCGACTGCCCCGCCATCAGCGAGCCATTGTCCACATCGCCATCGATCACCGCGCGCCGCAGCGCCCCGGCCCAATAATGTTCGATTTCCAGCTGCGCGTCTGCCAATGCCACTTCGCCCGCCGCCAGCCGCAGCGAAACTTCGCGCTGCTTTTCCATGAAGGCCTCGGTGCCCGCATTTTTCAGCGCGCGCACCGGAATCACCGGCAGGCGCGGATCAAATTGCACCGAGGCGACGGCATCGCGCGCGGCGGCCCGTACAAAGGCCTTTTTGAAATTGGGGTGCGCGATGGATTGCGCCGATGCGGCAAAGCGCGTGCCGAGCTGCACGCCGCTGGCACCCATCTCCACCAGCGCCGCCACCGCCGCGCCGCGCCCGATGCCGCCGGCCGCGAAAATCACCGCATCCGGCAGCGCCGGCAATATCTCCTGCGCCAGCACCGCCAGGCTCACCGGCCCGATATGCCCGCCGGCTTCCGAACCCTCGATCACCAGCGCATCGGTGCCCGAGCGCAACAGCTTGCGCGCCAGCGCATAATTGGGCGCAAAGGCGATCAGCTTCGCAAAACCGGTGATCGCCGCCACCGCCTGCCCCGGCGGTATGCCGCCCGCCAGCACAACATGGCTCACCCCGGCCGCGCGGCAGACGCCGATCAGGTCCATCAGCATCGGGTGCATGGTGATGAGGTTCACGCCAAAGGGCCTGTCTGTCAGCGCCTGCGTTGCGGCAATCTCCGCCTCCAGCAGCGTCGGGGTCATCGCCCCGCAGGCGATCACCCCGAAGCCACCGGCGTTGGAAATGGCCGACACCAGATGCCGTTCCGACACCCAGCTCATCGCGCCGGCCATGATGGCATGGCGCGACCCCAGAAACGCCCGGCCACGCGCCGTCAGCGCATCCAGCAACGGCGTGTCGGCGGACACGCTATTCAGCACTGGCGTGTCTGAGGACACGCTATTCTGCACCGGCGTGTCTGAGGACGCGCTATTCAGCACTGGCGTGTCGGCACTCACGCGGCTGCATCCAGCCCATAGGCGGTGTGCAGCACCCGCACCGCCAGCTCCAGATATTCCTCCGCGATGATCACCGAAACCTTGATTTCCGATGTGGTGATCGCCTGGATATTGATGCCGCGATCCGCCAGTGCGCGGAACATCGTCACCGCCACGCCCGCATGGCTGCGCATCCCCACGCCCACCACGGAAATCTTGGCGACCGAATCGTCCGTCACCAGCCGCTCATAACGGATCTCGTCATGCGCCTTTTCCAATATGGCCTTCGCCCGCGCCAGTTCGGTGCGCGGCACGGTGAAGGTCACATCCGTTGTCGCGCCATCCTTGGCGATATTCTGCACGATCATGTCCACATTGACATTGCCGTCGGCCAGCGGCCCGAAAATCGTCGCCACCACGCCCGGCTTGTCGGGCACGCTCACCAGCGTCACCTTGGCTTCGTTGCGATCATAAGCCACGCCCGCGATCAGTTCCTGTTCCAATACCTCATCCTCATCCACCACCATCGTGCCCGGCGCGTCCGAGAAGCTCGACAGCACCTGCACGCGGACCTTTTCCTTCATCGCCAGCTCAACCGAGCGGGTCTGCAACACTTTCGCGCCCACGCTCGCCAGTTCCAGCATTTCCTCATAGCTGATCTTCGCCAGTTTGCGCGCCCGTGGCACTATGCGCGGATCGGTGGTGAACACACCCTCCACATCGGTATAGATATCGCAGCGATCCGCCTTCAGTGCCGCCGCCACGGCAACCGCCGACGTGTCGGATCCGCCCCGCCCCAGCGTCGTCACCCGGCCATCGTCGGCCAGGCCCTGAAATCCGGGAATCACCGCCACTTCGCCGCCCGCCATCGCCGCGCGCAGCCTGTCGGCGTCGATCGTGCCGATCCGCGCCTTGCCATGGGCATCGCTGGTGTGGATCGGCAATTGCCAGCCCAGCCAGGAGCGCGCCTTCAGCCCCAGCGATTGCAGCGCGATGGCCAGCAGCCCGCTCGTCACCTGCTCGCCGGCGGCCACCACCACATCATATTCCGCCGGATCCGCCAGGGGCGAGGCTTCGCGGCAGAAGCCGACCAGCCGGTCCGTCTCGCCCGCCATGGCCGACACGACGACCGCCACCTGATTGCCGGCCGCCACCTCGCGCTGCACACGCGCCGCCACGCCGCGGATCCGCTCGATCCCGGCCATGGAGGTGCCGCCGAATTTCATCACGATAAGCGCCATCGCCCTTGCAGAGCCCTCTCTTCTTCATTCCTTCCCCGGATGCGCCCCCTTAGGCGGCAGCCGCAAATATGACAACGCCAGCCCGGCTTTTCCGCACAGAAGCCGCGGTTCATCCCGCCCGCACCGAAGCTTTTGACAAGCCGCCCCGCCGCTTGCTATGGCGCTCCCATGCAAAGGCCGGTCCAACTGCCCATCCTGCGACTTACACGCCCTTAGGCGTGTGAGGCCATGCGGGTGCGCCCCGCCGGACCAGCCGCCTGAGGGACAGACGCCGGGCGAGACCCGACCAGCTCCAGATTTAGGCACAGAGGCCCGACATGGCAGACCAGATCCTGATTTTCGACACCACGCTGCGCGACGGCGAGCAATCGCCGGGCTGTTCCATGAATCTGGAGGAAAAGCTGCGCGTTGCCGCCCAGCTGGAAGCGCTGGGCGTGGACATCATCGAAGCCGGCTTCGCCATCGCCAGCGAAGGCGATTTCGAAGCCGTGCACGCGGTGGCCGGACAATGTGAGACGGCCGTTGTCGCCAGTCTCGCCCGCGCCGCCCGCGCCGACATCGAGCGCGCCGCCGCCGCCGTGAAGCCCGCGAAACGCCCGCGCATCCACACTTTCATCGCCACCTCGCCGCTGCACATGAAGGTGAAGCTCAACAAGACGCCCGAACAGGTGCTGGAATCGATCCGCGAATCGGTGTCGCTGGCCCGAAATCTGGTGGACGATGTGGAATGGTCCGCCGAGGACGCCACCCGCAGCGACCGGGACTTTCTTGCCCGCTGCATCGAGATCGCCATCCGATCCGGCGCACGCACCATCAACCTGCCCGACACGGTGGGCTATGGCACGCCCGAAACCTATGGCGCGCTGTTCACCGACATGATCGCCCGGGTGCCCAACGCCGATCAGGCCATCTTCTCCACCCATTGCCACAATGATCTGGGCCTGGCGGTCGCCAACACGCTGGCCGCCGTGATGGCCGGCGCGCGGCAGGTGGAATCCACCATCAACGGCATCGGCGAACGCGCCGGCAACGCCGCGGTGGAGGAAATCGCCATGGCGCTGAAGGTGCGGCAGGACGTGCTGCCCTATCGCACCGGCATTAACTCCGCCGAAATCACCCGCGCCAGCCGGCTGGTCTCCGCCGTTACCGGCATGCATGTGCAGCCCAACAAGGCCATCGTCGGCGCCAATGCCTTCGCGCATGAATCCGGCATCCATCAGGATGGTATGCTGAAAGACTCGTCCACCTACGAGATCATGACGCCGGAATCGGTGGGGCAGGGCCATAGTTCGCTGGTGCTGGGCAAGCACAGCGGCCGCGCCGCCTTCAGGGACAAGCTGACCCAGATGGGCTATAATCTGTCGGACAATGAGTTTCTGGACGCCTTCAAGCGCTTCAAGGATCTGGCCGACGCCAAGAAGCAGGTGTTCGACGAGGATATCGTCGCGCTGGTGGACGATGAAGTGCTGCGCGGCCACGACCGCATCCAGGTGACGGAGGTGGAGGTCTATTGCGGCTCCAACGGCCCGCAGCGCGCCATCCTGACGCTCAGCATCGACGGGGAGGAAGCCACCGCCGCCACCAGAGGCAACGGCCCGGTGGATGCGCTGTTCAACGCCATCCGCAAGCTGGTGCCGCACGACGACGCCGCGCTCACGCTTTATGAAGTCTCCGCCGTTACCGCCGGCACCGACGCGCAGGCCGAAGTCAGCGTGGTGCTTGCGGAAAACGGCCGCACTGTGCGCGGCGTCGGCACCCATAACGACACATTGGTCGCCAGCGCCCGCGCCTATGTCAACGCGCTCAACAAGCTTGCGGTGAAGCGCGGCCGCAGCGCCTTGGCCGCCTGAGAGAGCCTCACCGCGCCGTTGCCGACCCCAGCGCGCCGTTGCCGACCCCACCCCCGGCCCCTCCCCTGAAGGGGAGGGGAGAAGGTGGCGCTACTTCCTCCCCTCCCCTTCAGGGGAGGGGCCGGGGGTGGGGTCGGCAACGGCGCGCTGGGGTCGGCAACGGCGCGGTGGGGTCAGCAAGGCTGCGGTGAGGTCGGCAAGGCTGCGGCAGGGGCGGCGACCCAGCCCCGCTTCGCCTCAGATCAGGCCGCCACGCACTTTGCGGTCGCCATCATGCCCACATTCAGCAGCAATTCCGCGCCCTTGCCCTGAATCGTCGTCTGGCCATTGCTATATTTGAAGCCGGACGCCGCGGCCTCCTGCTGCAACTCCTCATTCTGCCCGCCGCGCACCAGCACCGCGATGCCCTGATCCGGGAAGAAGCGCACTTCGATCGTCTCGTCATTGTCGCATTTGAAGCTGGTGCGCGTTTGCCTGGTCACCGGCAGGCCGGCGGCAGCCGCCGCTTTCTCCAGCTCGGCTGTCTGCGCCGGCGTCGTCTGGTCCGCCGGCAGGTCCGCCGTCACATCGGCAGCGGGTGCGGGCGCGGCCTCTGTCACCATCGGCGTGCCTTCCGGCGCGACGGGCGTTTCCGCCGGCTTGCCACAGGCAGCCAGAACGGCAGCAAGGCCAAGTGCGGCAAAGGGCAGGATTTTCATGTCAAATTCTCCTCAGGATTCTGGCCGGCAGTCAGGGGGCGGAAAGCCAGGCACCATGATCCGCATCATCGTGCCGCCGCCCTGGATGAAGCTATCACCGGATTGATCGGAAAAGCCGCGAAAGGTCGGCTGGCGCTGCATTTCCCTGCGCGCGGCGGCGTGGTGGTGCCGCCGGCCAGCAGCAGCCCGGCCAGCGCAACAGGCCCGAACGAAAAATGCATACAGCCCGCTCCCACAACCGGCCGCAAAACCGGCCGCAAACCTGCCAGAATCGCTCAAGCCGCGTCAATGACGGCCGAACAGCCGCGCCAGCGCATCCATGCCCAGCCGGATCACCGTCGGCCGCCCATGATTGCATGTCCCGCTCGCCGGCTCCGCCTCCATCTGCCGCAGCAGCGCATTCATTTCCGCCAGGCTCAACGCCCGCCCGGCGCGCACGCTGCCATGGCAGGCGACTGTGGCGGCCACCAGATCGAGCCGCGCCGACAGGCTGCGCGCGCCGGCACCGTCCGAAAGATCATCCGCCAGATCGCGCAGCAGCGCGGCCACATCCACGCCGCGCAACCCCGCCGGCAAGGCGCGCACCAGCATCGCATCCGCGCCGAACCGCTCCATTTCCAGCCCCAGCCGTGCGGCCTCGTCGGCCGCTTCCTCCAGCCGGTCGCAGGTCAGCGGGTCCAGCGTCACCGCTTCGGGCATCAACAGCGCCTGCGAGGGGGCCGCCGCGCCGCCCAAAGCCCGGCGCATCGCCTCCAGCACCAGCCGCTCATGCGCGGCGTGCTGATCCACCAGCACCAGCCCGTCGGCTGCCTCCGCCACGATATAGCTGTTGGCAATCTGCCCGCGCGCCACGCCCAGGGGAAAGCCCGGTTCCTGGGCGGCCTCCGACACGGCCGCCGCCCGATCCGGCGCGCGCCCCGCCGGCAGGGCACCGAACCCGGCGAACCCGCCAGACATCTGGCCGTCTGACATCCGCCCGCCAGAAATCCGCCCTTCCGACATCTGCCCTTCTGGCATCTGCCCATCCGACATCTGCCCGTGCGCCGTCTGAACCGGCTCAAAGGCCGCCGCCAGCGCTGCCGCTGCGGCCCGCGCCGGCTGCACCCCCGCCGCCGCCAGCGCCGCGCGCACCGAGGCGATGATCGCCCCGCGCACCGCCTGCGGATCGCGGAAGCGCACCTCGGTCTTGGCCGGATGCACATTCACATCCACGTCGGGCATCGGCAGGGTGATGAACAGCGCCGCCACCGCATGGCGCCCGGCCGCCAGCCGGTCTTCATAGGCACCGCGCAGCGCCCCCACCAGCTGCCGGTCCTTCACCGGCCGGCCGTTCACGAACAGATATTGCTGATCCGCCACCCCCCGGCTTGCGGCCGGCAGCCCGGTCATCCCGCCCACCAGCAGGTCGCCGCGCTGAAAATCCACCGGCACCATATCCGCCCCATCGGGCAGCAGCGCCCGCACGCGCGCCACCAGCCCCGGCACGCCGCCCCGCGCTTCGCCGGCCAGATCCAGCAGCAGCCGCCCGTCCACCACCAGCCGGAAGCTGACAGCCGGATGCGCCATCGCCAGCCGCCGCAGCGCATCCGCCACCGCCGCCACTTCGGTGCGCGGGCTTTTCAGGAATTTCCGCCGCGCCGGCACCCGGCCAAACAGATCATCGACCGTGATCCGCGTGCCCTGCGCCAGCGCCGCCGGCCCTTGCGCCAGCAGCGCGCCGCCATCCACCACCATTTTCCAGCCCGCATCCGCGCCTGCCGCCCGGCTCTCCAGCGTGAAGCGCGATACCGATGCAATCGCCGGCAGCGCCTCGCCCCGGAAGCCGAAGCTGGCGATCGCCAGCAGGTCATCGCCGGGCAGCTTGGAGGTCGCATGCCGTTCCAGCGCCAGCGCCATCATGTCGGGCGTCATGCCGCTGCCATCGTCCAGCACCTGAATGCGCCCGATGCCGCCATCCTCCACGCTGACGCTGATTCGCGTCGCGCCGGCATCCAGCGCATTTTCCACCAGCTCCTTCACCGCGCTGGCAGGCCGCTCCACCACTTCGCCGGCCGCGATGCGGTCCACAAGCTCGGTAGGCAGGCGGCGGATGGACATCCCCTTTCTTCGCACCACACCAGCCCGCCCACAAGCCGGCAGCATGGGCGAATTGCGACAGTCTGCACCAAATGCCGCCGATATAGCCCAATCCCTCGCTTGCGTGCGGTCAAGTGACCGCGTAATCGCTTGCCAATCCGCCACCGCCTGTTCCGGCATTCGCGGGTGCAGCGCTGTCCTGCCGCGCCGCACGACCGGCCGGGCACAGACGCTGGCAGCAACGCCCCCGAACAAGAGAGCATCTGCCCCTGTGAATCTCTTCAACCGCATTTTCGGCTTCCTCAGCCAGGACATGGCTATCGACCTCGGCACCGCCAACACGCTCGTCTATGTGCGCGGCCGCGG
Source organism: Sphingomonadales bacterium UBA6171 (assembly GCA_002422985.1). Lineage (GTDB taxonomy): Bacteria > Pseudomonadota > Alphaproteobacteria > Sphingomonadales > Sphingomonadaceae > Sandaracinobacteroides. Next base: position 33,097 of record DITZ01000103.1, read on the forward strand.
GATCGTCCTGAACGAGCCATCGGTTGTCGCCATGGAAACGCTGAACGGCCGTCGCCAGGTGAAGGCCGTGGGCAATGACGCCAAGATGATGATGGGGAAAACGCCGGGCAATGTCGAAGCCATCCGGCCGCTGCGCGACGGGGTTATCGCCGACATCGAAGTCGCCGAAGACATGATCAAATATTTCATCTCCAAGGTGCATGGCAAAAGCCGCTGGATGGCGTCCGGCCCGGAAATCGTCATCTGCGTGCCGTCCGGCTCCACGCCCGTTGAACGGCGCGCCATCCGCGACGCCGCCAACAATGCCGGCGCATCGCAGGTGCATCTCATTCTCGAACCGATGGCCGCAGCCATCGGCGCGGGCATGCCCGTTACCGAACCGATCGGGTCCATGGTGGTCGATATCGGCGGCGGCACCACCGAAGTCGCCGTGCTCTCGCTGCGCGGCCTCGCCTATACCACCAGCGTCCGCATGGGCGGCGACAAGATGGACGAGGCGATCATCAACTATGTCCGCCGCAACCATAATCTCTTGATCGGCGACGCGACGGCCGAGCGCATCAAAAAGGAAATCGGCACCGCCATCCCGCCGGCCGATGGCGTGGGCCAGACGCTGGAGATCAAGGGCCGCGATCTGGTGAACGGCGTGCCGAAGGAAATCACCATCAATCAGGGCCAGATTGCCGACGCCCTGTCCGAACCGGTTTCCGCCATCATCGAATCCGTCCGCCTTGCGCTGGAAAACACCGCCCCCGAACTGGCGGCCGATATCGTCGATCAGGGCATCGTTCTCACCGGCGGCGGCGCGCTGCTGGGTGGGCTGGATGAAGCGCTGCGCCAGTCCACCGGCCTGCCTGTCACCGTCGCGGAAGATCCGCTCTCCTGCGTCGCGCTGGGCACCGGCCGCGCGCTGGAGGACCCGGTCTATCGCGGCGTGTTGATGAGCGCATGATCGCCGGGCGGTAAAGCATGAGCCGTCTGCCAGACGAAGTCCGCTGGCGTCCGGCGAAACGCTCCAGCTTCGCGCGCCGCGACAGCAACCTTGCGCTCATCGGCGCGATGCTGTCGGGCGTGGTGCTGGCCATCGCCCTCATCCTGCTGCTGGTCTCCAAGGTGAACCCGGAACAGGGCCGGCTGCTGCGCGGTGCGGCCGCCGATGTGCTGCAACCCGTGCACGCCATCGTCTCCGCCCCCTTCCGTTTCTTCGGCGCGGTGGGCGGCGCGGTTGCCAATTATTGGCGCGCCGGCAGCCGCGTGGGCGAACTGGAAGCCGACCTGGCAGAAGCCCGCAAACAGGCCGAACGCGCCCGGCAGATGGAGGCGGACATCGCCCGGCTGGACGCGCTTTTGAAAGCCGCCCGCCCCGAACGCCGCCTCGTCGCCAGCGGCATGGCGTCGGCCTCGCCGGCGTCGGCTGCCACCCGCACCGCCATCATCAGCGTCGGCGCGCACCATGGCGTCCGCCCGCGCATGCCGGTGATCGCCGCCGACGGGCTGGCCGGCCGCGTCTCCGATGTCGGCCTGGGTGCCGCGCGCATCATCCTGCTCACCGACGCCAGCAGCCGCGTGCCGGTGAAGGTGGAACGCACCGGCTGGACCGGCCTTGCGGTCGGCCGGGGCACCAGCCGCATGGAGTTTCAGTTCGACACCGCCTCCGGCTCCGATCTCATCCGGGTGGGCGACCGGCTCGTCACCAGCGGCGACGGCGGGCTGTTCCCGCCCGGTGTCCCGGTGGGCGTGGTGGTGGACGTCAGCACCAATCCGCCGCGCATCCGCCCCGCCGCCAACCCCACCGGGCTGGGCATGGTGCGGGTGGAGGCCCCCTGGCTGCCGCCGCCGGATTTCATCCCCGCCGCTCCGGCCCCGGCCGAAGCCGACCGCCCCGTGCCCCCGGCCTCAACCGCACCGGCCACAACCGCGCCGGCAACGACCGCCGTGTCATCCCCGGTCGGACGCCCATGAACTATGCCCCGTCCCGCCCGGATAGCCGCGAATGGCGCCGGCGGCTGATCCCCGCCACCACGGTCGCGGCCGCCAGCCTTGCCATCACTCTGCCGCTGCCGCTCGCCTGGGGCCTGATGCCCAATCTCGCGCTGCTGCTCATCCTTGTCTGGGCCAGCGTCCAGCCGCGCCTGATGCCGATCTGGGCTGCCTTCCTGCTCGGCCTGCTGCACGACATCTTCACCGCCGGTCCCTTCGGCCTGTTCGGCCTCCTCTTCCCGCTCACCGTGCTCGCCGTCCGGGCCGGCGACGGCCGGCTCCGCACCCGCATGATGCGCACAGACTGGCTGCTCGCCGCGATCCTCATCCTCGCGCTCCATGTCCTCGCCTGGCAATTATTCGCGCTTATCGGCCAGCCGCAACCGCCGCTGCCGCTGCTTGCACAGGGCGTCGTCACTGCATTCGCCTTTCCGCTGGCCCTGGCGCTCGCCGCCCTGCTGCACCGCCGGCTTGTCGAAGAGGCCTGAACATGGCCTCCGAAGCCGACAGCCGCCGCCAGTTCGATCGCCGCACCCTGATATTGGGCGGGGTGCAGGCCGCTGCCGGTGCCGTCCTCATCGGCCGCATGGCCTGGCTCGCCATCAGGGAAGGTGAACGCTACAGCCTGGCGGCAGAGGATAACCGCGTCGCGCTGCACCTGATCCCGCCCCGGCGCGGCTGGATCGTCGACGCCACCGGCCAGCCGCTGGCGCAGAACCGCCCGGCCTATGCGCTGGAACTGGTCCCCTCGCTGGTCGAAAATCTCCCCGCAACGCTTGCCGCCATCCGCCGCGTGCTGCCCATCGACCCGGAGGACGAAGCCCGCATCCTGAGGGAAGCGGAAAACGCCCGCGGCCCGTCGGCCGTTCCCATCGCCGACGATATCGGCTGGGACGCCTATGCCGCCTTCAACGTCGAACTGGCCGGCATGGAAGGCGTCGTGCCCATCCGCACCTATGTGCGCCACTATCCCGATGGAGAGGCGTTCGGCCATGTGCTCGGCTATGTCGGCCGGCCCAGCGCCGAACAATATAAAGAGACGGGGGACAGGCTCTACCTCATCCCCGGCTTCCGCATCGGCAAGGATGGCGTCGAACGCTCGAAGGAAGCGGCGCTGCGCGGCAAGCCTGGCGCCCGCCGGGTGGAGGTGAACGCGCGCGGCCGCATCGTGCGGGAGCTGGACACCCAGCCCGACACACCGGGGCAGACCGTGCAGCTCACGCTGGATCGCGGCCTGCAAAGCTTCGCCGCCGCCCGCGTCGGCAAGGAAAGCGTCAGTCTCGTCGTCATCGACTGCCTCAGCGGCGACATCAAATGCATGCTCTCCATGCCGGCCTTTGATCCCAACATCTTTTCGAACCGCATCCCCGGCAAGCTGTGGGCCGAAATGCAGGCCGCCGAAACCAAGCCGCTGCTGAACAAGGTCACGCAGGGGCTGTATGTCCCCGGCTCCACCTTCAAGCTCGCCACCGCCCTCGCCACGCTGGCCGAAGGTGTGCCGCCATCAGACACCGTCACCTGCGGCGGCCGTTACCGCGTCGGCTCCAACACCTGGCACTGCCACAAGCGCAGCGGCCATGGCACGGTCGACATGGAACGCGCCATCGCGGCGTCGTGCAACGTCTTCTTCTACACCATGGCCCGCCGCATCGGCCCGGATGCGGTGGCAGACATGGCGCGCAAACTGGGGCTGGGGCAGGAGTTCGACATCCCCATGCCGGTGCAGCGTGAAGGCACCGTGCCCGATCCCGAATGGCTGATGCGCCGCTACGACCGCAAATGGACGGTCGCCGACACGCTCAACACCGCCATCGGCCAGGGCTATCTGCAAACCAACCCGCTGCAACTGGCCGTCATGGCCGCGCGACTGGCGAGCGGCCGTCTCGTCGTCCCCCGGCTGGTGGCCGGTCCCAAACCCGCCCCCTTCACCCCGCTCCCCATCCTGCCCGATTATCTGGACACGGTGCGGCGCGGCATGGCGAATGTGGTGAACGGCCCCGGCGGCACCGCCCGGTCTGCACGGCTGAAGGTGGATGGCGTCACGCTGGCCGGCAAAACCGGCACGGCGCAGGTCCGCCGCATCTCCGCCGGCTTCCGTGGCGGTGCCGGCGTCGAGCGCCGCTTCCGCGACCACGCCCTCTTCGTCGCCTTCGCGCCGGTGGAGCAGCCGCGCTACGCCGTCGCCGTGGTGGTGGAACATGGCATCAGCGGCTCGCGCGCCGCGGCCCCCATCGCGCGGGATGTCGTCACCTGGATCTATGATCGCGAACAGGCGGAAAAATCGCTCGCCGCGGTGGTGCAGGCCCGCGAAGCCGCCCGTCGCGCCGCCGAAGCGGCGGCGGCAGCGGCTGCACAGGCCGCCGCCCCGGTGCCGCCCGCATGATCGACGGTGTCCTCAACTCCCGCTGGCCGCAACGGCTGCTGCACCAGCCATGGAAGCCGATCCTCCTCATCATCGCCATCGGCGGCTTCGGCGCCGTCGTCCTTTATTCCGCCGCCGCCGGCAGCTTCGATCCCTGGGCCGCGCGCCACCTGATCCGCTTCGCCATCTTCATCGTCTGGATGCTCAGCCTCTCCTTCGTGCCGCTGCGTTTCTGGCTCGCCATCGCCTGGCCGCTCTATGCCGTCGTCCTCGTGGCGCTGGTCGGCGTGGAGCTGCTGGGCGCGGTGAAGGGCGGTTCGCAGCGCTGGCTGGAGCTGGGCTTCATCCGTCTGCAACCCTCTGAACTGATGAAGCTGGCGGTCGTCCTCGCCATCGCCCGCTTCTATCATTACATGCCGCGCGGGGCCGCCGGCACGCTTCCGGCGCTCTGGCCGCCGCTCGCCTTCATCTTCGCCCCCGTGGCGCTGGTGCTGCTGCAACCTGATCTCGGCACGGCGGTCACCATCCTGGCGGGCGGCATCACGCTGATGTTTCTGGGCGGCCTGCCCTGGCGCTTCATTCTGGTGCCGGGCGGGCTTGGCCTCCTTTCGCTGCCGCTGCTCTATTCGCTGATGCATGATTATCAGCAGCGCCGCGTGCAGATTTTCCTCGATCCGGAAAAAGACCCGCTGGGCGACGGCTACCACATCACCCAGTCCAAGATCGCGATCGGATCGGGCGGCCTGGACGGCAAGGGCTTCCTCAACGGCTCGCAAAGCCACCTCGATTATCTTCCAGAGCCGCACACCGATTTCGTTTTCGCCACCATGGCAGAGGAATGGGGCCTTCTGGGCGGCGTCGGCCTCATCATCGCCTTCCTGCTGGTGCTGAACTGGGGCCTGCGGGTCGGGCTTGCCACCCAGACCATCTTCGGCCGCCTGCTGGCGACGGGCCTGTCGATGACCGTTTTCTTCTATGTTCTCATCAATCTGCTGATGGTGATGGGCTTCGCCCCGGTGGTGGGCATCCCGCTCCCGCTGGTCAGCTACGGCGGCTCCTCGATGCTTACGGTGATGACCGCATTCGGCATCATCATCGGCGTCTGGCGCCAGCGCACAGACCGGGTGTTGTAACCAAAGCCCGCCCGGCCCGGCGGCGGCAATTCCGCCTGCGAATCAGCAAAACCCACTGGACAACCCCAAAAACCCCTGCTACCCGCCCGCCCTCGCAAGCCCGTGGGCCAAAGCGCGGACGCATAGCTCAGTTGGTAGAGCAGCTGACTCTTAATCAGCGGGTCCTTGGTTCGAGCCCAAGTGCGTCCACCATGTTTTCCAATAGGTTAGCTCACCCCCGCATGGGCCACCGTCTTAGAAAGACGGGAATTAAGACGGTGTCCCGCTCGCGTTGGCCCACGAAATGCCCTCCGCCATTGTCGGCAATCGCCCCCCGGTGGCACTTTCTTGTTTCGTTCTCCTTGCCATGGGCTAAGAAGGCAACATGATCTGAGGCGGTGGGGTGAATCGTAGAGCGACATGCAGCTTGGTTTTGTAGACTTGTTTTCGTGCGGTGGAGGGATGTCGTCGGGCTTCGCTCGACAAGGCAGTTTCGTGCCCCTTGGTGCCGTCGATCTGGAAGTCGCGAAGCCCAGCCACGGGATCGGCGCAACGGGCTGCAACGCCACCTATCACGCGAATGTCGGCCTTGAGCCCTTGTCGGCCGATCTGTCCGTAGCGGACCCCGATGAGATATCTTCGCATTTCGGCTTCACCGCCGCAGATATTGACGTGCTGATCTCGTGTGCTCCCTGCACTGGTTTCAGCCAAAAACAGTCCCGCAATCATGTCAGCGATGACCCCCGCAACCAGCTAGTTGAGCGAACCGCCGTTTTCGCCGCAGCCTGGAAGCCAAAGTATGTGGTGATCGAGAATGTGAAGGAGCTGTTGAAGGGACGGCACAACCACCATTTCCACGGACTGCACCGTAGCCTGACCGGGCTGGGCTATGAGGTGTTCGCGGAGGTGCACGACCTCAAGAATTTCGGCCTTCCGCAAAGCCGCATTAGAAGCCTAATCATTGCAAAGCTCGGAGATCGCTTCGATCTTGCCATCCCGACCGTTACCCGCCTGCGGACTGTTCGCGATACCATCGGGCACCTGCCACCATTGCGCGCCGGGGAAACCGACCCGGACGATCCAATGCACGTCTGCCCAAACATGGGTGAGGCTTCGATGGCGAGGATGCAGGCCATCCCGAGGGACGGCGGGAGCTGGACTGACCTGACCGAGAGCCAAGCGCATCTGCGTATCCCGAGCATGAACGTGAACAAGCCGGGTTCCTTCCCCGATATCTACGGGAGGCTCGCTTGGGACAAGGTTGCCCCCACCGTGACGCGCGAGTGCAGCCACCCCGGCAACGGACGCTACTCTCACCCTGAGCAGGATCGATTGCTGTCCGTGCGTGAGATGGCGCTATTGCAGGGCTTCCCAGCCGACTACCAATTCCTCGGAAGTCTATCCTTCAAATATCGTCAGATTGGCGATGCGGTGCCGCCGATGATCGCGGCGCAAATCGCGAACGCCATCGCAGCGGATGCCGCCGGTCGCTATACCGCGCCCGACCCAGCCGGGGGACAGATGGCGTTGGCAGTCTAGATCGGAGCGGCCAAGCTCCACCACGCATGAAGTGGGCATAGCGCCACGTCGAGCTGATTTATTGTGAGCTTGTCGTCGCTGCCGTCGAGCCGAAACTTAAACGCAGGAGCGCCGTTCCAGCGAACCTGTGCCGACGTGGTCCGCGTGCCTGTCAGCGGGCTGAAATCACCCGGCGCAAGCCCACCCACCGCTTCAAGAACCGGCTTCGGTATCTCGTGCAGGTCGTAGCGAACAAACTTGGCACGGTCCCGGTCGGGGTAGCTTCGGAGGATGAACACGCGATCGTAATTGCCGAAGTGCGGCATGACCATCGACGCGATATATCCCGGAATGTCATCGACGGATGTAATCTGCTTGATCCACGCCGCCTCCATCAGCTTCGATATTGTGATGCGTGCTGCCTGAAGGTTCTTTGCCGCCTCAGTCTTGAGCGACAGCGTCACGCCGTCGACCGTCAGGTCCGCCCCACGCAATGTCATGCTATCCGCGCGAGCCGCAGCAACGCCCGTGCGCTTGAAGGCCTGTTCCAAAATGTGCTCAAAGTTTTCCTTTTTCAGCACGTTTGAGCTGTAGGCATGGTGTGCAGCCAGCCGCATCGAGAAATACTCAAATGCAGGAACGGCCAAGAAGTCGTCTAGGACAAGCTCGCTTACCTGCTCTTCGGAAAATCCTTTGATGATCGCATGGACGACTTCAACCTGTATGGGCGACAGCCCTTCAAGCATTTTGGCGATGTCACCAATTTCAGCCTTTTTCTCGACTTCGGAACTCACCAACCGCACCCCCACTCAGTAGGGATGCACCGTATTCGTCCGGGTCGATCACATCAAGGCGGTAGTCGCCTTGGCACTGGACGCTTCACCGTTGCCCAGCAATATCCTGTTGACGAACAAGCCCCGCCGCCAAGATGCGATTGTCGATGTCCAAGGCAAGGGCAGAGACGGTCCGCTTGGCCTCAGCGACAAAAGGATAATCAACAGTAATTTTGTTGTTGTTTAACGCAATTGCTGGATAGTCGTTTCTATACTGCTCATCTGTCCCTCCGTCCCGGTGAACAAGCATATGCCGCGCATCGAGATAAGGCATGGCGCTATCCAGGATTGCTTGATCTATTTGAAGGCCAAGCCTCACACTCGCCTTTCGGATCAAATCGCGCGTATTACGTTCGTTTTCGAGCTTCCTGAATATAGCATCTGAAACCAACCTGACGGCAGCATCCCAATTACCCGCCGCAAGAAAATCAGAGGCATGAATATCGAGTTTTACCTCTCCTACAAACCGAGCAGGATCGATGCCTCTCAGTGCCGCCTTTGTCATTGTATCAGACAGAAACTCGGAAAAGTCCTCGAAGAGATCCTTCACGAAAGCAACGTGCAGCGTGTGCTTTAAGTGCATACCGCAAATTGCACGTGATCTCTTGTTGTTTTGCCTGCGACTCAGAAAGGGGTGCCGTTCATCCGTGCTGTCGAGGGCTTGCGCCAGCGAGACCTCGCTATTGGGAAGCGCGAAAAACTGCCGGACCAACAAGTCACACAGCTCAAGGTCGGTCCCGTAATAATCGATTCTTTGCACAAATCGTCGGTATGCCTTCGTTGCCATCTAATCCCCCTTGCCAGTTAGCCTAGCCCAAGGGACGGCCTACTGAAACGGCAAACAGCACGGGCCAGCCCGGAGCAAACGGACTCATATCCGCCGCCCGGAGGAGGCAACGCCTGCACAGCCGGTTGCCCGGCCCCGTGCTGGCGAACGGCTCGCGACAACGCAGGCACGGGCGGCGGACCTTGGGCATGTGGAGCGCCACGTCGCGCTCCGGCCCGTTGACGCGCTTCACCCCGCCGCACCCAACGCCCGAAGGCTCGTCGCGGCCCGCGCCGCCGGGGCACTCCTAAGCGCCAGCACGTCCCCGTAGCGACGGGTCAGGGCGCTGCCCGCGTTCATCACCTGCCGAATTGCCGCCTCGGTAGCGTCGAGCTGGGCACTGTCCAGCGGCGCGAACTTGGCGGCGGCGCGGGCGCGGACGATGGCAAGGGCCTCGTCGGTCAGCCCGGAGAGGTAGGCCGGGGCGTGCAGGATCGCTGCAACCGTCGTCTTGTCCTCTGCCTCGATGGCGCGCATCGCGTGGGACGTCCTGTCCTCCGCCCGCTTCATGCCCTTCATATGCGCCCGCACCTCGGAGGCGAGCGCCAGCCCCTCCGCCGTCTTGCGCGCCGGGTTGTCGAGCGCCGCCGATACGCGGGTGGCGAGCGTGTCGCGGTAGCCGCGCAGCTCGCGCATCCGCCGGTCGATGGCCGGGGCAGTCCGAGCAAATGCCTTCTCCGCCGCGTCGATGAACTCGGTGGCATCCTGCACCCGCGTCGGCCGTCCCCGGATCATGCGGACGTTGTCGCTATACTCGGTGCGGGCGCTGCCAGCCACGGGGTGCTGGCGACGGATGGCAGGCTCGCCCATCGCGTTCATGTCCCGCTCCGCGTCGTTCAGCCTGCCCATCGCCTCGTAGCCGATCCGCATTGCCTCGCGCGCGGCGGCGAGCGCGTTGGCCCCCAGCGATCCCGGCTCGTTCAGCGCCCGCGCGACGCCCAGCAGGCTGTCGGGGTGGTGGTCCAGCGGAATGTCGGCCCGGATGGGCACGCCGTCCTCGTTCATTGCAGTCATGGCAGTGTCTCCTTTCAAAAGATGTTGGTCCGCCCGAAGCGGGCGATCTGGAGGGGTGAGTTAACGAGGTATCGGAGCGCGTCGGCGAAGTGGTCGTTCGCCGACGTGTCCACGTCCTCCAGCCGCACATCGTCGCGCGGCAGAAGCGGCAGGGTCTCAAGGGCGAAACGGCAGCGCTCAGAAATCCAGAGGCCGGGGGTATCGGGGTCGCCGTCGCGCGCGGCGGCCATCAGCGACTTGACCTTCACCCACCCGCTGATGCGGTCCTTCTGCGGCTTCACCAAGGTCAGCCCGTGGCGCGAGAGCTGATCCAGCAGCGTGTCGTTCTGCAATCCGCGCGCGTCGTCGCCCACCCCGCGAGGGCGAACGCCCCACCGCTCGCAGGCAGCCAGCACCTCTTCCGCGACCATCTGCGGCGGCCAGCCCTTGCCCAGAGAGGGGTCGTCGGAGCGGGCGCTATGCACCTCGTCGATGATGATCCACGATCCCTTGGGGAAGACCCGCCCACCGGGGCCGATCAGACCGGGCTGCAAGGGGTGGATCGCCAGCGCGGCGGCGGTGGGAGCCGACCAGCCCCAATCCAGCGCGACGCAGCTATACCAGCCGTGATCGTTGATGCGCTTGCCCGGCACCCGGAAGTCGCTGTCAGGAATGATGCAGTGATCGCCGAACACATCGGCGAAGAACGCGCCCGCCAGCTCGGACCAGTTGTTGTTCAGCCACGCCTCTGCCAGCGCCCGGTCGCCGCCGGACGACGCGATGATGGACCGGGCGTAGCGCTCCGTGTCGATGGTCGGATTGTCGAGGTAGGTGGACGGGGCATATACCCAGCGCGAGCCGTCATCCAGCTCGTAGGGCCGCCACGGCACCCGCCCCGTGACGTGCATCCGCGCGATGGTGGCGTGCAGCGGCCCGCCGGGGTTGCCCAGCACGATCATGCGCGTCGGGACGCCAGCCGGGCCACGAAGGTTCGCCTGGAGCATGTTGATGTGACGCAGGGTGGTGAAGTTGGTGATCTCATCGACCGCCAGCAGGTTCGCCTCCTGCCCCTGCCACTTCGCCACGTCCTTCGCGCTGGACAGGTTGCCCAGCGTCACCACCGCGCCGTTCGGGCAGCGGATGACGAAATCGGCGCGGTTGGAGTTGACGCCGCCGGGGAAGGCATCCCGGAACAGCGCCTCAAGCTCGTCCCACAGGTTGGCGAGGCTCTTGTAGGTGGCGCGCAGGATCAGCACGCGCGCCCGGTCCTCATACTGGACGCAGTGCCGGAGAACGAGCAGCGCCAGCGCGGTCGTCTTGCCGGAGCCGCGCCCGCCAAGCATGGCAAGGTTCAGGTGCTCTGGGACCGCCAGCACGCGATCCTGCCAAGGCGTCGGGGTTGTCAGCTTAGGCGTGTGCATGGCCGCGCCCTCCCTGTTCGTTCTCGCCGGGGGAGGAGTCCCGCCCTGCCGACCGGGGGGAGGGGCATGAACCACCCTCCCCCTCCTCGATGAGCCGCGCGTAGGCCCGCTCGTCCATCGCGCCGGGCAGGTTGATCTGCACCGCGACCTTCGGCGCGGTGTCGGTCTGGCCCGTCTCGCGGTAGCCGTGGCGGCACTTGAGCAGGAACATGGCGGCGGCGATCTGCCCCTTCCGGGCCGCTGCCAGCAGGCTATGCACAAGCTCCTGTTCCAGCCCCGCCAGCCCCTCGCTCAGGGCCTCCTCGACTTCCGGCTGACGCTTGCGGCACTCGCGCAGCACCCGGCCCGACATGCCCAGCGCGGCGGCGATGCCGTTGATGGGATGGCCGTTCCGCGCCATGTCGGTGATGATGGCGAGACCGGGCGCGTTGATGGTCACGGTGCCGTGCTTGGCATCGCGCGTCGTGGGCAGGTTGCCACTCGGTTCCGCATCACTGTTCATGCTTTGTTCCATAGCTCATTTCCATGTGCAGCGCCGTCCTTTTCACCGTCCTAGTCTTGGGTTTCCGCCCACTGCACGGTGCAAAACCAGTGCCTTGCGTGGCGATACCTGCTGATTGATGGTCAGCGGGTCCGGGCCAGCCATCGGGGCCGGACGCCATGCGGCGCGGGCGGGCCTTTTTTACGCGACACGAGGGCGGGTTTCCGGGAGCTGCACCCCTCAGCCCAACAGGCACCACCGGCAAGGTCGGGAGGGTCGGTGCAAGGTCGGTTGGGAGTAACCCTCCAGAATTACATCCCTTTTCCGACTTAACCGACTTAACCGACCTAAAGAGTAATAGAGGGGTAATGGCTACAGCCCCTGCCAACCGCTGCCCCTTGGGCGGAAAACCCCGGCGAATGCAAAGAGGGTCGGGGAGCCGGTTAAGTCGGTTACGTCGGTCATCCGCCCTGTAAAAACAGTGGCTTATGCCCAACCGACCTTGGGCGCAGGTCAGAGCAAGGTCGGTTGCAAGTCGGTTGGCGACGCCCCGGCGCATCAGAACGGAACCCATTCGTCGCCCCTCCCGCCCATCACAACCCACCTGTCAGCGTCATCCCATGCGACCGGCGACCGAACCCGGTCCCACGCGGCCCGTGCCTCTGGCAGAGGGGGGAGGATGAACCCGCTGGGGCGCGACTTCCTATGCTTCTCAAACCCAAGCCGCTCGAACAGTTTGGACACCTGATTGAGGCTGATGTCGCCGCGCCGGCAGCGCTCTGCTGCAAGGTCGCGCATAACCATCGTTGAGATGCGGGGCCTGTCGTCGCCGACCATGCTCATCGCCGGGATTTCGCCCTCCCGCAGCAGGTCGAGGAAGAACGCATCGAAGCCATCGAGCGTCGCGGCACGCTGTTCCTGCCGTGCGGTCGTATCGGGAATGGCCCGCCGGGGGTGCCATCCCTCAAGGTCCATCGCCAGCAGGTCGTGGAGCATGGCTTCCAAGCCCCCGTCATCCAGCTCCGCGTATAGGGCGGCGAAATATGCCTCATCCTTCTGCCGTTCCTTTGAGACATCGAACACGGCGAAGCGCCTGTCGTCGTCGTCCACGGCGGCGACCCAATCCTCGTTCGAGGCCATGACAACCTTGGTGTAGTTGGGGGCCTCGATCACATCCCTGCCCTTGCCCTCGATTGGCAGCGTCGGCTCGGTCAGCATCGCCTTGAGCACGCCGCGCGCCGCGCGGTCCCCCGGCTGGATCGCCTCGTCAGCGAAGAGCAGGCACACGTCCCTCAGGTGCGCGTTGAACCGCCCTGAGACCTGCGTGGGCGAGTTGACGTGCAGCCCGTGCTGACCGAACAGCCGCCGCATTGCGCGCCCGAACGTGCTCTTGCCCACGCCCATTCCGCCCCGGAATACGAGGGCTACCTCGGCAGGCTCGTCGGGGTGCTGCACGGCCCACGCCGCCCAGCGCAGAATGTAGTCGTCGCAGACGGGATCGCCCGCCGCCAACACGTCGCGGATGTGGGCGCGCATGAGCGACCAGTCGCCGGGCACGGGATCGACCCCGAAGCCGCGCCACAGGTTCAGCCGCCCGCCAATGACGGGTTCACCGCCCGGCCGGAATACGAGACCGCGAAACTGACGTCGCCGCGCGTGCCCCAGCCACCAGCCACCAAGCGGCTTGGTTATCGGCACGCCCTTGGCATCAGTGCCCACCTCAACCTGCCGGTTCATGTAGCGATTGCGGAAGTCGTCGAACGACTGAAAGGATAACTGTTCCCGCCCGTTGTCGGCCGGAACCCACTCCGCAACGCGACACTTGCCGCTGTCGTTCTCAACGACGAAGTGGCGCTCATTCACCTCTGCCAGCTGGGGATCGGCAACATGATCGCGCGCCCGTTCAATCTGTCGTGCGGCGTAGCGCTCTGCCCCACCCCGCTTGTCGAGAACGCTGGCAGAGATACCAAGGTCCGGGTCGGTGAGGATTGCCATGATGATGCTATCCGGCACCTCGCAGCGGACAAGCTGGCACACCGCGTCGAACAGCCATGCGGAGCGGCTGTCGTCGCCGTCCTTTGGGTTGTCGGGGTCACGGCCATGATTGAGAACGACGCGAACCCGGTCGGGCACCGCCCAGCGGTCCAATTCGTCCAGCGATGCCAGCCGCGCCCCGATGGTTGGCGGCGGCGCAGTCGCGCCAGCACCTCGCGCGCCGGACGGTGCGGCGTGCGGCAACACTTCTGGCGCGATTGCATCCGGCTCGTCGCGCAGCACGGTCGCCAGCGCGCCCGTCTTGCTATTGCGCGTGAAGGGCACGCGCGCCACGCGGTCGATGTTGTGGCAGTGATCCGCGCCCAGCGCCGCCGCCAAAGCGCGGTTGATCGCCTCTGCCTCATCGGGGTCAACGCGCCGGGTCAGCCTCCACAAGGCCCACAACCCCCGGCCTGAATTGATGAGCACTGGCGGGCGCGGCAGATCGCTTGCCTCCAATGCTGCAATCTGATCCGCGCGCCAGCCTTCCAGCGCCCCCGGATCGGTCAGACCCTTCGGCGGGTCGAGGTCAACCCATGCCCAGCGCGCGCCGATGCAGTCCGCCTTGGCGGGCTTGCCCACCACCGCGTCCCGCCGTTCGGCGATGGCGAAATATAGATCGTCGCCGGGATGGGCGGCGATGAAGGCGCGGGCGGCATCGGTGGTCGGCAGTGACGGATTAAGGCAGCGCCCGGCCCGGAACGCCATTACGGACGGCAGACCGAAGTTGCGGCTGACAAACTCGGCGGCGGCGCTCGCGTCGATTGCGGGAAGCTCTACATCGGCCATGCGCGCAGCCTCCGCTCGGCCTCGCGGCGCACCGGCTCGGACACGTCGAATGGCAGGAAGTCCATCAGCAGCAGTGGATCGGCGCAGCGGTCGAAGATCGGATTGGGGAACAGTCGCCCGCGATCCTCGCAGTCGAAGTCGTGGACCACCTCGGCATAGTCGAGCGCCCGCTCGGCGGCATATTCGAGCGCGCAGGGGCAGTTGCTGATTTCGGGCCTTGCCCAAAGCGGGGCAAAGTCGATCCGGTCCTGGGGCTTGGTCCGTCCCGCATCACTGCCCGCGCCCTCCCCCGGCGCGGGCATCATGTATTCAGCCACGCGCGCCTCCGTCAGACAGAAGCCATGCGTCGAGGTCGTCGCGGTGATACCGGACGACGCGCGCGTTGACCTTGTGGAAGCGGGGACCGCTGCCATTGCCGCGCATGTCCTCAAGCCCTCTGCGGGTCAGGCGGAGATAGGCGGCGGCATCCTCTGGCGTAAACCAAGGGGTCGGCACAGGCGGGTTGGCGCGGATGTATTCCGTCACCCGACCCGCAACATGGTCGGCGATCTGCGACCACGAGTCATCAATTTCAGAACGCATGTATAGCTCCGACGGAATGCGCGCTCGCAACTCAGTTGAGAGGCTGTGTCAGTTCCGTCGGCTCGCAGGGTCCACGCGGCCCGCTATAGGCCTGCAACGCGAATTGAGGGCTTGTTGTGTCGCCCACCGGCTCGGTCCCGGACTACACTCCGGCGTCGGTCATGCTGTCCCGAGCAATGTTGAATATGGCATCGCCACGCTGCACGCGGCAAGCAGTTTTACCGGGTCAGGCGAAGAAACTGACAGTATCCGCGATCCTGTCCCAGCCATCGGCCAACATCCAGCGCGCGCGACCAAGGCAATCGACCAGCACGGCGTCGCGGCTTTCCGGCCATTCGCCGCTCACGTCCGCTGCCTCTGCCAGCGCCTCGGCATCGCGCATCCTGATCGCCGCCCGCACCAGCACCCGCTCGCCATCGCGCTCGGAGTAAAGGTCGAAGCGGCGCTCCGCATCGGCAATCCGCGCGCCCGCCGCCCCGGCCTGCGCCATCATATGTGCGGATATGCGGTCCTGCTCGGCGACAAGGCGCGGCCACATCTTGTTGCGGTCGCCATAGCCCATCGTCACGTCTTGCGTGGCGTGGTTCATCAGCCGCTTCATGGTGCGCTCCGACACGTCGAGCGCCTCCCCGGCGATGGTGTAGGACTGCCGAAGATCGACGCCCCACTTGCTCAGGATCGTGCGGTCTTCCTTCCACTCGACAAGGTGCCCGCTCTTGCTCTTGACCGCCGGGAAGATGAAGCGCTCGGCCTGACGCGGGGCGAGCATCCGGCCCGCCCTGCGGACGCGCGCCAGCGATGCCAGCATGGGGCGCGACAGGGGAATATCGAAAGCCCGATGCGTGCCGCCCTTCGGGTCGGGAATGTGCAGCGCCCGGCGGCGCACATCGACGTGCCGCCACTCTGCCCGGCTCAGCGCGTCAGGGCGCGATCCCGACAATAGGGTGAGCAAGTGAAACTCGCGGCGCACTCCGTTGGGCAGCGCGGCGAGCTGGGCAAACCAGCCGGACAGCTCGCCCTCGCCCATGCCCGTATTGCGGCGATACTCGCGGTTGAAGCTGATGACCTTCGACCATGCGGTGACGGGCAAGGTGCGGTCGAGCTTCGCCTGGGCGTAGTTATAGAGCCGCCGAAAGGCTCTCCCGAAGTGATTGGCGGCATAGGCGCCATTGTCGCGGGTGATCGTGCGGTGGCGCTCGGTGACGAGATGCGGTTTGTCGGCAAACTTGCGGAGCGGCACGTCCCGCCAGTCGCCCATGAGGCGGCGGATCGTCTTCTCGTAACCATCGACCGTGCGGGGCCGCGACCCCTTCCCCGGCAGCTCGAACTCGCGCATGTGATCCCATGCCTCACCGAGCGTCCATTCCTTCCGCCGCTCCTCGAACTTGCCCTCGACCTGTAGCGCGCCCAGCGTCGCCTTGGCCTTCGCGCGGGCCTGAGCGACCGACAGCTCGCCAACCTGACCGATCGCCACCTTCTTGGTGCGGCGGCGTCCCAGCTCGTCCTTCACATCGCACTGCACGGTAAAGGTTTTGGTGCGCTTGCCCACGACCACAAAGAAGCCGGGCAGCGCGGCATCGCGCACAAGATACTGCCCACCGGTGGCGGGTGGCTTGCCCCGCACAATCTTGTCGGTGAGTTCGAGGGTTTCATTCATCTGCATCGGCTCGGCTCCACCCCGTTCCAAGACGGGAATTAAGACGGTTAAGACGGAGCCGGGGTCAGCGAGGCCAATCCCGGCCTCACCTCGTTTTGCCCAATAACTGCATGAAACGAAAGCGATTTCGTGGCTATGCGGGGTATGGCGGGAGATACTGATTGCTGACTCTTAATCAGCGGGTCCT